>NZ_JBSFWK010000007.1:0-297546 GCF_053594815.1 Streptomyces sp. NPDC002577 | reverse complement strand
GCTATCTCGCCGGACTCCACCTGCGCGCCTCGATGATCTGGCTCAAAGACCTCACCCGGACCACCCATTGATCACGACTCGATACGCGCCCTAGGCGACCGTCGACTCGCGGCGCGGTGAGCACAGCGCCCAGATGATGAAACCGTCCATGACGATCAGCACGATCGACCAGACAGGGGCATAGGGCAGCCAGACGAAGTTGGCGATCATGCTGAGCCCTGCGAGTACCACACCGGTGACCCGGGCCCAGGTGGCGCCGGTGAACAGCGCGACACCGGCGACGGCGATGAGCACACCGAGAATCATGTGGACCCAGCCCCAGCCGGTGAGGTTGAACGCGTACACGAAGGTGTTATGCACGACGAACACGTTGTCGTTGGCGATCGCCGCTATGCCCGCGAAGATCGCCATGATGCCGCCGAAAATCATCAGAACCGCGGCGGCAGCGGTCCATCCCATTACCCAGGGACCCACTTCGGCCGCCGCGCGGCCCTGTCCCCTTCCTGCGCCGCTGACATGAGTGGCCATGCCGGGGCTCCTTCCACGCAAACGCCCTGAGAAGCGCCCGCCTCCCGGACGGATGGTCCGAACATGACGTTCCGTATCCAGGCTGGCACCCCTCCACCTGCACGGCATCTCGGCGAGGATCACGCCAGGTGAGAGGTCCGAATGGTCCCTTTTCGTAGCCCGTGGGAGTCTGTTTGTGTGCCTCTCGGATGCGAGGGAGGTGCTGCGCCGCGCACCCGGAGACGGTGCTGTGCGGGCCGCTTCGACGGAGGGACGGAGGGGCAGGGGACGGAGGGGGAGGAGGAGGGCGTCATGAAGGCACTCGTTTTCCATGGCCCCGGGCAGTCCGCCTGGGAGGATGTTCCGGACCCCGACGTCGAGGACGCCACCGACGCGGTCGTCCGCGTCGACGTCAACACGATCTGCGGCACCGATCTGCACATCCTCAAGGGCGATGTGCCGGAGGTGCAGCCCGGCACGGTCCTCGGGCACGAAGCGGTCGGCGAGGTCGTCGAGGTGGGCAGCGACGTACGCTCGGTCCGCCCTGGCGACCGGGTGCTGGTCTCGTGCATCACGGCCTGCGGCCGCTGCCGCTTCTGCCGCGAGGGGATGTACGGGCAGTGCCGCGGCGGCGGGGGATGGATGCTGGGCCACCTGATCGACGGCACGCAGGCGGAGTACGTCCGCGTGCCCCACGCCGACATGTCCCTGCACGTCCTGCCCGGCGTGCTGGACAGCAGAGACGCCGTGCTGCTGGCCGACATCTACCCCACGGCCTACGAGGTCGGCGTGCTGAAGGGCGGCGTACGTCCCGGAGACACCGTCGCCGTCGTCGGCGCCGGACCCGTCGGACTCGCAGCGATCGCCGCGGCCGGGCTGTACTCGCCCGAGAGGATCATCGCCGTGGACCTCGCGCCCATCCGCCTGGACGCGGCCAAACACCTCGGTGCCGACGCGGTGGCCGCCCCCGGAGAG
Source organism: Streptomyces sp. NPDC002577 (assembly GCF_053594815.1). Classification (NCBI taxonomy): domain Bacteria; kingdom Bacillati; phylum Actinomycetota; class Actinomycetes; order Kitasatosporales; family Streptomycetaceae; genus Streptomyces; species Streptomyces sp. NPDC002577. Next base: position 296,064 of record NZ_JBSFWK010000007.1, on the reverse strand, counting down.
GGCCCCGACGAGCTGGTCGCCGACCTCACCGACGGCCTGGGGGCCGACGTGGTCATCGAAGCGGTGGGCGTGCCGGAGAGCTTCGAGCTGTGCACGCGCATGGTGCGGCCCGGCGGGCACGTGGCCAACGTAGGCGTGCACGGCAAGCCCGCGACCCTGCACCTCGAAGACCTGTGGAACAAGGACGTGACGATCACCACCGGGGTGGTCGACACCCACTCCACGCCGACCCTGCTGCGCATGATGGCCGCCGGACGCCTGCCCGTGTCGTCCCTGGTCACGCACACCTTCCCGCCGGACGAGATGGAGGAGGCGTACGACGTCTTCGCCCGGGCCGCCGACACCGGCGCGCTCAAGGTCGTCCTCGCGGAGCAGCACGATGCCCTGCTGGTCCGGGGGGCCGACGAAGGGAAGTGACCCGCCGTGTCCGAGCAGACGCGTTCGAACGCCGGGGCCGCGAGGACAGGGACGGCCCGGGGAGACATCGGGCGCCGCATCCAGCGACGACGCGAGGAACTCGGGCTCACCCGGAAGGAAACGGCCGTCCGGGCGGGCACGGCCCCCGGCTATCTGCAGTACGTGGAGGAGAACCCTGCAGCGACCCCAGGCATCGGCATCCTCATCAGGCTGGCCGACGTTCTGGAAACCACAGTGGCCGCCCTGTGCGGAGGGGGCGCAGATCTCCCACCGGGAACGGGCCGGGCGGCCTACCATCCCGAGCTGGTCGAGCTGAGTCCCGACGAGTGCTGGGCGCGGCTGGCCACGCACGGCGTGGGGCGGCTCGCGATACCCACCCCCTTGGGGCCGGTCATCATGCCGGTCAACTACAGCGTCATCGACGGGGCGGTCGTCTACTGCACCGCGCCCGGCACGGAGCCGGCGGCCGCCGCCGGTTCCGAGGTCGGCTTCGAGATCGACCGGATCGACGATGCGCTCAGTCAGGGCTGGAGCGTGCTCGTCCGGGGCCACGCCCGGGCCGTGACGGAGCCCGATGCGGTACGCCGGCTGGAGGAGCGGGCGTATACCGCGCCCTGGGCGGGCGGCGAGCGCGACATGTGGGTGCGCATCGAGACCGTGAGCATCTCCGGCCGGGAGATCGCGGTGCGCTGATCGTGACAAGGGTGACCACCGGACGGCCGGGTCCTCTCGGAGCACCCGGCCGCGGCGGTGGTCACCCTCACGTGTGCGGGACGACAGCCACCGGCGCGGCCGCATGGTGGAGAACCGCGTGGGCGACGGCGCCGAGGCGCATGCCGAGATGGAGGCGGCGTATCCGGCGGCCGACGACGAGGAGCCCGGCCTGGGCGGCGGCGTCCAGCATGACCCCGGACGGGTAGGCGAGGTCGACGGTCTGTTCCACGCCGACCTCGGGATACTTCGTCCGCCACGGTTCCAGGGCCTGGGCGAGAGCCCGCTCCTTCCGCGCGGGCACGCCTTCCCTCCCGCCGGCGGACGTCTCCTCGGCGGATTCGCCGTATCCGTACACGGGTCGCAGACGCCAGGCGTGGACGGCGCGCAGCGTCGCCCCACGAGCGGCCGCCGCGGCGAACGCGAAGTCCAGCAGCGGACCGGCGGGCTCGGCGAGGTCCTGGACGCCCACGACCACTTCGCCGCCGTCGTGCTCGGCGGTGGACTGCTCGTGCGCCCGCACCATCACCACCGGGCCCTTCGCCCGGGCGAGCACGCGCAGGCCGACGGAGCCGAGCACGAAGCCCGCGATGGTTCCGTGCCCGCTGGAGCCCAGTACCAGCATCTCGGCGTGCTCGGCGTGCTCCGCCAGCGCCTCGGACGCCGGTCCCGACAGCTCCTCGGAAGTGATCGTCAGACCGGGGTGGCGGGCCCGCAGGTTCTGCTCGGCCTCCCTCAGCATGGAGCGGGCCCACTGCTTCTGGGCTTCGAGGTCCCGTGGAGCCGGCATGTCGTGCGCCTGCCAGATCCAGCCGTGCACCAGCCGGAGCGCGAGCGAGCGGCGGTGTGCCTCGCGCGCGGCCCAGTCGGCGGCGGCCAGACTCTCGGGGGAACCGTCCACGCCGACGGCGATGGGCAGGTGATCACGCATCGAAGGACACCTCCGCGTCCGGGACGGCCGGGCCCCGGCGTCGTCCTCGTCCACTCGCGGTCCAGTATCCGCGCGTCACCGCCGCACCGCTCTCCGCCGGGCGTCCGCAGGTCCGGCACAAGCGGCCGGTCAGTCCTGGCCGAGCCAGAGGTCGGGGCCGAAGACCTCGTAGTGGATGTCGGCCGCGGGCACGCCCCGGCGCAGCAGTTCTCCGCGAACCGAGCGCATGTACGGCAGCGGGCCGCAGAGGTACGCCGTGAGGCCGGCGGGCAGATCCACCACGCTCAGGTCCGTCAGCCCGGCCCGTGCAGTGGGCACCGTCGCGTCCGGAGTCTCGTACCAAAGGTGCGACTCCGCGTGCGGCAACGCCCTGACGAGCCGGGCCAGTTCGTCGCGGTGAGCGTGGTGGGAGGGGGAGCGGTCGGCGTGCAGCACGGTCACCGGGCGGGTGGATTCGGTCGCCACCAGATGGTCCAGCATGGACAGCATCGGTGTGCTGCCGATTCCGGCGGACGCGAGCAGCAACGGGCGGTCGCCGTCCGGCAGGGTCAGACCGCCGAAAGGGGCCGACACGGTGAGCAGGTCGCCCGGCCGTACGTGCTCGTGCAGCCAGGACGAGACCTCGCCCTCCGGACCGGCGCCGTCGCGGACACGCTTGACGGTGATGCGCCACTCCGGGCGGTCCGGGCGCGACGAGAGGCTGTACTGGCGGATCTGCCGTGCACCGTCCGCCAGCTGGGCTTGGACGCTGACGTACTGGCCCGGAAGAAAGGGGCTGATGGAGCGGCCGTCGGCCGGAACGAAGGTGAAGGAGACCACGTCGGCCGACTCCTGCTGTCGCCCGGTCACCCGCATCTTCCGCCAGACCTCGCCCTCGGCCACTCCGGCCTCCTGATAGAGCTGCGCCTCCTGCGCGATCAGGGTGTTCGCCATCAGCCAGTAGACCTCGTCCCAGGCTGCGGCCACCTCGAGGGTGACCGCGTCGCCGAGCACGTCGGCGATCGCCTCGAACAGATGCTTGTGGACGATCTTGTACTGGTCGGAGGTGATGCCGAGCGCGGCGTGCTTGTGGGCGATCCGGGAGAGCATCACGTCGGGTCGGGTGCCGGGGTTCGCGACCAGCGCGGTCGCGAACCCGGCGATGGAGCCGGCGAGCGCCTGCCGCTGCTGTCCGCCCGCCTGGTTGGCGCGGTTGAACAGATCGCGCAGGAGCTCGGGGTGGGCGGCGAACAACCCCCGGTAGAAACGGTCGGTGATCTCGCCCAGGGCTGCCCCGACGGCGGGCAGGGTGGCGCGAATGACCGGGGTGGACTGCTCGGAGAGCATCTACGACCTCCAAATTGGTAAATGATCTTCGTGTTTTTGGGTGTGAGGTGGCCAGGGGGTGTGCGGGGGCGGGACGCGGCCCGGTGGCGCTGTCGCGCCGTCGGCAAACGGTGGGTGAGCGGCGCGCGGCCGGGAGGTCAGGCGGAGCTCGTCCCGGTGAGCCGTAGCAGGACGGGTTCGGTGGGGGATGCCACCACGTCGGCCACCGTCAAGGGGTCGAGCGAGGCGTAGAAGGCCTGTTGGGCCGTACGCAGGGCGCCGCGGAGCCGACATGCTCCGCGCAGTGGGCAGGGTGGGTCGCCCTCGCAGGCCACGACCTCCTCCTCGCCCTCCAGTTCGCGCAGCAGCCAGCCGATCGAGGCCGTGTGGCCGAGGCTGGTCAGGTCCAGGCCGCCGCCGCGGCCGCGCCGGGCCTCCAGCACGCCGAGCTGCTGCAACCGCGTCACGGCCTTGGCCATGTGGGTATACGGCACGTCCATCGCCTCGGCGACCTCGCGTGTCGTCAGGGACTCGCCGTCCCGCACCACCGCGAGGCGCATCACTGCGCGCAGTGCCAGGTCACTGAACTTCGTCAACCTCACGCACTGACGCTATCAAATGCGCATCTGAGATACCTATTCGAGGGGTCGGATCAGATCACCTTCAGCCGAACCAGCGCACCGAGCACCAGCGCCCCCGGCAGTAGTGGCAGCCAGACCGTGATGATCCGGAACGCCAGGACCACCGCGGTCGCTACGGCCACCGGTGCGCCCGCCGCGACCAGCGCCACCACGAGCGCGGCCTCCACTGAGCCGAGGCCGCCCGGCGTGGGCACCAGGGCCACCGCGACCGTCGCCGCCAGATACGCGACCGCCATGTGAGCCACCGGAATCCCCAGGCCCAGCGCCTGTCCCACCGCCACCAGAACGGCCGCCTGCAACGCGGGAAAGGCCAGCGATCCGCCCCACAACGCCAGGGCGCGGGCCGGACGGGTGTGTACACCGCGGGCCTCGCCGAGGGCGGTGCGCAGGAAGGAGAACACGGCCGTGCGCAGGCGGCGTACGGCAAGAAGCACCGCCACCGCGACACAGAGCACCGCACCGGCGGCGACCAGCAGCGGTCCCACGGCCCCATGGGGAAGGAGGGTTCCGAGCCGCAGCGCGTCGGGGAAGGCGAACAGCAGTACAAGGAGCAGGCCCACGCGGCCGACCGACTCGGCCAGCAGATACAGCGCCAGAGCAGCCGACGAACGGGCGAGCGGCACCCCGCACACCGCCATGAACCGCAGGTTCACCGCGCCCGCGCCGAGGCCGGACGGCAGCAGATGGTTGGCCGCGCCCGCCGCGAACTGCGTGGCGAGCAGCCGCAGCGAGGGCAGCCTCTCGACCAGCGCGCCCTGCCGGGTGATCGCCGCGGCGACCCACGTGAGGCAGGTGGCCCCCACCGCCGCGAGCAGCCACGGCCACTCGGCGCCGGCCAGCCGGTGGAAACCCTCATCGAGCACCGGCCAGTGGCGCACCGCCACGACCAGCACCAAGGCCAGCGGAAGCAGGCAGAGCACCTCACGCACAGGCAGGCGGCGGGTGAGCCCCTCAGGGCGTCGCACTCGTACGGCGGTCACATCGCCAGAGGTTCCCATACCGTCCCAACTCCTGGTTGCGGGCGCGCAGACGCAGGCTGACGTCCGGGCCACGAGCTTCCCACGGCCGCCGTCGAAGACCTCCAGGTAGACCCAGGGGTCGCCGATCCCTTGACCTCAACGTCGCTCGAGGTTCTACCTTCCTACTCATGAGCATGGAAACCACCGCCTGGCACCAGCTGCACAGCGTCATGAACGCGCAGCAGGACCGCCGCCCCTTCGCCCGCGCCACACTGCGCCGCATCGCCGCCTTCGCCCGCCCGCACCGGCGCCGCATCGCACTGTTCGTGCTGCTCAGCATCGCGACCGCGCTGCTCGCCGTCGCCACGCCGGTCCTGGCGGGACACGTCGTCGACGCGATCGTGTCCGGAAAGGACTCCGGCACGGTCGCCCGGCTGGCCGTGTACATCGCCTTCATAGCGCTCGCCGAGGCGGGGCTCGGTCTGCTCGGCCGGTGGCTGTCGGCGACCCTCGGCGAAGGGCTCATCCTCGACCTGCGGTCGGCGGTCTTCGACCACGTGCAGCGGATGCCGGTCGCGTTCTTCACGCGCACGCGCACGGGAGCGCTCGTCAGCCGGCTCAACAACGACGTGATCGGCGCGCAGCGGGCGTTCAGCAACACCCTCTCCGGTGTGGTCGGCAACATCGTCACGCTGCTGCTCACCCTCGCCGTCATGCTCACCCTGTCCTGGCAGATCACCCTCCTCGCGCTCGTTCTGCTCCCGATCTTCGTCGTGCCCGCGCGCCGTATGGGCAGCCGGATGGCGAAGATGCAGCGGGAGGCCGCCAACCTCAACGCCGCGATGGGCACCCGGATGACCGAGCGGTTCTCCGCGCCCGGCGCCACCCTCGTGAAGCTGTTCGGGCGGCCCGACGAGGAGTCCGCCGAGTTCGCCGCGCGGGCCAGCCGGGTACGGGACATCGGCGTGCGCACGGCCATGGCGCAGTCGGCCTTCATGACCGCTCTCACCCTGGTCTCCGCGCTCGCCCTCGCGCTGGTCTACGGCCTGGGCGGGTACTACGCGCTGCATGGCAGCCTCGAACCGGGCGCTGTCGTCTCGCTCGCCCTGCTGCTCACCCGCCTCTACGCACCGCTGACCTCGCTCGCCGGCGCCCGCGTCGAGGTCATGAGCGCACTCGTCAGCTTCGAGCGGGTCTTCGAAGTCCTCGACCTCAAGCCGCTGATCGAGGAGAAGCCGGACGCCCGGAGCGTCCCCGAGGGGCCGGTGTCGGTCGAGTTCGACAACGTGCGCTTCGGCTACCCGTCCGCGGACAAGGTCTCGCTCGCATCCCTGGAGGAGGTCGCCTCGCTGGACACCCGCGGCGGAGCGGAGGTGCTGCACGGCATCTCCTTCCGCGCCGAGCCCGGTCAGACCGTGGCCCTCGTCGGCTCGTCGGGAGCGGGCAAGTCCACCATCGCGCAGCTGTTGCCGCGCCTGTACGACGCCGACGAAGGCGCCGTACGCATCGGCGGCGAAGACGTACGCGACCTGTCCGCCGTCTCCCTGCGCGAGACCCTCGGCATGGTCACCCAGGACGGCCACCTCTTCCACGACACCGTCCGCGCCAACCTGCTGCTCGCCCGCCCCGACGCCGCTGACGACGAACTGTGGGACGTGCTGCGGCGCGCCCGCCTCGAGGAGCTCGTCCGCTCGCTGCCCGACGGCCTGGACACGGTCGTCGGCGAACGCGGCTACCGGCTCTCCGGCGGCGAACGCCAGCGTCTGACCATCGCCCGCCTGCTGCTCGCCCGCCAGCGCGTCGTCATCCTGGACGAGGCCACGGCCCACCTCGACAACACCTCGGAGGCCGCCGTGCAGGAGGCCCTCACCGAGGCCCTGGACGGCCGCACCGCCGTCGTGATCGCCCACCGGCTGTCGACGGTGCGCGCCGCCGACCTGATCCTCGTCGTCGAGGAGGGGCGGGTCGTGGAGCGCGGCACCCACGAGGAGCTGCTGGCGGCGGACGGGCGCTACGCCGAACTGCACCGGACGCAGTTCCAGAAGGCGGCCGCGGGGGTCACCTCCGCCGCGGCGGCGGCAGCTGTGCCTGAAGCGTCACCGGATGCCGCGGATGCCGCGGATGCCGGGGAGGTCGGGGAGGTCGTGGAGGTGGGATGAGGACGGCACGGGGGGCGGCAGGCGGCGCATCGGGCAGCCGGCCTGCCGCCCTCCGGGAAGCCGCAGAAGCAGCAGCTCAAAGCTCATTTGTGATCCGCGACATGATCCTCGACCCCTTGACAGTGGGGCGCCCGTCGGCGTGAAGTTGTAGCAGTTAACGCACGATGGCGAGCGATTATTGAATTCCGGGGTCGGTTCCTCGAGATGGACCGGCCACTCCCGGGTCGTTCGCGGACACGGGAAAGGCGCGGCTGTGACCGTCTCTCAGGAACCGGTGAACGACTCGCTCGCGGCCCACGTGGCGGCCCACCTCATGGACGGCGACCACTGTGCCCGGGCGCACGGCATCCGCGTCGACGAGGTGGCCGACGGATACGCCCGCATGGTGATGACCGTCCGCCCGGACATGCTCAACAGCCACGGGATCTGCCACGGCGGGATGACGTATCTGCTCGCCGACACGGCGCTCGCGTACGCGGCCAATGCCGGCAACCACGTCACCGTGTCGACGTCCGCGACCATCTCCTACCCCGCACCCGCCAAGCCGGGGGACGTGCTGACCGCCGAGGCCCGCGCGGCCCACCAGGGCCACCGCTCGGGGGTCTACGACGTCGACGTGCGCACACAGGACGGCACCCTCGTCGCCCTGTACCGGGGGCACTCCCGCCGTGTCGGCGGACCGGTCCTGCCCCAGGATCCGTCCTGACGCAGGACCCCCGTCCCGACGTAGGACTCGCCCCGACGCAGGACCCGTCCTGACCGTCCGGAACCCCCTGCCCCACCGAATCCGCCCCCGTGTCGCCGCCCGGGGGAGGCCCCAGCGAAAGGTAACCCGAGCCGCGATGAGCTGGTACGACGACAAGCCCTGGATGGCGCTGCACTCCGAGACGGCCCGCCGGGCCGGGACGGCGTCACCCCGTACGGCGCTCGAGATGTTCGCCGACGCGGTGGCTGCCGCCCCCGACCGGCCGGCGCTGACCTCGTTCGGGGCGCCTATGACGTACCGCCAGGTCGACGAGGTGAGCACCGGTGTCGCCGCACATCTGCTGGAGCGCGGATTCCGCAAGGGCGACCGGCTCGGGCTCTACCTGCAGAACACGCCGCACTTCGTCCTCGCCCTGCTCGGCGCATGGAAGGCGGGAGGCGTGGTCGTCCCGCTGAACCCGATGTACCGGCAGGAGCTCGACCACATGCTGCGGGACGCCGGCGTGACCGCCCTGGTCAGCGGCGAGGGCGCATGGGCCGAGCACGTCGGCGCCACGGCCGCCGCCGCGGGCGTCCGCATCGCCCTCACGGTCCGCGAATCCGGCACGCGGGCCGCGAACGGCCGCGACGGTGGCGCGATCGCTGCCGGTGAGCCTGCCGGCGAGGGTGTCGAGGACCTGCTCGAGACAGCCCGGTCCCGCGCCGGCGCGAACGTCGCCGATCCGGGCACCGTCCCCGACGACATCGCCCTGATCTCCTACACCTCCGGCACGAGCGGCACCCCCAAGGGCGCCACCAACACCCACCGCAACCTGACGGTCAACGCCGCCATGCACCGGCTGTACCTCGGCGTCCCGACGGGCTCCACGGTGCTCGCCATGGCGCCCCTGTTCCACATCACCGGCATGGTCTGCCAGCTGCTCGCCGCCATGGACCTGGCCGGCACCCTGGCCCTGTCCGGCCGGTTCCAGCCGGGCGTCATGCTGGAGACGCTCCGTCGCGAACGCCCGGCATACATGGTCGGCCCGTCCACGGCGTTCATCGCGCTGATGTCCCACCCCGACTTCGCCGCCGACGCCTTCTCCTCGCTGCGCGTCATCCACTCCGGGGGAGCGCCGCTGCCGGAAGCCGTGGTGAGCCGCTTCCGCGACCTCACCGGCCACTCCATCCTCAACGGTTACGGGCTCACGGAGTGCACGGCCCCCTGCATCAACGTCCCCCCGGGCCGTGAGGCGCCCGTCGACCCGGACTCCGGCACCGTCTCGATCGGCCTGCCCATGCCGAGCGTGGGCGCTCGCATCGTCGGCGAGAACGGCGAGGACCTGCGGCCTGGCAGCATCGGCGAGATCGCCGTCGATGGCCCCATGGTCGTACCCGGTTACTGGAACCGCCCGGACGCGACCGCTGAGGCGCTCCCCGGCGGGCGGCTGCTGACCGGTGACGTCGGCTTCATGGACGGCGACGGCTGGTTCTATGTCGTGGACCGCAAGAAGGACATGATCAACGCCTCGGGCTTCAAGGTGTGGCCGCGCGAGGTCGAGGACGTCCTCTACACGCACCCCGGTGTCCAGGAGGCCGCCGTGGTGGGAGAGCCCGACGCCTACCGCGGGGAGACCGTCGCGGCCTACGTCAGCCTGCGGCCGGGGCACACGGCGACCGCCGAGGAGCTGGTCGCACACTGCCGCGCCCGCCTGGCCGCGTACAAGGCACCCCGGCGCATCGAGCTGCTCACGGAACTGCCGAAGACCACAAGCGGCAAGATCCTCCGGCGCGCACTGCGCCACGCCGCCGCCGGCTGACACCGCCCCCCCACTGACACCGCGGTCACTGCGGAGGCGGTGGCGCGGGCTGCACCAGGCCCGACTGGTAGGCGATGACCACCAATTGGGCCCGGTCGCGGGCGTCGAGCTTCGTCATGGCGCGATGGACGTGAGTGCGTACGGTGAGCGGGCTGACGAAGAGCTCCTCGGCGATCTTGTCATTGGGCTTGCCCTCGGCGGCCAGCGCCATCACCTCGCGCTCGCGGTCGGTGAGAGCGGCGAGGCGCTCGGGCGACGCCAGCTGGTTCCCGGGCTCGGGGGTGGCGAGGAACCGGGTGATGAGACTGCGGGTCGCCACGGGGGAGAGGAGCGACTCACCGGCGGCCACCGTACGGATGCCGGTGAGGAGCTCGTCGGCCCCCACGTCCTTGCCCAGGAAGCCGCTCGCCCCGGCGCGCAGTGCCTGGGCCACGTACTCGTCGGTCTCGAAGGTCGTGAGGATGAGGACGCGGGTGCCGGACAGCTCCGGGTCCGCGCAGATGGCGGCGGTCGCGGCCAGGCCGTCCGTGCCGGGCATGCGGATGTCCATGAGGACGATGTCCGGGCGGTGGGCGCGGGCGAGCTCGGTTGCCTCCCTGCCGTCGGCGGCCTCGTCGATCACCTCCATGTCGGCGCAGGAGTCGATCAGGATCCGGAAGGTGGCTCGCAGGAGGGCTTGATCGTCGGCGAGCACTACGCGGATGGTCATGCTGTTCTGGCCTCTTCCGGTTCGGTCTCGAGGGGGTGCAGCGGCAGCGCGGTGGTGACCTGGAAGCCGCCCTCCGGCCGGTGACCGGCCTGCAGGTCTCCGCCCACCGAATGGGCGCGTTCGCGCATGCCGATGAGGCCGAAGCCCCGGCCCGGCGCGGGTGTGGCGTGAACGGTGGAGGTCCCGTCGTCGGTGACCGTGATGGTCAGCCGGTCGTACGAAAACGTCAGACGAACGTGTGCCGCCGCCGCGGCAGCGTGTTTGCTGACGTTGGTGAGCGCCTCCTGCACGATCCGGAACGCGGTCAGGTCCACCCCGGGTGACAGCGGCCGCTGCTCGCCCTCGGTGGTGACGGTGACCTTGAGTCCGGCGGACTCGCACGCGGAGGTCAGCTCGGGAAGCCGGTCGAGTCCCGGCGACGGCTCCAGTGACGTGTCGGGGTCGTCCGCCTGGCGCAGCACACCGACCGTGGCCTTCATCTCGCGCAGCGCCGAGGAGGTCGTGGCGGCCAGATCGTTGAGGATCTTCTGCATCTGATCCGGATTGGTGCGCGCCAGGTGTTTGGCGGTGCCGGCCTGCGCATTGGCCAGGGCCAGATGGTGGGCGACGACGTCGTGCAGCTCGCGGGCGATGCGCATGCGCTCTTCGGAGACCCGGTGGCGTGCCTCCTCCTCGCGGGTGCGCTCGGCGTACTCGGCGCGGGCCTGAATGGCCCCGACATAGGCGTGCCGCAGCCGTGACGCGGTGCCGCCGGCGACCGGCACCAGCAGCCAGAAGGCGGGGCCGATCGTCCTGAGCACCAGCGGATGGTTGACGGGGTCGGCGAAGAACGCCGTGACCACCAGCAGTGCGGTCGTGGCGACGGCGTAGACACGTGTGGTCTTCCGATCGGTGAGAGCCGCCAGCCAGTAGAGCGCAGCCATGACCGGTGCGAGCAGCATGGGGGTGAGCAGGTAGCCCAGTGTGCTCGTGGTCATGGTGCAGACCGCGGACACGACGACCGCTGTACGGGGGTGGGTGCGATGCCTCAGCAGGGCGAGGCAGGCGATCCCCGCGAGCAGTACGGCGGGCCACATGCTGGTCGGCTGGTCGGTTTCCGGCGTGGTGAGGGAGCTGCCGAAGACCGCGAGGCCGAACATCACCATGGACACGGCCAGCTCCCCGGCACGGGGATACCGGGCTGCGTACTGCTCCAGGTCGGGGGTCATGCGGGCTCTCCGGTAGATGGGCTGGGACAATGGTGGACGATTCGGTCGGCGAACGGTCGACTAGGGCGTGTGCTTCACATCACGGGCGACCAAAGGATCTCCGGCCAGGGCCCGCCGCGTCGTCGTGCGCCTGCCGACAATCCCGGCTACTGAGATTGCAGTACGTGCGCGGTCCGTAAGTCATCCGCCGGCACGACCGCCCGCCTCTTCCCGTGACCAGGGGGAGACCCTGAGAGACCCGGACGGGCTGGAAGATCCAGCCCGCCGGGTCTCTCGGGGGTGTGGGCGGGGCCGGTCAGGCCCAGGGCGTGACCGCCGTGAAGGAGCTGTCGGCGCGGAAGGTGTCCGTGTCCTGGTAGAGATCCACACGCAGCTCGAAGTTGTAGTGGCGCAGATAGTGGCCGGGATAGTTGTACGACTCCAGCCGGACGGAGCCACTCGCCGTGCCGGGGCGGGCGCAGTACGTGGCGTCCTTCTTGAAGATGTCCGTGCCGTTGCTGCTGTCGAAGCGGACCCGGAAATCCCAGTGCCGCAGATAGCGGCCTGCGGAGTCGCGGAAGGAGTAGCAGTTGGCGTCGGCAAGGCCGGGCACGATCGTCCACGTGGCGCTCTGCTTGATGTCCGCGGTGCTGGAGGACGTCACAGGATCGACATACCCCAGGCTGTCCGAGCGGACGACGGCGTAACGGCCCGGATAGTTCACCGACTGCAGCGACCGGGTGGTGTTCGTCGGGAGGGTGACTCCGCCGGAGACGGTCTCCTTGAGCACCGTGAGGTGGCGTACGAAGCCCGTCAGGCCGGGCAGTTCGGTGGGCGTCGACCAGGTGGCGAAGTTGTCGTAGCTGTCGCTGTACCAGTACTTCCCGGCGGAGTAGCCGTCGAAGTAGATGCGCCAGCCGCCGTTGTCGAGCTGGACGAGCGCAGGGCCCTCGACACCGGAGCCGAAGCCCGCCCAGTCGCCGGTCTTCTGGATCGTGTACGGACCGGTGAGGCTGGAGGCGGTGGCGTACTCGATGTACTTCGTCGTCTCGTTCTTCGTGAACGCGTGATACGTGGAGCCGACCTTGACGATGAAGGTGTCGATGTAGTTCGGGCCGATGCCGGACAGCAGCGTGGGCGCCGACCAGGCCGTCAGCGATGCGTTGGTCGCGGTCAGCTTGTACGGCTTGAAGATCCACTCGCCGTCGGCCGCGACCGACGCCGACACGATGATGTTGACGCTGCCGTCCGTGTCGACGAACCACTCGGGCGCCCAGGCACGCTGCAGCCCGCTGATCGGGACCGTGTAGTCATACAGGAAGGTCCAGTTGACGCGGTCGGTGGAGCGGGCGAAGCCGATCGTGGTGGACAGCGCGGACCAGGTGCGCGTGGTGTACGTCAGGTAGTAGTAGCCGTCGGTGTGCTTGAAGATGCTGGGGTCACGGATCAGGCCGGACGGCGGGGTGTACGCCGGGCCCTTCCGGAGCGTGAATCCGGTGCCGTCCGGCGAGTCGTAGACGTACATGTTCGACTCGCTGCTGTTGGTGAACGCGGTCATCGTGTACCGCGTCGCCGTACCCGGCGCCGGATGCGCTGCCTGGGCGGCAGGGGCGGTGATGCCGAGCAGCACAGCCGCCAGGGTTGCGATGAGCGCGAGCAGGCCTCGCATGGGTCTCTTCATTGAAACCTCCGTGGGGGAAGGGCCTTGAATACGCGTCACTCGGTACGCGTCACTCCGCGTAGAAGGTCGCGTCCGCCTTGGCGGTCGTCGTGTCGGCGGCCTGGACGTAGAGCAGGTAGTTGTAGTGCCGGATGCAGCGGCCCGGGTAGTTGTACGACTCGAAGGAGATCCCGGAGGCCGTGTCGGAGAGGCCTGCCCGCTGGTAGAAGCTGGCGTCGCTCTTGAAGGCGGCCGTGCCGTCGTCCTTCTCCACCCAGACCTCGAAGTTCTTGTGGCGGAGGTAGTAGCCCGGGTAGTTGGCCGATTCGAGCGAGACCGTGCCGCTGCCGGCGAGACCGGTCACCACGCGGAACTGGGAGTCGGCGAGGTTGGTGACGTTCGGTTCGATCTTGGCGCGGAACTCCCAGTGGCGGATGTACCGGTCGGGAAAGTTGTACGAGGAGAGGCGGACCGGGCTCACGCCGTCGGCGACGGGGATGCCGAAGCCCGGGGTGCCGTCGGCGTTCCAGTAGACCTTCTGCAGGCGGGTGCGGCGGTTGGGGTCGTTCAGCGGGTCGCCCGTGATGTCCTTGTAGCCGCGGTCGTGGTAGACGAGGATGTCGCTCTTGCCGTCCTCGGAGACCGTGAACGAGTTGTGGCCGGGCCCGTACTGGCTGGTCGCGTCATTGCTCTTGAACACCGGCGTCTGGCTCTTGGTCCAGGAAGCGGCGTTCAGCAGATCGGCGGAGGCGGACGCGGTCAGCATGCCCAGGCAGTAGTTGGCGTCGGTGGCGCTGGCCGAGTAGGTCATGAAGACCTTGCCGTCATGCTGGATGATCGCAGGCCCCTCGTTGACCTTGTAGCCGACCGTCTCCCAGGACAGCGTGGGCTGGGAGATCTCCGTCGGAGTGCCGCTGATGGTCCAAGGGTTGGCCATCTTGGCGATGAACAAGCTGGTGTTGTTGTTCTCCGAGGGGTTGCGCTGGGCCCAGGCGAGGTAGCGCACGCCGTTCACGACGAACGTCGTGGCGTCGAGCGAGAAGCTCTCCCATGCCGTCGTGATCTGGCCCTTCTCGGTCCACGTGCCGGTCAGCGGGTTCGCGGCGCTGGACTCGAGGACGTACATCCGGATGGCCCAGACGTCGCTGGTGGACCCGGCGGCGAAGTACACGTACCACTTGCCGTCGATGAAGTGGATCTCCGGCGCCCAGATGTGAGCGCCCATCACACCGCTGGCGTGCTTCGTCCAGATGGTCGTCTCGGGGGCGGTGGCGAGCCCCTGCAGGGTGGTGGCCCGCCGCAGGACGATCTTGTCGTACGCGGGGACGGTCGCGGTGAAGTAGTAGTAGCCGTCGGTGTGCTTGTAGATATGCGGGTCGGCGCGCTGTTCGGCGATCGGATTGGTGAACGTCACGGCGGGTGAGGCGGGGGCGGCCGCGTGCGCGGAGGTTCCGGTGGTCAGTACGGCGAGTGCGCACAGCACAGCCGTCACCACACGGGCGATGAGGCGTCTCATGGGGGGTGGCGTCTCCTCTGATTCGGTGTGGTGGTGCGGGTGACTCAGGTGGTCGGGCGAAGCTGCCACTGCTGGCAGTTGTTGTTCAGCCAGGTCCACTGGCGTACGTCGGTGCCGTCGGCGGTACCGCAGTTGGCGACGTCGGCGACCTTGCCGCTGTTCTCGTTCACGATCCGGACGTAGTCACTGGTGGCCGTGTACACGAGGCGGAACTTCTGGCAGTTGTTGTTGAGCCAGGACCACTGCCGGATGTCGGCGCCGTCGGCGGTCGAGCAGTCGGCGGTGTCCAAGACCTTGCCGGTGGCCACGTTCACCAGCCGGCTGGTGTCGTTGCCGAGGTCCTCGATCCGCCACTTCTGGTTGGCTCCGCCGTTGCAGGTCCACTGGAAGATGTTGGTGCCGTCCGCGGTGTTGCCGCCCTCCACGTCCAGGCACTTTCCGCTGTTGCGGTTCACCAGCGTGTACGCCTTCGGCGTCGCCGCCGTCTCCCCGGCGGGACCCGCGAGGGTGGTGCCGGTCGCGACCGGTGTGCCGAAGTTCGGCGTGCCGTCCGCGTTCCACGTGAACTTCTGCGCCCGCGTCGTACGGCCGTTGCCGCAGCCGCCGCTCGCGGAGTTGTTGGCGTGGTAGACGATCCAGTTCTCGGTGCCGTCCGGCGAGGTGAAGAACCCGTTGTGGCCCGGCCCGTACACGCCGGCCGCGTCGTTGCGCTGGAAGACCGGTGTCTGCTTCTTCGTCCAGGAGGCGGGGTTGAGCGGGTCGCTGCCGGTGAGCTCCAGCTGGCCCAGCTTGTAGTCCGCGGTCTGGCAGGAGCTGGCCGAGAAGGTGAGAAACGTCCTGCCGTCGTGGTACAGAGGCTCAGGACCCTCGTTGACCGGGCTGCCGGACGTCTCCCAGCTCAGGGTCGGGCTGGAGATGATCGTGAAGGTGGAACTGCTCAGCGTGTACGGGTTGCTCATCGGCGCGATGACCAGGCTCTGCGAACTGCCGTTGATGAAGCCGCTGCCCACCAGGTACAGGCTGTTGTTGTGCTCCAGGACGGTGGCGTCGATGAGCCAGCCGCCGGGGGTCAGATTGGAGCCGGTGAGCTGGTTCTTGAAGGTGTACGGGCCCATCGGGTCGGTGCCCGCGCTCTCCAGGACGTATGTGCGCTGGGAGTCGCAGCAGGAGACGCCGCTCTGCCCGGCGGAGTAGTACAGGTACCAGTGGCCGTTGAAGAAGTGGATCTCCGGCGCCCAGAAGTTGGTGTTGCGGGTGGACGTGGTGTCGCTCCAGATCTGGACGCTGGGCGCCGTCGAAAGCCCGGACAGCGTGGGCGACTTACGCATCGTCAGCACGCCGGTGAAGGACGTGGTGACCAGGTAGTAGTTGCCGTTGTAGTACTCCAGCCAGGGGTCGGCGCCCTTCACCGACTTGATCGGGTTCGTATACGGGAGCCCATCGGCGGCGGTCGCGGGCTGGAAGGCGACCGGGGCGAGTAGTGCCAGAAGTGCGGCCACGAGGGTGAGCCAGTGACGGGTGCGGAACACGGCGGCGGGTCCCTTCTGAACGAACACGAATGTCCGACATATCGAACATTGTGCGTAACTTCGAGCAGAAGATAGGGACGGGTGATGTACGCGTCAACACTTCTGACACGTTTGGTTTTCGTGTGCTTTCCGTTGTGTAAAGAATCGCCTGTTCAGGCCACAAAGTCTGTCCCGGAAGGGCGGGTTAGGCTTCTGGCGGGGGACGCACTACGGAATGGGAGGCCTCTGCGGTGCAGGGCACGGTAACGGCGGTCAGCAGTAACAGCGAGTACTCGTTCACGAAACCGAACCGGGACGGCATCACGTTGCTCGCCGGGCTCGGCGTGGAGGGGGACGTGCACGCCGGGGTGACGGTCAAGCACCGTTCACGGGTCGCGCAGGACCCCACTCAGCCCAACCTGCGCCAAGTGCACCTCATCCACGAAGAGCTCTTCGCCGAAGTGGCACAGGAGGGGTTCAAGGTGTCCGCGGGCCAGCTCGGCGAGAACATCACCACCAGTGGCATCGACCTGCTCGGCCTGCCCGTCGGCACGGTGCTGCACATCGGCGGGGAAGCGACCGTGGAGGTGACCG
This sequence comes from Streptomyces sp. NPDC002577, assembly GCF_053594815.1. NCBI lineage: Bacteria > Bacillati > Actinomycetota > Actinomycetes > Kitasatosporales > Streptomycetaceae > Streptomyces > Streptomyces sp. NPDC002577. The sequence continues at coordinate 279,263 of NZ_JBSFWK010000007.1, read as the reverse complement.
GCCTGCGCAACCCCTGCCTGCAGATCGACGCCTTCCAAAGCGGCCTGCTGAAGCAGGTGGTCGGCCGCGACGAGGCCGGCAACGTCGTACGCAAGGCAGGGATCATGGGCATCGTCCTGCACGGCGGCGAGGTGCGGCCCGGCGACACGATCCGCGCCGAGCTCCCGGCCGAGCCGCATCGGCCCCTCGAACGGGTCTGAGCCGCGTCCCGGCCGAACGGGTCTGAGCCGCTTCCGGCCGGGCGTCACGCGGTGAGATGAGAGGGGCCCGGTCCTGCGCGGACCGGGCCCCGGTTCACTGCACCTGCTTACGAGCCGTCATAGCGCGCTGGATCAGAATGAACGCGCACAGCAGCACACCCGTGGCGATCTTCGTCCACCAGGAGCTGAGCGTGCCCTCGAACTGGATGATGCTCTTGATCAGGCCGAGGACGAGCACACCGAACAGGGTGCCCAGCACATAGCCGGACCCGCCCGTGAGCAGCGTGCCGCCGATGACCACCGCGGCGATCGCGTCGAGCTCCATGCCGGTGGCGTGCAGCGGGTCACCGGACTGGATGTACAGGGTGAACAGCAGTCCCGCGAGCGCCGAGCAGAAACCGCTCACCGTGTACACGGCGATCTTCGTGCCGCCCTGCGGAAGACCCATCAGCAGGGCGGACTGCTCGTTGCCGCCGATCGCGTACACGCGACGTCCGAAGCGCGTGTAGTGCAGCACGTAGAACGCCACGGCGAGGACGACCAGCGCGACGATCGCGCCGATCGACAGGAACCCCGCACCCAGCGACACCTGCGCCTGGGCCATGCTGCTCACCGACGAGTCGCTGATGGAGATCGACTCCTTGCTGATGACCAGGCACAGGCCCCGGAAGAGGAAGAGGCCCGCGAGGGTCACGATGAACGGCTGGATCTCGAAGTTGTGGATCACATAGCCCATCAGGAAGCCGCCGAAGGCGCCCACGGCCAGTGCTATGGGGATCACCAGCACGATCGGCAGCCCCTGGCGCTCCACCAGCCATGCGGTGAGCATGGTCGTGAAGCCGATGACTGAGCCGACGGACAGGTCGATCCCGCCGGACAGGATGACGAAGGTGGCACCGACGGCGGCGACCAGCAGATAGCTGTTGTCGATGAACAGGTTCAGGAAGACCTGCGGTTCGGCGAACCCATAGTTCTGGTACCGGCTCAGCCCGGCGGCGTACATCACCAGGAACAGAGCGGCCGTCACCAGGACGGGCAGACGCCGGTCGCCGAGCAGCCGCGCGGTTTTGCTCGGCGGGCGCCTGTCCGCGGCCGTGGTGCTCTGGGTGGTCGCGCTCAAGACGACACCTCCATCTTGGGAGTGCTGTCGGTCGCCCCGGCGGTCTCTGCCGGGGCCACCGCCCGCTTACCGCCTGCCTTCGCGCCGAAGAGCTTGGCGCGGAACTTCGGGGACTGCAGCAGGCAGACGACGATGACGACGGCGGCCTTGAAGACCAGGTTGGTCTGGGTCGGTACGCCGATGGTGTAGATCGTGGTGGTCAGGGTCTGGATGACGAGGGCGCCGACCACCGTGCCGCCGATGGAGAACCGGCCGCCCAGGAGCGAGGTGCCGCCGATGACCACGGCGAGGATCGCGTCGAGCTCGATCCACAGACCGGCGTTGTTGCCGTCCGCGGCGGAGGTGTTGGAGCTGATCATCAGGCCCGCGATGCCCGCGCACAGCGCGCAGAACACATACACCATGATCTTGATACGCCGGGACCTGATGCCGACCAGACGGCTGGCCTCGGCGTTGCCACCGACCGACTCGACGAGCAGCCCGAGGGCCGTGCGGCGGGTCAGCACCACGGTGACGGCCACGACGACGGCCACCACGAAGATGGAGAAGGGCAGCGTCAGCCAGTAGCCTCCGCCGATCAGCTTGTACGGGTCGCTGTTGACGGTGATGATCTGCCCGCCGGTGATCAGCTGGGCCACACCGCGCCCGGCGACCATGATGATCAGCGTGGCGATGATCGGCTGGATGCCCATCCTGGCGACGAGGAAGCCGTTCCAGAGACCGCAGACGAGCGAGGCGAGCAGCGCGAGGCCCATCGCGAGCAGCACCCCGGAGACGGCGTTCTGGTCGGCCTGGTCGCTGATGTAGGAACAGGCCAGCGCCCCGGCGATCGCGACCACCGCGCCGACGGACAGGTCGATACCGCCGGTGGCGATCACCAGCGTCATGCCGACCGCCACCAGGATGAGGGGCGAGCCGAACAGCACGATCGAGACGAGGCTGCCGTAGAGGTGGCCGTCCGACATCCGGATCGAGAAGAAGTCAGGCGTAAAAGGGAGGTTGACGAGCAGCAACACCACCAGGACCGCGACCGGCCAGAACAGCTGGTGGTGCGTCAGCGCTCGCCATCGGGACGTAGTGGTCACTGGTGCTCTCCGCTCGCGATGGTCTCGAGGATCCGGCTGCTGGTGATCTCGGGCCCGTTGGTCAGCTGCGCCACCAGCCGGCGGTCGCGCAGCACTCCGATGGTGTGACTGAGCCGGAGTACCTCCTCCAGCTCGGCCGCGATGTACAGCACGGACATGCCGTCCTCCGAGAGCGACACCACGAGTTTCTGGATCTCCGCCTTCGCGCCGACATCGATGCCGCGCGTCGGCTCGTCCAGGATCAGCAGCTTCGGCTGGGTGATCAGCCAGCGGGCCAGCAGCACCTTCTGCTGGTTGCCGCCGCTGAGCTGGCCGACGCGGGCCTCCGGGTTGGCGGGGCGGATGTCCAGCGCCTTGATGTACTTGGAGACGAGTTCGTCGCGCTGGGAGGCCGGGATGGGCCGGGTCCAGCCGCGCGCCGCCTGCAGGGCGAGGATGATGTTCTCACGCACCGTCAGGTCGGGTACGAGGCCCTCGGTCTTGCGGTTCTCCGAGCAGAACGCGATGCCCGCGCCGATCGCGTCGTTCGGGGCGCTCATCGAGACCTGCTTCCCGCCCACGGTCACCTTGCCGCTGTCCGGCTGGTCGGCGCCGAAGAGCAGCCGGGCGAGTTCGGTACGGCCCGACCCCAGCAGACCGGCGAGCCCGATCACCTCGCCCTTCTTGATCTCCAGGTCGAAGGGGGCGATGCCGCCGGTCCTGCCGAGGCCGTCCGCCTGCAGCAGCGGCTCACCGACGTCGGAGTGCAGCTGGTGGTCGTGGAGCTCCTCCAGCTGGTCCAGGGCCTTGCCGATCATCAACTGGACCAGTCCGACCTGGTCGAGGTCGCGGACCATGTGTTCGCCGACCAGGGTGCCGTTGCGCAGTACGGTCATCCGGTCGCAGACCTCGTAGATCTGGTCGAGGAAGTGCGAGACGAACAGGATCGCGACGCCTTCCTCCTTCAACCTCCGCATCAGGCCGAAGAGTTCGAGGACCTCGTCGCGGTCGAGGCTGGACGTCGGCTCGTCCAGGATCAGCACCTTGGTGCCGGACCCCTCGCCGTCGCTGTCGCCGGAGCCCACCGACCGTACGATCGCGACCAGTTGCTGCACGGCGAGCGGGTACGAGGACAGGGGTGCCGTGACGTCGATGTCGAGGCCGAGCCGGTCGACCAGCTTCGCCGCCTCCCGGCGCAGCTGCTTCCACTGGATGCGGCCCGCACGGGTCGGTTCGCGGCCGATGAAGATGTTCTCCGCCACCGACAGGTTGGGGCAGAGGTTGACCTCCTGGTAGACCGTGCTGATACCGGCCTGCTGCGCCTGCAGCGGGCTGGCGAACCGCACGGACTGCCCGTCGAGGGTGATGGTGCCGCCGTCCAGGGAGTGGACCCCGGTCAGCACCTTGATGAGGGTGGACTTCCCGGCGCCGTTCTCACCGAGCAGGGCGTGGATCTCGCCGGGGAAGAGCCGGAAGTCGACACCGGACAGAGCCCGTACCCCCGGAAACTCTTTGACTATGCCCGTCATCTCCAGGACGGGCCGCGGCTCTGCCATGGCAGCGCTCCTCTTGGATTTCGTTCAGGTCCGCAGGGAACCGGTCCGCAGGGAGCCCCCTCGGCCGAAGGGTTCGGCTCGGGGGCTCCTGCCGGTGGGCCGGTCAGTACTGCGGTCCGGTCGGTACTTTGCGTTTGGTCGGTACGCGCGGTCCGGTCGGCACTGTGCGTTTGGTCGGTACGCGCCGTTGGGTCGGTACGCGCCGTTCGGTCAGTACTTGCGGCTCGGGAGCGCGGCCTTGGCCTGGTCCTGCATGAAGTCGCCCTCCTTGGTCTTGATCCACCGCTCGACCGATTCGCCGGCGTGGACCTTCTTCACGACCTCCATGAGCTGGGGGCCGAGCAGCGGGTTGCACTCGACGATGGCGTTGATCTTGCCCTCGGACATGGCGACGAAGCCGTCGTGGACGCCGTCGATCGAGACGATCAGGATGTCCTTGCCGGGCTTCTTGCCCGCCGCCTCGATGGACTGGATCGCGCCGATGGCCATGTCGTCGTTGTGCGCGAACAGCACGTTGATCTCCGGGTGGGACTGCAGGAAGGCCGCCATGACCTGCTTGCCGCCGGCTCGGGTGAAGTCGCCGGTCTGGCTGACGACGATCTTCCAGTCGTCCTTGTGGTCGGCGTCCATGACCTCCTTGAAGCCCTTGGCGCGCTCGATCGCCGGGGCGGCACCGGTGGTGCCCTCCAGCTGCGCGATCTTCACGGCGCCCTTGTGCCCGGCCTTCTCGAGGACCTTCTCCAGGATGTGGCCGGCGCGCCTGCCCTCCTCCGTGAAGTCGGAGCCGACCAGGGTCACGTACAGGGAGTCGTCGGAGGTGTCCACGGAGCGGTCGGTGAGGACGACCGGGATCTTCGCGGCCTTGGCCTCCTTGAGGACCGCGTCCCAGCCGGTGACGACGACCGGCGAGAAGGCGATGACGTCCACCTTCTGGGCGATGTAGCTGCGGATGGCGGAGATCTGGTTCTCCTGCTTCTGCTGCGCGTCGGAGAACTTCAGGGTGATGCCCGCGTCCTTCGCGGACTGCTTCACCGAGTCGGTGTTGGCGGTACGCCAGCCGCTCTCCGAACCGACCTGGGAGAAGCCCAGGGTGATCGCCTTGCCCCCGCCGCCGGAGGAGCCGGAGGACCCGGACGAGGAGTCGTCCTTCTTGGCGCAGGCGGCCAGACCGCCCGCGGCCGCCACGCCGACTGCCGCCGCGATGAAGTTGCGCCTGTTGAGCATGTGCTTCTCCTTTGAGGAGCCGGTCCGGGAAGGACCCGCTGGTGATTGTTGGGGAAAGGCTTGGCTTTGTTCAATTGGTCGGTCGGTGTTCGGCATACCGATCATGTGCGGTCGAAGGCGTACACATCGGTGGAGAGCGGGGTGATGGTGACGCCGTGTCAGGGCGGGAGCGGGGAGGTGCTGGTGCGGACGATGAGCTGGGGCTCGATGACGATCCGGGGTGTTGTGGAGGCTTCCCCGCCCTCGATCCGGTCCAGGAGCAGGGTGATGCTCCGCCGGCCGACCGCTGTGAAGTCCTGGCGGACGGTGGTGAGCGGTGGAGCGAAGAACTCCGCCTCCGGGATGTCGTCGAAGCCGACCACCGCCACGTCACGGGGAGTGTGCAGGCCCGCTTCGCGCAATGCGCGCAACACGCCCAGCGCCATCTGGTCGTTGGCGACGAACACCGCGGTCAGCTCGGGTCCCGCCCGTCCGACGAGCTCCTGGCCGGCCCGATAGCCGGACAGTGGACTCCAGTCGCCGCTGAGTGGTTCGGGCGGCTCGATTCCCGCCGCGTCGAGCGCCGCGCGCCAGCCGTCGGCACGGTCCTGTGCCTCCTGCCAGTCCTCCGGTCCGGCGATGTGCCAGACGCTGCGGTGGCCGGCGTCCAGCAGATGGCCGGTGGCCAGTCGTGCGCCCAAGTGCTGATCGACGGTGACGCCGGGGATTCCCGCCCAGCTCCCCACGGTCACCACCGGTAAGGGGGTGGTCAGTTCGGCGAGGGCGGCGGCCGCGGACTGCTGCGGGGCGACCGTGAGCAACCCGTCCACACCGCCCTCGATGAGGCGGTCCAGAGCCTCGGACAGGGTCTTCACCGTCAGCTTGCGCAGGCTGACCGTGGAGACGAGGTAGCCCTTGGCGCGTGCTGCCTCCTCGAGTGCGAAGAGTGTGCTGGCCGGGCCGTAGAGCGTGCTGTTGGAGGCGACGACCCCCAGGTTTCGCGTGCGCCGGGTGACCAGGGCCCGTGCGGAGGAGTTGCGGCGGTAGCCCAGTTCTCCGATGGCGTTCAGCACCTTGGTGCGTGTGTCGTCCCGCACGTTGGGGTGGTCTCCCAGTACCCGTGAGACGGTCTGGTGGGACACCCCCGCACGTCGGGCGACGTCCGCCATGGTGGGCGGCCGAAGCGATGGTTGTGCCATGGCCGCACCTCCTTGGGCGGTCGTGGGGCAGCTGAGCGGCGTCGGCGGACAGCTGCACTGAGGGCCTGAGCCCCCATCGGATGGTGACTGTCCGTCAAGTGGTCTTCTGGAAAGGTGCTGTGGGTTCTGCATCCGAGGCGTCGTCGGATACGGGGCTCCGAGTTCGCCGGCCAGGAAGGACCGGCATCGGGTCGGGAAGCTCAACAGTACTGGTCATCAAAGTGGCACAACTCCCTGTCGCGCCAACGCAGTTCCTCCTTGGGTGCCGGACCGGGCGGATGCAAGGGTCATTGTGAGCGCTAACAATCGGCGGCAGTCAAGAAGCGATGCATCAGTGCGACGTCACGTTTGAGTAACGCGGAGTTGGGGGTGTCGGGTGCGTCGGGGTCCCGTTGCGCGCCGAAGTCGGCACCCGAAAAACTGGGTGCCGACTGTGAGTTGACTTCTGTGTGGCGGGACCTCTACTTTCAGCGCCGATCGGTTCGGCAATCCGGTCGATGTGCGATATCTCGACCAATCGTGATGCGGGACCGGTATTCCCGCCTGGGGAAGGAGCCGCATGTCCCTCAACCCGTACGGCCCTCGCGGTGCGTCGGTGCACAGACGTGCCGATCCGCGCCGAGGGGCTGGCGACAGCCGACGGCGCCCTCCACCTGGAGGGCGCCGCCGCGATGGTCTGGCCTAGGGCTGTTCGTCGAAGGTGACGACGACCTTCTCCGCCGCCCCCGGTGTCAGCGTCAGCTCGAACGCCCTCTCGACGTCGGAGAACGGAACGCGGTGACTGATCAGTCGCGCGAAGAGCTCCTGGTGCTCCGCGATCTCCTCGGTCACCTCGAAGATCTCCGTGGGGTAACCCTGGGACGCGATGATGGTCATCTCGCTCCTGAGCATCGCGCCGAGATCGATGGGTTCCGGCTGCTTGTGGGCGGCCACGACGACCAGCTTGGCGCCCCACTTCGCCGACCGCAGCGCGGTGTTGGCGACGACGGCAACGCCTGCGGCGTCGATGTAGATGTCGGTGTCGGGGCGGGGCTGGCCGAGCGCGTTGGCGCCCTGGCCGTGCAGCTCCGTCAGGCGCGCCGTCACGTCCTCGCGTGAGGAGTCGATGACGGCGTCGGCCCCGACCGCCAGGGCCGTCTCCAGGCGCTCGGGAATGACGTCGGCCACGGTCACGTGCTCGACACCGCGAAGCTTCAGCCAGATCGTCGCCCCGAGCCCGATGGGCCCGGCCCCGAACACCACGACCTTGTCCGTCGCCCGCGCCTCGGAGCGATTGACACAGTGTCGCGCGACCGCCATGGGCTCATTGAGCGCGGCGACGTCGAAGGGCACCGCGTCGGGTATGACCGCGACACTCTTCCCGACGGCGGCGTCCTCGATGAGCAGGTACTCGCGCATGCCGCCCAGCGCACCGCCGCAGCCGATGATGCCCGAGGGGGCACCCTGCGGATTGACGACCACGCGGTCGCCCGCCTTCAGGCCGGTGACCTCGGCGCCGACCTCCACGATCTCGCCGGCCGGCTCGTGCCCCAGAGGCAGCGAGATCATCTCCCCACCGGGCCCGAACGGCACGCCTCCCATGTGCAGGAAGGCCACATCGGTGCCGCAGATGCCGCAGGCGCGGATCCGCAGCAGCGCGTCCTTGGGTCCGGGGACCGGGCGTTCGATGTCGATGATGTCGACCGAGCCCACCGCGCCGGTCTGTACGGACTTCATCGTTGCCATGGGATGACTCTCCTTCTCGCGGGCGGCACGGGGTCGCCACACCCGGTTTCGGGTACCGGCCCAGGCTCTCCGGGCGGGCCCCGGCCCGTCGTCATTCCTGTGCCGACAATCCCGGCTACTGAGAACGCAGTACACGCCGTCGTCTGCCATGGGCATGACATAATGCCGCTGAGTGGCGGACCCGCTGACCAGGGCCGACGAGTACGGCCCTGGTGCTGGAGCGAGACGGCAAGGAGCTCGGAGAGAGTTACACGGACAGGCGGCGTCGCCGCGAAGCCGGCTGCCGACGCCGGCCACAGGGGAGCCGGCGGGCTGCTACCAGGCGGCCAGTGAACCGTCCGCGTTTCGCCACACGGGGTTGCGCCAGCGGTGCCCGCGTTCGGCGGCCGCGCGTACGGCGTCCTCGTCGATCGTGATGCCGAGGCCGGGTGCGGTCAGGCGGTCGATGTAGCCGTCCCGGAACGTGAAGGGCTCGGCGTCGACGAGATAGTCGAGCAGTCCGCTGCTGTCGCCGTAGCCGATGCCCAGCGCCTGCTCCTGGATGAGGAAGTTGGGCACGGCGAAGTCGAGCTGCAGGCTGGCGGCCAGCGCGATCGGGCCGAGCGGGCAGTGCGGCGCCACCAGGACGTCGTACGTCTCCGCCATCGCCGCGATGCGCCGGGTCTCGGAGATGCCTCCGGCGTGGCTGATGTCCGGCTGGGCCACGGCGATGCCGTCCGCGAGCACGGAACGGTAGTCCCAGCGGGAGTAGAGCCGTTCGCCGGTGGCGATGGGGATGGACGTGGACCGTACGACGGCGCCGAGGTCCTGGGTGAACTCCGGCAGCACCGGTTCCTCCACGAACATCGGCAGCAGGGGCTCCAGGAGCGGTAGCACGCGACGGGACATCGCGCCGGTGAAGCGGCCATGGAAGTCCAGTGCCAGGTCGCGGTCCGGGCCGATGGCCTCGCGCACCGCGGTCACCCGCTCCACGATGGCGTGGATCGCGGCGGGCGTGTCGAGCGGTTCCAGCTGTCCGCACGGGTTCAGCTTGACGGCGGTCAGGCCCTTGGCGACCTGCTCGGCCGCCGAATCGGCCATCTCCTGCGGGGTCGCCCCGCCGATCCAGCCGTAGATGCGTACGCGGTCGCGCACATGGCCGCCGAGGAGCTGGTGCACGGGTACGCCGTGGGTCTTGCCGGCGATGTCCCACAGGGCCTGGTCGATGCCGGCCAGGGCGCTGCTGAGCACGGGGCCGCCCCGGTAGAAGCCGCTCTTGGCGAGCGCCTGCCAGTGCTCCTCGATACGGGCGGGGTCCTGCCCGACGAGGTAGTCGAACATCTCCTCGACGCAGCGGGCGACGGTGGCCGCCTTGCCCTCGACGATGGGTTCGCCCCAGCCGGAGATGCCCTCGTCGGTGTCGATGCGCAGGAAGACCCAGCGCGGTTCGACGAGGAAGAGTTCGTATCCAGTGATCTTCATGGTGCGGACCTCCGGGTCCTGATACACGACGTACACGGCTCGGGGCCGATGACTGCTGTTGTCGGATGGCTGAGCGCGCTCTGGGCGAGCGCGGACTTGTTCGGCCGGAGCGAGGCGGCTCGGGGTGCGCGGGTGTGCCGGAAGCTGTGCGGCGGAGCGCCGGAAGCCGTGCGGGGGAGTGCCTGCGGCTACTCGTGGGATGTGATGCTGCGGCCGCCGTCCACGAGAAGGTTCTGGCCGGTGATGAACGAGGCGTCGTCGGAGGCGAGGAAGGCCACGGCCGCCGCGACGTCCTCCGGCATCCCGAGCCTGCCGGCCGGCGTGCGCGCGCTGATCCGGGCCTTGGCCTCCGGTGTCGTTCTCGCCCAGAGGGCCGTGACCACGGCTCCCGGCAGGACGGCGTTGAACCTGACCTCACCGCCGTACTCGACGGCGAGCTGACGCACCAGGGCGTCGATCCCGCCCTTGGCCGCCGCGTACGCGGGATACCCCTTGTAGCCGATGGCGGCGTGCACGGACGATGTGATCACCACCGCGCCCCGGGCGGCTCTGAGCAGGGGCACCGTGGCCCGGACACCGAAGAAGACCGAGTCGAGGGAGAGCCGCAGCTGGTCGTGCCACGAGGCGTCGTCCAACTCGTGCGCCGCTCCCGGGAAGTTCCGGCCGGCGTTGAGATGCACGACGTCGAGACGCCCGGTCCAGGACTCGGCCTCCGCGACGGCCGCGGCCCAGTCCGCCGGCGAGGTGGCGTCGAGCTGCAGGTCGCGGGCCTGCCCTCCCTCGGCTCGGATCTCCTCGGCCACGCGCTGGGCACCCTTGCCGTCGATGTCGGTGACGAGGACGGAAGCGCCCTCCGCGGCAAGGCGGTGGGCGGTGGCCTCTCCGATCCCCGAGGCGGCGGCGGAGAGCAGGGCCGTGCGGCCACCGAAGCGCGCCAGTCCGGCGGCGGTCATGCTGTTCCCTCCGGTCTTGCCGTGGAGCCGCGCAGGACCAGATGCGGCTCGGTGGGTACGACGACGTCTCCCAGGGGCGCCCCCTGGATGGCGGCGACGAGGGCGTCGACGGCCGCGGTCCCCAGCTCGTACAGCGGCATCGCCACGGTCGTCAGCGCCGGGACGAGATGGCCGGCGATGGGCAGGTCGTCGTTGCCCACCACGGAGATGTCCTCGGGGATCCGCAGGCCCAGGTCGCGGATCGCCGACATCGCGCCGATCGCCTGGGCGAGCGAGCTGGTGTAGATGGCGGTGACCGGCGGGCGGGAACCGTCCGCGTCGGTGCGCAGCAGCTCCAGCGTCGCGGCCCCGCCGCCCTCCTCGGTGAAGTCCCCGGACGCGACCGGGGCGGCGGACAGCCCCAGTTTCTCGGCATGCTGCAGGAACGCCTGCTTCCGGTCGTCACTGGGGGTTATGCCGGACGGGCCCGCGATATGGCCGATCGCCTGGTGACCGAGGCTGTGGAGGTGGTCCAGGGCGGTGACGCTGGAACGGGCCACGTCCATGGTGACGTTCCGGCCGGATCCCTCGACCGACCGGTTCAGGAAGACGTGCGGGACGGGGCTGCGGCTCAGGGCGTCCAGCAGGGGGTGGCCCGGCCGGGCGGAGGCGATGAGCAGTCCGTCGACCCGGCCCTCCTGCACCAGGTCGTTGAAGGACTCGTCGGCTTCCTGCCCGTCGAAGTCCTCGGCCAGCAGGGAAAGATAGCCCAGTTCGCGGGCCCGCTGGTAGGCACCGCGGGCGATCGTGACATACGTGGGGTTCGCCAGGGCGGGGACCAGCAGCGCAAGGGCGTGCGTGCTTGCGCCCGCCAGTGCCCGTGCGCCGGAATGGGGGCGGTAGCCCAGCGATTCGGCGGCCTCGTGGACGCGCTGCCGGGTCTCCGGCCGGACGGACAGATCCTGCCGGCCGTTGAGCACCTTGGAGACCGTGGCCTTGGAGACCCCGGCCACCCGCGCGACGTCGACCAGCCTTGCCCTGACGGGCTGTTCCGGCATCTCGCACCTTCCCTGTCGAGTGGGATTTCGCGTGTCGAAACTTTCGAAGTCCGACTTGCCGCGTACAGAACCCTTGACACCTTCTGGCGCCGCAACCTAACTTCCACCGCAGCTTCAGTCAACCGGTTTCCCTGGATGGGCATCTGCGGATATATCTACGCAGAACCCCCGAGGCCGGTTGGTCTCCAACAGGCATGACGTGTCGGCGGAAGCCGACGATGGGTGAGGTGTGCAATGAAGCGCTCCCGGCTACTCCCGGCGGTCGACACCGCCGTCCCGCGATGGCCGTGCCGCTGTTCGCGGACTCGGATCCACCGCAGGTCCCGGCCGCCGCGGACAGGGCCGACCGGCGCCTGTGCGTTCACCTCGACATGACCTCGCTCGCTCCCCGGAGTCGGCCGTGACCCGAGCCGCTCCCTGACGTGATCCGACAGCCGGGCACGCCGACGAGACGGCGTGAACCGGGCGAGGGCGCCGTGACGACTACGGCGACAACAGCTTCATGAAGACGGTGTGGTGCGTGGCCACATACAACCCTGGCCACGACGTGCCGTTCACCGAGTACGTCAAGGGCAGCAACACCCCTTGCTCGTACCGGCAGTGCATCGCGATCCCCGGTCGCAGTGACCGGGCGCCCGCCGGCCGCGGCCTCGGACGACCGTGCCTGCGCACGCTCACGTATCCCCGGTGAGCTGCCCGGTCGCGGCGCCGAACGCGCTGGCAGCGTCCGCTCCCGACCGCAGACGCCTCATCCGTGCTAGACCTTCCCGACTTCTCGCGCCGCATGCCTCCCCTTTAGTCCCCAGCAGCAGTACATACCGCACGAAAGGCCGACAAACATGTCCACTTCTGGTACGTCCCTTGGGCGCCGCCAATTCCTCGCCGCCTCCGCCGGTGCGGCGCTCGCCGCGACGGCCCTGCCCGGCTGTGCCGCCTCCGTCGACGACGGCTCCGGCGGCGGGACGAAGAGCGGGAAGAGCGGCCAGACGACCCTCACCATCATGTCCAACGGCGAGATAGACAAGCCGACCATCAAGGCCGCCGAGCAGGCGCTGGGCGTGAAGGTCAGCCTCATCACCTTCGACGCCACCAAGCTCAACGCCATGCTGGCCAGCAAGAACCCGCCGGACCTGGTGCGCGGCAGTGGCGCCCTGGACACGCCGTACTTCGCCGCGCGCGGGGTGATGACCGACCTGGACCCGTACTTCGCCAAGAGCTCGGTGCTCAAGGCATCCGACCTCGACCCGGTCAACGACGTCTGGCGCTTCGACGGCAAGAAGCAGGGTGCGGGCCCCCGGTACGGCATGGCGAAGGACTACTCCCAGGACGCGACGTTCTGGTACCGCACCGACATGTTCGACGCCGCGAAGCTGGACTACCCCAGCGAGACCAAGCCGCTCTCCTACGACGAGTGGCTGGACCTCGGCAAGCAGCTGGTCAAGCGCAGGCTCGGCAAGGTCAAGGTGTACGGAATGAACGGCGCGGGTCTCGGCCCGTTCACGATGTTCATGAACATGACCGCCTCGGCCGGCGGCAAGCTGCTCGCCGACGACCTCGCCTCCGTCGACTTCTCCTCGCCCGAGGCGATCAAGGCGCTGAAGTGGTACCTGGAGTACGCGAAGGCCGACATCGGCCCGAGCGTCGCCAACCCGAACCCGGACGGCTGGGACGGACCCACCTACATGGCCAACCGGATGGCGATGGCCCAGGACGGCTACTGGTTCGGCGGGCAGATCGGCGGCGACCCCAAGATCGCCAAGGTGTCGCGGTTCGCGCCCGCGCCCCAGCTGGGCAGCAACCGCATCAGCCCGTGCTTCGGCGCCACCGGCTACTGGATCCCCAAGGAAGCCAAGAACAAGGACGCGGCCTGGAAGTTCTTCGAGTGGTACTTCGGCGGCAAGCCCGCCCAGGACCGGGCCAGCAGCGGCTGGGGCATTCCGACCCTGAAGTCGCTGCGCCCGAAGATGCCGCAGACGACGGCGTTCCAGAAGCAGTCCTACAAGGTGCAGGAGCAGGAGCTCCCGTACCTCTCGGTGATGACCTTCACCCCGTACGTGCAGGGGACCGCCCTGGACGCGGTGATCAACAAGGTGCTGCCGGGCGCCATCAAGTCCGGGACCTCCGCGGGGAAGGTCGCCGACCAGCTGAACTCGCAGATGAACGAGCAGATCTCCAAGGGCAAGGAGCTCGTCGGGTGAGTACTGGTCAGCTCACCGGACAGACCGCCGCGCCACGCGTGCCGTCCCCGTCCTCGGGGGCGGCCGCCCGGCCGGGGCGCAGGCCCCTCTCGCTCAGGCGGCGCAGGGCCGGTGCCTTCTATGTGTTCGTCGGCCCCTGGGTGCTGGGCTTTCTGGCACTGACGGGCTACCCGCTCGGGTACGCGCTGTGGCTGAGCTTCACCAACTCCGACGGGCTCTCCAGCCACTCCAAGTTCGTCGGCCTGGACAACTACCGTGAGGTCTTCTCCGACCCTGACACGATGGCCTCCCTGGGGCGTACCGCGCTGTTCACCGGGATCACGGTGCCGCTGTCGATCCTGGCGGGGCTGCTCCTCGCGGTGCTGGTCAACCAGCCGATACGGGCCCGTGGGTTGTTCCGCACCCTGCTCTATCTGCCCGCCGTGGTGCCGCCGGTCGGTGCGGCGCTCACCTTCAAGCTGATCTTCGACCGGGACTCCGGGTCCGCCAACGGCCTGCTGGACGTCTTCCACATCGACGGGGTCCCCTGGCTGGTGGATCCGTACGCCCGTTGGGTGCTGATCGTCCTGACGATGTGGGGCGTGGGCAACGTCATGATCGTCTCCCTCGCGGGCCTGCAGGACATCCCCAAGGAACTGCATGAGGCGGCCCGGGTGGACGGGGCGAGCCCCTGGCAGTCCTTCATCCGGATCACCCTGCCGCTGCTCTCCCCGGTGATCTTCTTCCAGGTCGTCACCGGAATCATCGGATCGCTGCAGAGCTTCGCGCCGCTGCTGATCGCACTCAACCCCACCCCGGCGGGCGTCACGTCCGTTCCACAGAGCAACTACTTCTACATGATCGACGTCTTCGCCCAGTTCTTCGCCAACGGACGCTACGGCTATGCCTCCGCCATGCTGTGGGTGCTCTTCCTGATCATCGTCGCCGTCACCTTCCTGCTCTTCAAGCTGAGCAAGGGTGCCGTCTTCTACTCCGTGGAACCGGAGCAGGCGAAGACCAAGGTCCGGACGATCGGAGGCGCGTGATGGTGTTCCCCCGGCGCAGCGGCGTCTACATGCTCCTGGTGGCACTCCTCGTGCTCTTCCTCAGCCCCTTCGGCTGGCTCGCGGTCACCGCGCTCAAGGGCCCGGCGGAGCTGCGTGTCCTGCCCATCCACTGGTGGCCGCACAACCCCAGCCTGGGCAACTTCGTCGATGCCCTGACCACGTTCGACTACCTCGGTTACGCCCGCAACTCCCTGACGATCGCGGCGATCTACGCGGTCCTGGTGACTCTCGCCTCGGCCTGGGCCGGGTTCGGCTTCGCCCGGCTGGACGCCCCGGGAAAGCGGTTGATCTTCGGCGTCCTGATGTCGACGATGATGCTGCCGACAGTCATCACCCTGATCCCGACGTATCTGATGTTCGCCAAGTTCCACCTGGTGAACACCTATATGCCGTGGGTGATCTGGGGGTTGTGCGGAGCTCCGTACCTGATCTTCCTGTTCCGGCAGTTCTTCAGCAACATGCCCAAGGAACTGGAGGAGGCGGCGATCGTCGACGGCTGCGGGACCATCCGCATCTTCTTCCGGATCTTCCTGCCGCAGTCCTGGCCGGTCATCGCCACCAGCCTGATCATGTCCTTCGCCTGGACGTGGGGCGACTACATCGGCCCTGCCCTGCTGCTGGACGATGCCCACACCACCCTCGCGGTCAAGCTCGCCACCGGCTACGTCAACTCACACGGTGAGCCGATGGGCAACCTCGTCGCCGCGGGCGCCGTGATGTACGTCGTACCCGTCCTCGCGCTCTTCCTGATCATGCAGCGCGGTTTCATCTCGGGCATCTCCACCTCGGGACTCAAGTAACGGACCGGTCCGGGCTCACGTGACCATCCGCATGGAAGACTCACGTGACCCGCCGGTCCGGACTCCCGTGACCGCCCCTTACCTCGAACACACAGTGCAGAACCCTGACGAGGAGTCACACGTGCTACCGCTCAACCGCCCGATGCCCACCGGCGAGCCGGGGTGGCCCGGTCGTCGCCCGGTCGCCGGCGATTCCGCCGCGGCGGTGGCGCCATGACGCAGCGTCCCGGCATCACGCCGCAGCTGAGCCGGACCCGGGTCATGGCCATCCTCCGGTCGGCGGACGCGTCGGGGCTGCCCGTCGCCGCCCGGGCGCTGGTGGCCGGTGGCGTCACGTGCCTGGAGGTCACCCTGACCACCGCCGGCGCTCTCGACGCCCTGGCCCGCATCCGGGACGAACTGGGACCCGAGGTGGCGGTCGGCGCCGGCACCGTGCTCACCACCGCGCAGGCGAAGGACGCGCTGGCGGCCGGCGCCGAGTTCCTGGTCGCCCCGAACGTGGACACCGCGGTCATCCGCGGTGCAGCGGAAGGCGGCACTCCCTTCTATCCGGGCGCGTGGACACCGACCGAGGTGTTCACGGCCTGGCAGGCCGGTGCCGCCGCGGTCAAACTGTTCCCCGCCTCCACCGGCGGCCCCGGGCACCTGCGGCAGTTGCGGGCCCCCTTGCCGGAGGTCCCGCTGATCGCCGTCGGGGGAGTGGACATCGCCCAGGCACGGGACTACACCGACGCCGGAGCGTACGCCGTGGGCGTCGGCTCCCCGCTGCTGTGCGGCGCGGACCAGAACCCGACCCCTGAGTCCCTGGACTCCCTCACCGGAAGGGCGCGCACCTTGCTGGAAGCAGTCAGGGCCACCCCGCGGGCAGAGGAGGCCCGCTCGTGAACAGCCAGTCCGAGGAGCCCTACCTCGTCACCGTCGGCGAGGTCCTCGGGGTCCTGTCCGCGTCGGAACCGGGCCCACTCGCCCTGGGCACCGGCCTGCGCCTCGGCATCGCCGGAGCGGAGTCGAACGTCGCCGTCGGCGTCAGCAGGCTCGGCGGATCCGCCACCTGGATCGGCCGCGTCAGCGACGACCAGCTCGGCGAGCTCATCGTCCGGGAACTGCGGGCGGAAGGCGTCACCACCCTCGCGACACGCGACCCCGCCCCCACCTCGCTGCTGCTGAAGGAACGGCGCACCTCCACGCACAGTCGTGCCCGCTACTACCGCACCCACACAGCCGGTTCCCGGCTGACCGCGGACGACATCCCCGAGCACATCGTCGCCGGCGCGGCCGTCCTGCACATCACCGGGATCACGCCCGCCCTCGGCCCCGGCCCGGCGAGAGCCGTCCGCAGGGCGGTGGACATCGCCGTCGGTGCCGGAGTGCCGGTCTCCCTGGACATCAACTTCCGCTCCCTGCTGTGGAACGAGGCGGAGGCCCGCACCACCCTCCTGCCACTGCTGCGCATGAGCGATCTGGTGTTCGCGGGACCGTACGAGGCCCGGCTGGCGGTCCCCGATGCCGACGACCCCGAAGCGCTCGCCAAGGGAATCTGCGACCTCGGGCCCGCCGGGGCCGTGATCAAACTGGGCGTCGAGGGAGCGTACGCCCTCCTCGACGGCAGGCAGTACCTCCAGCCTGCCGTGCCCGTCCGCGTACACGACTCGGTGGGCGCGGGAGACGCGTTCGCCGCGGGCTACCTGGCTGAACTGCTCGCCGGGGAGCCGCCGGAGCGGCGGCTGCGGACGGCTGCCCTCCTCGGCGCCTTCGCGGTCAGCACCACCGGCGACTGGGAAGGCCTGCCGAACCGTTCCGAGCTGGCTCTGCTCGACCACCACGACGACGTCGTCCGCTGAACGCCACCACATCCGCCGCCTCACCCACCGTGCAAGGGACTTCCATGTCAACGCCTTCCTCCGCCGACGGAATACTCGTCCTCACCGGCTCGTACACGCCGGACACGGGCGGTGAGGGTGCCGGGCTCGCCGCCGTGCGGCTCGATCCGGAGACCGGTTCTCTGACCCCGGACAGCAGCGTGCCGCCGGTGCCCGTCAGCGGCGCTTCCTTCCTGGCGGCGCACCCTTCTCTGGACGTCGTCTACAGCACGAACGAGGCCGATTCCGGAGCGGTCAGCGCTGTCGCCCGGCAGAGCGACGGCGCACTGGTCCCGCTCGGCGAGCCGGTCGGAAGCGGCGGCGCGAACCCGTGCCATCTCACCGTCCACCCCGGGGGACAGTGGCTGCTGACGGCGAACTACGGCAGTGACACGGCGCCCGGCAGCGTGGCCGTGCACCGGCTCGACGCGGAGGGGCGCGTGAGCGGTCCGACGGACGTGGTCATCCACGAGGGCTCCGGCCCGGTCGTCGGACGGCAGGAAGGCAGCCACGCCCATCAGGTCCTCGTCGACCCGGCGGGGCGTTTCGTCCTGGCCACCGACCTGGGGGCGGACGCCGTGTTCACGTACCGCCTCGACACCCGTACCGGAACGCTGGAACAGACCGCCGTGAACCGGCTCCGGGCCGGAGCGGGACCCCGCCACCTCACCTTCTCGCCCGGTGGTGAGCTGGTGTGGAGCGCCGACGAGCTGTCCTCGACCGTCACCTGCCACCGCTACGACGCCGAGACCGGCACCCTGACGGCGGTCTCCAGCGTTCCGGCCACAGCGGCCAAGGACATCACCAACCAGCCCGGCGGAATCGTCGCCTCGCCCTGCGGCCGCTTCGTCTGGGTCACCAACCGCGGCGCCGAGACCGTGGCCGCCTTCCGGGTCACCGGCACCGACCTCGAGCCGGTCGGCGAGATCCCCAGTGGCGGCGCCTGGCCCCGTGGCCTGACCCTGGCGGCCGGCCATCTGCTGGTCGCCAACCAGCACAGCGGCACAGTCGCCGCGCTGCGCATCCTCGACACCGGGGCCCTCGAGCAGCCCCTTCCGGCAGCGGCGCTTCCCTCGGTCGTCTGCGCACTCGTCCTCTGACGACCGCTCACGCAGGGCGCACCTACCCTCCCGCTCCCGCCGTCAGGCGAGCGACGAGGTCGTGCCAGCCGGCATCCAGGCGCTCGAAGGACATGCCGCGCCGGGTGAGCAGGTGGTGGACGAGGGTCGGGTCGAGATAGCTGAGCAGGCTCTGCGCGAGCAGCTCGGTGTCGCCCCCCGCCCCGATCTGGCGCAGCAGCAGCGCGATGTGGGTGAGACGGAGTCGGTGGGCGGGCACGGTGTAGTTCCGTGCGGCGTCGGTCCGTGCGGCCACGTACAGGTCGCTGTGCGCGTGTTCGTGGCGGATGACGGCGGGCCCGAACGCATGCAGGCGCTCCAAGGCGGGGGCCTCGGGTCCCAGTGGGGGCGGGCCCGCCATGAAGGCGGCCTGGAGCTGCTCCTCGCGTTGGTTCAGGAGGGCCAGCAGCAGACCGAAGCGGTCGCCGAAGCGCCTGAAGACGGTGCCCTTGCCGACCTTGGCGGCCGCGGCGACGGCTTCCATGGTCAGGTTCGCCACACCGTCCTCGGCCACCAGCCGCGATGCGGCCTCCAGCAGGAGCGCACGGTTGCGCGCGGCGTCGGAACGTAGCTGAGGCTGCTCGTCCGGTGAGGCGAGTCCGAGCTCCGTGCATCCGGCAGGGAGGTCGCGGTCGCGTGAGTCGAGGGGAGACGAGGGCGTGGCGGTCATTACCCAAGCGTAGCGTCGAAAAGGGGAAGTGGACCAGGGTCCGGATAGGTGGTACAACATTGAACTGGACCGCGGTCCGATAAGACTCCCCCTGCCTCAGGAGCTCATCCTCATGTCTGTACGCATCCTCGCTCTCGTCGGCAGCCTCCGCGCCGGCTCCCACAACCGTCAGCTGGCCGAGGCCGCCGTCAAGCACGCCCCCGAGGGCGTCGAGATCGAGCTGTTCGAGGGCCTCGCCGACGTGCCCTTCTACAACGAGGACATCGACGCCGAGGCGACCGTGCCGGACGCCGCCGCGCGGCTGCGCGCCGCGGCGGGCCAGGCCGACGCCTTCCTGCTCTTCTCGCCGGAGTACAACGGCACGATGCCGGCCGTTCTGAAGAACGCGATCGACTGGCTGTCCCGTCCGTACGGCGCCGGTGCGCTGTCCGGCAAGCCGGTCGCCGCGATCGGCACCGCGTTCGGTCAGTACGGCGGTGTCTGGGCGCAGGACGACGCCCGCAAGTCCGCGGGCATCGCCGGCGGCGCCGTCCTGCAGGACGTCAAGCTGTCCATCCCCGGCTCCGTGACCCGCTTCGCCGAGACCCACCCCGCTGACGACGAAGAGGTCGTCACCGGGCTGACCGAGGTCATCCAGCAGCTGTCCGCGCAGGCCGCCCCCGCCGCTGCCTGACCGCCGGAACCGCCGGAACACTGACGCCGCGGCGCGCTCATGCGCCGCGGCGTCGCCGTGTGTTCAGACCCTGTGTGCTCAGGGCCTGTGCGTTCGAGGTCGTTGTGTGGTCGAACCGCTGAGAACCGTCCCGGCTCGGCGCTTTCGTCGCCGAGCCGGGACGGCCCTCTCAAGTGGACCTGGTCAGTCCGTGCCGGACTCCATCGCCGCGCGGTCCAGCAGCTCGTCGTCGTCGGAGACGTCGCCCCGGGAGGCGATGGCCTGGGCGCCGCCCTCCGGCATGGTGCCGATCAGCCCGGTCGCAGCCGCCTGGGCGGCGCCGACGGCGGGCGTGCCGGTGCCGATCAGGCCGAGCCCGGCGTACTGCTCCAACTTGGCGCGCGAGTCGGCGATGTCGAGGTTGCGCATGGTGAGCTGGCCGATCCGGTCCACCGGGCCGAACGCCGAGTCCTCGGTGCGCTCCATGGACAGCTTGTCCGGGTGGTAGCTGAACGCCGGGCCCGTGGTGTCGAGGATCGAGTAGTCCTCACCGCGCCGCAGCCGCAGCGTCACCTCGCCGGTGACGGCCGCGCCGACCCAGCGCTGCAGCGACTCGCGCACCATCAGCGCCTGCGGGTCCAGCCAGCGGCCCTCGTACATGAGCCGGCCGAGGCGCCGTCCCTCGTTGTGGTACTGGGCGAGGGTGTCCTCGTTGTGGATCGCGTTGACCAGGCGCTCGTACGCCGCGTGCAGCAGGGCCATGCCGGGCGCCTCGTAGATGCCGCGGCTCTTGGCCTCGATGATCCGGTTCTCGATCTGGTCCGACATGCCCATGCCGTGGCGGCCGCCGATGGCGTTGGCCTCCATCACCAGGTCGACGGCGGAGGCGAACTCCTTGCCGTTGATCGTCACCGGGCGGCCCTGGTCGAAGCCGATCGTCACGTCCTCGGCGGCGATCTCGACCTCGGGGTCCCAGAACCGCACGCCCATGATCGGCTCGACGGTCTCGACGCCGTTCTCCAGGTGCTCCAGGGTCTTCGCCTCGTGGGTCGCGCCCCAGATGTTGGCGTCCGTGGAGTACGCCTTCTCCGTGCTGTCGCGGTAGGGCAGGCCGTGGGCGACAAGCCATTCCGACATTTCCTTGCGGCCGCCGAGCTCGGTCACGAAGTCCGCGTCCAGCCAGGGCTTGTAGATCCGCAGGTGCGGGTTGGCGAGCAGGCCGTAGCGGTAGAACCGCTCGATGTCGTTGCCCTTGAAGGTCGAGCCGTCGCCCCAGATCTGTACGTTGTCCTCGAGCATCGCCCGGACCAGGAGGGTGCCCGTGACGGCACGGCCGAGGGGCGTGGTGTTGAAATAGGCACGCCCGCCCGAGCGGATGTGGAACGCCCCGCAGGTCAGCGCGGCCAGGCCCTCCTCGACCAGCGCCGCCCGGCAGTCGACCAGGCGTGCGATCTCGGCGCCATAGGTCTTCGCACGGCCGGGCACCGAGGCGATGTCGGGCTCGTCGTACTGGCCGATGTCGGCGGTGTAGGTGCACGGGACGGCACCCTTGTCGCGCATCCACGCGACGGCGACCGAGGTGTCGAGGCCGCCCGAGAAGGCGATGCCGACGCGCTCGCCGACGGGGAGGGAGGTGAGGACCTTAGACATAGGAAGAGTATGCACTATCTCGCATGGTCATGCAAAGATGGGTCGGTAAAGTCACATTGTCTGGCCTGGGAGCAGGGGACGCGCGACGGGGCATACCGATAGCCCTCGACGTGGCTCACCCGATCTGTCGGCGGCGTCGGTGCAGCCGACGGCCGAGGACCGCCACGGCTGTGACCTTCACGGCTACGACGGCCAGGACCGCCCCGACGACCCATCCCGCCCACCGTGAGCCGGACAGTACCGCCCCGGCCAGGCCCAGATGCACGGCGACGGCCACCGCGGCGATCAGGGCGACGCCGGCCCAGGCGAGGTGTTTACGGCGCGCCGTCTCTCCTTGTGCGGACATGCGTAGCGGGTCGTCGGCGTGCTCGGCCTGCCGGACGGCGGGCTGGTCCTGCTGCCAGTCGACCGTCAGCTGCTCGCGTCGGCCGAACCGGCCGATGTGCGTGGCCAGCAGGTCCTGCAGTTTCCGCAGGTTCTGTGCGTCCTCGGCTTCGGCGCGCAGCACCAGCGACCCGGGCAGGGCTTCCAGGGTGCAGCGGCCCCACGGGAGTTCGAGGGTGCCGTGGGTGTCGGACCACTCGACATGGATCTGGTCCGGCCGGATCTCGGCGGGCGTGAGAGCCGGCGAAGCACCGCCGTGGCGGCCGCCCGGCCGGTTGCCCAGGTGGCGGCCCTTGTTGCTGAAGTGCTTGCAGAGCTGGACGAGGTAACGGCTGGGGCGCTCGGTCTCGACATGGGCTTCGGCGGTCGGCATGACTGTCCTCGATCGAGTGGGTGGGACATCCCGGTTGCGGGATGCGGGTCAGGTCCTGGTGAGGGCGGCGAGCCAGGCCCGGAGGCCGCCCGGGTCGACGGTGAGGCCGATCGTGGCCGGCTCGACGGAGTCGATCCGCCAGCCGTCGGCGAACGCCGTCTCGATCTCGTCCCGTGTCACCTTGTGCACCGGCCCCCAGGCGCCTTCCTCCCGGTCGCTGATGCAGAGCATGAAGAAGCGCCCGCCCGGCCGCAGCACGGAGCGCAGGCCGTCGACGTACGCGGCGCGGTCCGCGCCGCCGAAGACGTGGAAGAGCCCGCAGTCGAGCACGGTGTCGAAGTGCTCGTCGAGTCCGGCCAGTCGGCGGGCGTCGTGGCGCAGGAACCGGGCTGTGACTCCTCGGGCGCGCGCCTTGCCCTCGGCGGCGCGCAGTGCCCGGGAGGCGAGGTCGATACCGATGACGTCGAGGCCGAGGTCGGCGGCCATGAGTGCGTGCTCGCCGGTGCCGCAGCCGGCGTCCAGTACGCGGCCCCGTACCGCACCGGCTTCGGCGAGGGTGAGGAACGCGGGCTGGGGGCGGCCGATGTCCCACGGCGGCGGGGTGGCGTACAGGTCGTCAGGTGTTCGGGGAGTCGTGATGCCGGGGTGGTGCGGTGAGGCGGGCATGGGGCCCCTCTCGGCACGGTCGGGTGGCGGGATCCTGGCGCAGGCCAGGACTCAGGTGACATTCCCAGCTTTATCGAGACACTGTGTCTCGGTCAAGTCATGGTGTTTTCGTCGAGGTCACTCCGTATACTGCGTATGTGCCGAAGTTGTGGAACGAGACGATCGACGAGCACCGTCGCGCCGTGCGCGACGCGGTGCTGGAGACCACGGCAGCGCTGGTGTTCGAGCAAGGGCTGCGGGGCGTGACGATGTCGCGGATCGCTGAGGAGACCGGCATCGGCCGTGCCACGCTCTACAAGTACTTCCCGGACGTCGAGTCGATCATGGTGGCCTGGCACGAGCAGCAGATCACCGCCCACCTGCAGGAACTTGCCGCGATCCGGGACCGGCCCGGCGGCGCGGGGGAGCGGTTGACGGCGGTCCTCGAGGCGTACGCCCTCATCCAGCGGCGGCGCCAAGGGCACGGTCCGGAACTCGGCGCACTGCTCCACCGCCCCGAGCACGTCGGCCACGCCGAGCGGCATCTCCATGGCTTCCTGAGGGATCTGCTGGCCGAGGGCGCGGAGGCGGGCGAGGTCCGTGACGATGTCGTACCGGACGAACTGGCGGCGTACTGCCTGCACGCCCTCGCGGCGGCCGGCGGCCTGCGATCCGAGGCCGCGGTCCGCAGGCTCGTCACGGTGACGGTGGACGGCCTGCGCCCCTCGAACTGACTGGCCCAGGCCCTCGGCCTGTCACTTCTTGGCCTGCGTGACGCGCCAGAGACGGCGCGGCAGTTCGCCCTCCTCGAAGGCGTGGACCTCGTGCAGGTCCCAGCCCTCGGCGAGACTGTCCACGAGATCGTCGTCGAAGAAGTGGACGGCGAAGCCGCCGTGTTCGTAGATGCTGTCGCCGTGCGGGGTGCCGGTTCCGTAGTGGGCGTCGCCGGTGTGGCGGACGGTGTAGACGAGGAGGCCGCCGGGTCGCAGGACCCGCCGGATCTCCTTCATGACGGCCCGGATCTCCTCTGTGGACAGCGCCATGCACAGCAGCATGTGAGCGAAGACGGCGTCGACGGAGGCGTCGGGCAGCGGCAGCGGATCGCGTACGTCGTGCACCGTCGTCGTGACCCGGTCGGTCACGCCGGACTCCCGGGCGGCAGCCAGGAGCTGTTCGAGGCCGGTAGGGCTGAAGTCGGCGGCCTGCACGGTGAATCCCTCGTGCGCGAAGAACAGCGCGTCGCGGCCGTGTCCCGCGCCGAGTTCCAGGACGGTGCGGGCGCCGGCGGCACGGAAGACGCCGGCGGCATGACGCCCCGGTTCCGAGGGCTCCATGCCGTACATCCGAGGGTGCTCGGCGTACGTCGACTGCCAGTGGGCGTGCTGGGCCGAGCCCAGGGAGTCGTCGTCCGGGTTGGGGTGGCCTTGCATGAGCGCCTCGATGGTTGAGCAGGGGGAGGATGGTGGTGGCGCCGGCCTCCCCGCCGGTGCTGTCAGGTCTTGACGAGCAGCTTAGTCACCTCGCTGATCTCGCTGATCTCGCAGGTCTCGCAGGTCTCGGAGGTCTCGGCGTCTGCGCGATGATGATGTCGTCGTATTCGGGCTACGACAGCCCGGAAGCGCGGAGGACCGCCCGCACCGTCTCGCCGTCGATCTGCTCACCAAGTCGTCGGAGTACGTCTTCTCCCTGCAGCAGTGTGCCCTGCTGCCGGGAGCGTCGGACGCCTGTGTCGAGTGCGTGCCACAGCAGGGGGTTGTCGGTCAGGACACGGGGATCGAGTTCGAGGCGGTGGCCGTAGGCGTCCCGTAGGACGAGGTGGGCGGTGGCGCCGTCGTACTGCCGTACGGACACGAGGGCGTCCGTCCGTACGGCCCGTCGGTGCAGCGGACCGCGCACCGTCAGCCGGCTGTGGCCCACAGTGACGTGCTGCGGGAGCAGGACGGTGAACACGGCTGCGGACAGGGCGAGCCAGAGCGCGGCGCGGGATGTGGTCAGGCTGCCGGCGTCCCAGTCGACCAGGAAGGTCAGTGCGCAGAAGACGAGGGCGCAGCCGGCCGCGAGCCGGGCGCTGCCGCGCCAGTGGCGGTCGCCGGCCGCGCTCAGTGGTCCGCTCGGTCGCATGACGCCGACGCTAGGCGGCTGTGCGCACCCCGGCGAGCGGCGCTGACGGTCCTCTGACGCCTTACCGGAGAATCTTGACGGGATCCTGACGCCTTCTGGCCGACGTCAGCCGACGTGGACGTCGGGTCGGCGGGGCGGCGGGAGTGGCGGACGACAGGAATTCGTCCGCGATCGACGGTCGAACGGCCCTGCTCAGCAAGGAATTTACGGGTCGCCCAACGGCTCTGGCGCGAGCGCCGTCAAGGACCCGTCAAACACACCCACCCGGCCGTCAGAAGAGTGTCAATGCCGACCTCGCATGGCCGGATCCGGTCGCAGACTCAACGACAACGGGGGCGGGCGACCGTCCGTGGCGTGATGTGGGAGGGACTGTGGCCATCACGGCCGGAAGACCTCGGACGGAGGCTGCCGCGCAGCCACGGCAAGAGGGCGTCGTCCCGCCCGGAGGCAGCTCGGGAGTTGTCCCGCCCGGGGGCAGCCCGGGCCTCGTCCCGCCTGGGAGCAGCCCCGGCCCGCGGCCACAAGGCGGGCCGCTGCCGGGCGGTTCCCGGCACCGCCTCCGGCAACAGACCGTGGCCGCGCAGGGCACCCTGCGCCGCCGCTACTGGGCCACTGTGCCCGCGCGGCTGCGTCTCCTGCGCGCGGCCACAGTCCTCCTAGCCGCCGCACTGGCGACGCTGCTGCTCCTCGCGGGAATCACGGCCTCGGGCACCTGGAGCAACGTGGCCGACCGCGACGCGCCCCGCACCACCAGTGCTGCCGACCTCGACCTCGCCCTGAACGACATGGACGCGCAGGCCGCCAACATCCTGCTCTCCAGTGGAAACGCCGGAGAGGGGCGCCTGAAGACACCGTATGAGAAGGCCGTCGGCTTCTACGACCATGCCCGGCGCGAGATCGGGCACGACCTGCGCACGCTCGCGGTCGCGGCGCAGGGCAACCGGGCCGACGAGAAGACCGTGGAGTTACTCACCGACAGCTTCGCCGAGTACCAGGAGCTGATCGGCCGGGCCCTGGAGAACGACAGGCATCGCGGCGGCAAGGCTGCGGCGCTCGTCGACTATCGCCGCGCCACGGACCTGCTGCGGCAGCAACTCCTTCCCGCAGCACGGGAACTGGTGTCCTCCAACGACACCGCCTTCGACTCGGAGTACACCTCCGCCCGATCCACCCTCTCCGCCCAGCTCATCGCCGTCGTCGCACTCGGCGTACTGCTGCTCGCCCTGCTCGGTGTCCTGCAGTGGTACCTGGCCCGTCGCTTCCGGCGCATCCTCAACCCCGGCGTGCTGGCCGCCACCGTCTGCACCCTGCTCGCCGTGATCCTCGGCGGCGAGGCGCTGTCCGTGTCGTCCGAGCACCTGCGCGGCGCCCGGCGCGACGCCTTCGACTCCGTCGTCGCCCTCTCCCGGGCCCGGTCCATCGCCTACGACGCCAACGCCGACGAGAGCCGCTACCTCCTCGACCCCGGGCGGCGCGACCAGTACGCCGCCTCGTTCCTCGCCAAGTCGCAGCAGTTGTACGGTCTGAAGGGCGCGACGCTGTCGACGTACGACTCCGAACTCGCCGCCACGTGGCGGGCGTACCGCTCCGATCAGCACGACCTGCGCTTCACCGGCGAGTTCCGGCGCGAGCTCGACAACGTCACCTTCCCCGGCGAGCGTGCCGCGGCCGAGAGGACCGTGCAGGCGTACGCCGTCTACCAGCGTGACGATCGGAAGATCCGCGCGCTGGTCGCAGCCGGCAAGGAACGTGACGCGGTCGAGTTCTGCATGGGCTGGGAGCCGGGTACGTCCAACGCGCACTTCGGGGCGTGGATGACCGCGCTGGACAAGGTGACCGGCATCAACCGTGCGCACTTCGCGGCCTCCGTCCACGCCGGCCGCTCCGCGGTGAGCGGCTTGCTCCCGTGGGCGGGCGGGTTGCTGGCGACGGCCGTCGCGCTCGCCGTGCTCGGACTGCGGACCAGGCTGGCCGAGTTCCGTTAGGCGTCCGCCAGCCGGGCCTCCTCCAGGTCCAAGGAGCGCTGGAGCCGGCGGCGCGTGGTGTCGCTGATGGCGCGCACGTCGTAGAGGCGCTGCAGTTCGCCCGTCTCGACGGCGATGAGGTCGCGGCGCAGCTGGCGGTAGACCAGGTCGGCGGACTCGGTCGGAGTGCGCCAAACGGTTCGCGGCCCTCACTGGGCGGGCGGCACAACGCCAGTCCCCAAAGAACCAAATCGCCATCGTCTTCGGCGACCGGCTCCTCAGCGCCCCCGCCGTCACCGGGTCCATCACCGGGGGCGCGGTGCAGATCAGCGGCAGCTTCACCGAGGACTCCGCGAAGGAGCTGGCCAAGGAACTCGGGGCCCTGTAAGTCCTGTTTCTCCCATCGCGACCGGTGCGGCGGCCGGCTCCACTGGCAGCCGGTCTGGCTCCGGTAGAAGAGCGGTGACGAGGTCCGCGCGGTCACCGTCTGCCATCCGGACCCTGAGGACCGGGCCGCGCTGCACGCCCCGGAGCACGCCTGGGCCGAGTGGGACACCGGAGTGCCGCTGGTCCGGCTGTCCTGCGGGCGCCGCACGCTCGGCCGTCCCATTGCCGCATACGTTCGTGAGGTGGCCGCGGCGGAACCGGCGACGCAGATCCTGACGAGCGGTCCGCCACCCGGTGGGTCGCACTGCCACCCCGAGGGCCGCGTCCTGTCGCTGGTCGCAGCAGGGCCCGTAAGAGTTCCGTCAAAGGCGTGCGGGCCGTCGTATGGGACCCGTCAACGACAGTCGAATCCGGCAGTGCACGGGGTTTCCTCTAACCGTCAGATCCGATTGCGGATGCTTTCCGAATCTCATCCAGGAGCTTGCGATGGCCGACGTGGCCTTCGTCGTCATCACGATCGCGGTGTTCGCGCTCGTGGCTTTCGTCGCCAAGGGGGTGGCGAAGCTGTGACCGTCGAGAACGTCGTCGGCCTGGTCGTGGCCGTCGCCCTGCTGGGCTATCTCGTCCTCGCCTTGATCTTCCCGGAGAGGTTCTGAGAACTGACATGGGTCCCGTACTCGCCGGCGTGCTTCAGCTGCTGGCCCTCATAGCGGCGCTGGCGCTCGCCTACGTCCCCCTTGGCACCTACATGGCCAAGGTCTACTCCTCCGACAGGCACTGGCGCGTGGAGAAGTGGATCTACAAGGGAATCGGCGCCAACCCGGACACCGAGATGCGCTGGCCGGCGTACCTGCGCGGTGTACTGGCCTTCTCGGCGGTCAGTGTCCTCTTCCTCTACCTGCTGCAGCGACTGCAGGGCGTCCTGCCCGGATCGCTCGGCTTCTCCTCGATCGAGCCCGCGCAGGCCTTCAACACCGCCGCGTCCTTCGTGACGAACACCAACTGGCAGTCGTACTACGGCGAGCAGGCCATGGGCCACGTCGTACAGACCGCCGGTCTGGCCGTGCAGAACTTCGTCTCCGCGGCCGTCGGTATCGCCGTCGCCGTGGCTCTTGTGCGGGGCTTCGCGCGCTCCCGCACCGGTGAACTCGGCAACTTCTGGTCCGACCTGGTGCGCGGCACGATCCGCATCCTGGTGCCGGGCGCGGCGATCGCCGCCGTCGTCCTGGTCGCCTGCGGCGCCATCCAGAATTTCTCCGGCATCCACGAGGTCGGCCAGTTCTTCGGCGGCTCGCAGCAGTGGAACGGCGGTGCGGTCGCCTCGCAGGAGGCCATCAAGGAACTGGGCACCAACGGCGGCGGTTACTTCAACGCCAACAGCGCCCACCCGTTCGAGAACCCCACCCCGTTCACCAACCTCTTCGAGATCTTCCTGCTCCTGGTCATCCCGTTCGCTCTGACCCGCACCTTCGGCATCATGGTCGGCTCGGTCAGGCAGGGCTACGCGATCCTCGCGACGATGGCCACCATCTGGGTCGGCTTCGTCGCCCTGATGATGTGGACCGAGTTCGCCCACCACGGCCCGGCCCTCCAGGCGGCCGGCGGGGCGATGGAGGGCAAGGAGGTCCGCTTCGGCGTCGGAGCGTCGTCGATCTTCGCGGTCTCGACCACGCTCACCTCCACCGGCGCGGTGGACTCCTTCCACTCCTCCTTCACCGGCCTCGGCGGCGGCATCACCATGCTCGGCATGATGCTGGGCGAGATCGCGCCCGGTGGCACCGGTTCCGGCCTCTACGGCATGCTGATCATGGCGGTCATCGCGGTGTTCATCGCCGGTCTCATGGTCGGCCGTACGCCCGAGTACCTGGGCAAGAAGATCGGCTCCCGCGAGATCAAGCTCGCGGCCGTCTACATCCTGATCACGCCCGCAGTGGTGCTGGTGTTCACCGCGCTCTCGATGGCCCTGCCGACGCCGCCCCACTCGATGCTGAACTCCGGTGCGCACGGATTCTCCGAGGTGCTCTACGCCTTCACGTCCGCCTCGAACAACAACGGCTCGGCCTTCGCGGGCCTGAACGCGAACACCGACTGGTTCAACACGATGACCGGGCTCGCCATGCTGCTCGGCCGCTTCCTGCCGATGGTGTTCGTCCTGGCGCTGGCCGGCTCGCTCGCCGAGCAGAAGCCGGTCCCCGTCACGGCGGGCACCCTGCGCACCGAGACGCCGCTGTTCACCGGCCTGCTGGTGGGCGCGATCCTGATCATCACCGGTCTGACGTACTTCCCGGCCCTTGCTCTGGGTCCGCTGGCCGAGGGGCTGGCGTGATGACCACCCGTACAGAAAACCACGAGGACTCGATGTCCACAGCCACTCCGACCCGGGCGCCGCACAGCGACGTACCCACCGGACACAAGACCCCCGAGAGCCGTGTCGGCGCGGGCCTCTTCGACCCAAAGCAACTGGTCAAGTCCCTGCCGGACGCCTTCCGCAAGCTCGACCCGCGGGTGCAGGTCAAGTCGCCGGTGATGTTCGTGGTGTGGATCGGCTCGGTGCTCACCACGGTCTTCTCCTTCAAGGACCCGGGCGACTGGTTCGGCTGGGCGATCAGCGCCTGGCTGTGGCTGACGGTCGTCTTCGCCAACCTCGCTGAGGCCGTCGCCGAGGGCCGCGGCAAGGCGCAGGCCGACACCCTGCGCAAGGCCAAGACCGACACGGTGGCCCGGCGGCTCGTCGGCGACAGCGAGGAGCGTGTCCCCGGCACCGAGCTGCGCATCGGTGACCTGGTGGTCTGCGAGGCCGGCGACATCATCCCCGGCGACGGCGACGTCATCGAGGGCGTCGCGA
This sequence comes from Streptomyces sp. NPDC002577, assembly GCF_053594815.1. Taxonomy (NCBI): domain Bacteria; kingdom Bacillati; phylum Actinomycetota; class Actinomycetes; order Kitasatosporales; family Streptomycetaceae; genus Streptomyces; species Streptomyces sp. NPDC002577. The sequence goes on along the minus strand of NZ_JBSFWK010000007.1, from coordinate 249,033 downwards.
GCGTCGACGAGTCGGCGATCACCGGCGAGTCGGCGCCCGTCATCCGGGAGTCCGGCGGCGACCGGTCGGCCGTCACCGGTGGTACGAAGGTGCTGTCCGACCGCATCGTCATCAAGATCACGACGAAGCCGGGCGAGACCTTCATCGACCGGATGATCAGCCTCGTCGAGGGAGCGGCCCGGCAGAAGACACCCAACGAGATCGCGCTCAACATCCTCCTCGCGTCCCTCACGATCGTCTTCCTGCTGGCCTGCGCCACGCTGCCGCCGCTCGCAGACTACGCGGGCACGCACCTGACCATGGTCGTGCTGGTGGCCCTGCTGGTCTGCCTCATCCCGACCACGATCGGCGCGCTGCTGTCCGCGATCGGCATCGCGGGCATGGACCGCCTGGTGCAGCGCAACGTACTCGCCATGTCCGGCAGGGCGGTCGAGGCCGCAGGCGATGTCTCCACCCTCCTGCTCGACAAGACAGGCACCATCACGCTCGGCAACCGGCAGGCCGCCGAGTTCGTGCCGGTCAGCGGAACCACGGAGGCCGAGGTCGCGGACGCCGCCCAGCTGTCTTCCCTGGCCGATGAGACGCCCGAGGGCCGCTCCATCGTCGTACTGGCGAAGGAGAAGTACGGACTGCGCGAGCGCCACCAGGGCGAGCTGGCCGGCGCCGAGTGGATCGCCTTCACCGCGCAGACCCGCATGTCGGGTGTGGACGTCGACGGCAGGAAGATCCGAAAGGGCGCGGCCGGTTCCGTCATCGCCTGGGTGCAGGAGCGAGGTGGCGAGGTCGCCGGCGACGCGGACGGGATCGCGGGCCGCATCTCCGAGGCGGGCGGCACCCCGCTGCTGGTCGCGCTCGAGGACGGCCAGGGTGCCCGCGTGCTGGGTGTCATCCACCTCAAGGACGTCGTCAAGGACGGCATGCGCGAGCGGTTCGACGAGCTGCGCCGTATGGGTATCAAGACCGTCATGATCACGGGCGACAACCCCCTCACTGCCAAGGCGATCGCCGAGGAGGCCGGTGTCGACGACTTCCTCGCGGAGGCCACGCCCGAGGACAAGATGGCCCTCATCAAGCGCGAGCAGGCCGGGGGCAAGCTCGTCGCGATGACCGGCGACGGTACGAACGACGCCCCGGCGCTGGCCCAGGCTGACGTGGGCGTGGCGATGAACACCGGTACGTCGGCCGCCAAGGAGGCCGGCAACATGGTCGACCTCGACTCCAACCCGACCAAGCTCATCGAGATCGTCGAGATCGGCAAGCAACTCCTCATCACCCGGGGCGCGTTGACGACGTTCTCCATCGCCAACGACGTCGCGAAATACTTCGCGATCATCCCGGCGCTCTTCGCGGCGGTCTACCCGGGCCTCGACAAGCTGAACATCATGGGCCTGTCCTCGCCGGACTCCGCCATCCTGTCCGCGGTCGTCTTCAACGCGCTGATCATCATCGCGCTGGTGCCGCTCTCCTTGAAGGGCGTGCAGTACCGGCCGGTCAGTGCGGACAAGATGCTCCGCCGCAACCTCGGGATCTACGGCCTGGGCGGGCTCATCGCCCCGTTCATCGGCATCAAGATCATTGACCTGCTCATCTCCCTCATCCCCGGGCTGTAACTATTCAAAGGCGTGCTGATCGGCTATGAACAACTCGGTTACGAACACCGCCCGGCTGCTCTGGGCGGGCCTGCGCGCCCTCCTCGTGCTGACCCTGGTGACGGGCGTCATCTACCCGCTGGTCGTCACCGGCATCGCCCAGGGGCTGTTCAACGACAAGGCGAACGGCTCCGAGATCAAGGCGGACGGCAAGGTCGTCGGCTCGTCCCTGATCGGGCAGTCGTACAACCTGCCGCTCAAGAAGGGCGAGGAGACCCCGGCGCCCGACCTGAAGTGGTTCCAGGGCCGCCCGGCGGGCGGCCTCGGCAGCAACAGCGTCAACACCCGGTACAAGCTGATCCTGTCCGGCGCCACCAACCTCTCCGCCGACAACAAGGACCTCGTCAAGCAGGTCGAGGACGCCCAGGCCGCGGCCGTCAAGGACAACTCGGTGCCCGGCTACACGGTCAAGGCATCCGAGGTCCCCGCCGACGCGGTCACCTCCTCCGGCTCCGGCCTGGACCCGAACATCTCCCCGGCGTACGCGGAGATCCAGGTCCATCGGGTCGCCGAGAAGAACGGCCTGTCCGCCGCCCAGGTGCAGAAGCTGGTCGACGAGCACACCGAGGGCCGCTCCCTCGGCTTCATCGGCGAGCCCCGCGTGAACGTCCTCGAACTCAACATCGCGCTCAAGGACCTCGTGGCCGAGGGCTGATGGCGTTACGCGACCCGAGGAGCGGGAGCCGGCGGCCGGAGACACCTTCCGACACCGCCGGCTCCTGCCGCCACGAAGCCGGTTGCGCCGCAGCCGGCGCGTACGACAGGAAAGGCGCACAGACATGACCCGGGTGCTGGTGGTGGAGGACGACCCGCAGCTCGTACGTGCCCTCGTGATCAACATGCAGGCACGCCGGTACGGAGTGGACGCGGCACCCGACGGCGCCACGGCACTCCGCCTGGCGGCCGCGCGTCAGCCCGATGTGGTGATGCTCGATCTCGGACTGCCCGACATGGACGGGGTCGACGTCATCAAGGCCCTGCGCGGCTGGACCCGTGTGCCGATCCTGGTGCTGTCGGCCCGTCAGGCGTCCGATGAGAAGGTCGCCGCGCTCGACGCGGGCGCCGACGACTACATCACCAAGCCGTTCAGCATGGACGAGCTGATGGCCCGGCTGCGGGCCTCCGTCCGCCGTATCGAGGACGCACCGCTCGCCCCCGACATCACCCTGGTGAAGACCGATGAGTTCACCATCGACCTGCTCGCCAAGAAGCTCGTACGGGACGGGCGGGACGTGCGGCTGACCCCGACGGAGTGGCACCTGCTGGAGATCCTGGTCACCAACCCCGGCCGACTCGTCACGCAGAAGCACCTCCTCCAGGAGGTCTGGGGCGTCTCCCAGAGCAACAAGACCAACTACCTGCGCGTCTACATGGCCCAACTCCGCCGGAAGCTGGAGGCGGACCCCTCCCACCCCCGCTATCTGATCACCGAGCCCGGTATGGGCTACCGCTTCGAGGGATGACATGGCACGCGGAAAGCTCCGGATCTACCTCGGCGCGGCACCCGGCGTCGGCAAGACCTACGCCATGCTGTCCGAGGCGCACCGCCGGATCGAGCGGGGCACCGACTGCGTGGTGGCGTTCGTGGAACACCACAACCGGCCGCGCACGGAGGTGATGCTGCACGGCCTGGAGCAGATCCCGCGCCAGGAACTCGACTACCGCGACACGGTGTTCACCGAGATGGACGTCGACGCGGTGCTCGCCCGCCGCCCCCAGGTGGCGCTGGTGGACGAGCTGGCGCACACGAACGTCCCGGGCTCCCGCAACGCCAAGCGGTGGCAGGACGTGGAGGAGTTGCTGGCCGCCGGGATCGACGTCGTCTCGACGGTCAACATCCAGCATCTGGAGTCCCTGGGCGACGTCGTCGAGTCGATCACCGGGGTCCGCCAGCGCGAGACGGTCCCCGACGAGGTCGTGCGGCGTGCGGACCAGATCGAGCTGGTCGACATGTCCCCGGAGGCGCTGCGCCGCCGTATGGCGCACGGCAACATCTACAAGTCCGACAAGGTGGATGCCGCGCTGTCCAACTACTTCCGGCCGGGAAACCTGACGGCGCTGCGGGAGCTGGCCCTGCTGTGGGTGGCCGACCGGGTCGACGAGTACCTGACCGAGTACCGCAGCGAGCACCGGGTGTCGACGATCTGGGGTTCGCGCGAGCGGATCGTCGTCGGACTCACCGGGGGCCCCGAGGGGCGGACGCTGATCCGCCGCGCGGCCCGGCTGGCGGAGAAGGGCGCCGGCGGCGAGGTGCTGGCCGTCTACATCTCCCGCAGCGACGGGCTGACTTCGGCATCCCCGAAGGAACTGGCCGTCCAGCGCACCCTCGTCGAGGACCTCGGCGGCACCTTCCACCACGTCGTCGGCGACGACATCCCGGCCGCGCTGCTGGACTTCGCGCGCGGCGTCAACGCCACTCAGATCGTGTTGGGCGTCTCCCGCCGCAAGGGGTGGCAGTACGTTTTCGGGCCCGGCGTCGGCGCGACGGTCGCCCGTGAGTCCGGCCCCGACCTCGACGTCCACCTCATCACCCACGACGAGGCGGGCAAGGGACGAGGGCTGCCCGTGGCCCAGGGTGCGCGGCTCGGACGGGCCCGGCTCATCTGGGGGTGGCTCGTCGGCGTGCTCGGGCCCGTACTGCTCACCCTCCTCCTGACCAGCGCCGCCCCGGATGTCGGCCTCGCCAACGACATGCTGCTGTTCCTCACGCTGACCGTGGCGGCGGCCCTCCTCGGCGGGCTCTTTTCGGCGCTGGCCTCGGCGGTCGTGGGCTCTCTGCTGCTCAACTGGTACTTCACTCCGCCCGTCCACACCCTCACGATCGCCGACCCCAAGAACATCGTCGCCATCGCGATCTTTGTCGGCGTCGCCGTGTCGGTCGCATCCGTCGTCGATCTCGCCGCACGCCGTACCCACCAGGCGGCGCGGTTGCGTGCCGAGTCCGAAATACTCTCCTTCCTCGCCGGGAACGTGCTGCGCGGCGAGACGAGTCTGGAGGCCCTGCTGGAGCGGGTCCGGGAGACCTTCGGAATGGAGTCGGTGGCGCTGCTGGAGCGGGCGGGCGAACTGCAACCTTGGAGCTGCGCGGGCAGCGTGGGACCTCAGCCCGCAAAGACCCCCGAGAACGCGGACGTCGACGTATCCGTGGGCGACCACATGGCGCTGGCACTGTCCGGGCGGGTGCTGCCCGCCGCCGACCGCCGGGTGCTGGCCGCGTTCGCCGTGCAGGCCGCTGTCGTCCTGGACCGCCAGCGCCTGCAACGCGAGGCCGACCAGGCCAAGGAGCTGGCCGACGGCAACCGCATCCGCACCGCGTTGCTCGCCGCCGTCAGCCACGACCTGCGTACCCCCCTGGCGGGTATCAAGGCGGCCGTCTCCTCGCTCCGTTCAGACGACGTCGAGTGGTCCGAGAACGACCAGGCGGAGCTCCTGGAGGCCATCGAGGAGGGGGCGGACCGCCTCGACCACCTCGTGGGCAACCTGCTGGACATGTCCCGCCTGCAGACCGGAACCGTCACCCCGATCATCCGCGAGACCGACCTCGACGAGGTGGTCCCGATGGCCCTCGGCGGGGTGCCGGAGGACAGCGTGGAACTGGACATCCCGGAGACACTGCCCATGGTCCACGTGGACAGGGGACTGCTGGAGCGGGCCGTCGCCAACCTCGTCGAGAACGCGGTCAAGTACAGCCCGGCGGACGAGAAGGTCCTGGTGTCGGCGAGCGCCCTCGGCGACCGGGTCGAGGTGCGGGTGGTGGACCGCGGGCCCGGCGTCCCGGACGACGCCAAGGAGCGCATCTTCGAGCCTTTCCAGCGCCACGGCGACTCCCCGCGCGGCGCGGGAGTCGGGCTCGGCCTCGCGGTGGCACGCGGGTTCACGGAGGCCATGGGAGGCAACCTGAGCGCCGAGGACACGCCCGGCGGCGGCCTCACGATGGTGCTCAGCGTACGGACGGCACCGCAGCGCCAGACGGAGCAGCAGGACCTCCCGGCCGCGGCCACGTCCTGAAGGCCGACGCACGAGGAGCCTCAGACACGGGGCGGCACGGTCTCGACTCCTTCGCCAGGTGGACTGTGTCGAGCCGCAGTCGCCAGGTGCTGGGGCGATGCGCGGCCGTCAGGTGCTGCGGCGGCGCAGGGGCCGACCATGCGGCCACGGCCGGCCGGCTCGTCGAGCTCAGACCGGGTGATCTATTCGTCGGCGGCATTCTACCCATGCTCTCAACTCCCTTACGTAGCAACCTTGTACGGTTTCGGCACCGCCCGTACGGCTCGGTGGGCTGGGCGGGACCGGAAGAGCGAAGCCGTCGCAGGCAGCCGAGCGGCCGTGAGGGCGTGAGGGCGGGGGAGGAAGGCAGGAGATGGGCGGCGGACGACGTAGGCGACGCGCGGGTGCCGGGTCCGGCCGACGCCGCATGGTGCTGGTGGCTCTCGCCGTGCTGGGTTCCACCGGGGCGGTAGGTGCTGCCGCTGCCGCGCTCGCAGACACGGGCGACGCCGCGTCCGTGTCCCGTGAGGAGTCCTCCCCCGAGGAGATCCGCGCGTTCTGGACGGAGAAGCGGCGGGAGCAGGCGGAGCCCGTCGAGATGCCGGTGGATCTGGTCGACTGCTCCGGCTGGCGCGGCTGGCTCCTGCCGGAATGCTGGTGACAGCATCCGCTCGCTGACGCCTCCGCGATGAGATCGAGGATCTGCGCTCTGTCGCCCTCGGCTCGCGCATCGCCGAATTGCTGCTGAACTTCCGGGCACGCCTCACGGAGATGTTGCGCGAACCCTTGACGCCCGCGCATGTCTGCGCTGTCATGACTGCGTAGACATGACAGCGCAGACATACACGCGAATGCGCTGGATTCGGGCTCATGGCCACCGGGAGACGCGATGACGCGACAGGAAGGGCGGGGCGGGCACCCCGCCGCGCCGCGCAGTGTGGATGTCGCCCGTCTGGCCGGGGTCTCGCAGAAGACGGTGTCGAGGGTCTTCAACGACGAGCCGTACGTGTCCGCCGAGGTGCGCCGACGAGTTCTCGAAGCCGCGGAACAACTCGGCTATCGGCTCAACAGCGCGGCAAGGGCGCTGGCCTCCGGACGGACCCGCTCGATCGGTGTCGTGACGCTGGGGACTGCCTTGTACGGTCCTGCCTCGCTGCTCATGGGTGTCGAGCGAGCTGTCCGGGACATGGGCTACGCGCTCCGTGTCGTCAACACCATGGAAGGCGATCCCGCGGGTGTGGCCGGAGCCGTGGACTCCCTGCTCGAGCAGGGCGTGGACGGCATCGTCGTCTCCGAGCCGATCGACGAGGGAACCGTCTCGCTCAGCGCCGACGTGCCGCTCCTGGTGCTCGGCGCGCCTGCGGCGTTCGCCGGCCCGCAGGTGGTGACCGCCGGCGTCGACGCCGAACTGCTGGCGCGCGTGGCCACCGAGCATCTGCTGGACCTGGGTCACCCGACTGTTCATCATCTCGCCGGGCCGCAGCGTTGGTTCTCAGCCCGCGACCGTCTCAACGGATGGCGTGCGGCGCTGGCGGCGCATGGCAGGACCGAGCCGCCCGTCGTCGAGGGCGACTGGTCGGCCGCGTCCGGCTGCTCGGCGGGTCGCGAGCTGGCCTCCCGCAGTGACGTGACCGCCGTGTTCGCCGCGAACGACGACATGGCCATTGGGCTGATCCGAGCACTGACGGAAGCCGGCCGGCGCGTGCCCGACGACGTCAGCGTCGTCGGTTTCGACGACATTCCGGTAGCCGCCTACGTCACTCCGCCTCTGACCACGGTGCGTCAGCCGTTCGACGCCGTGGCGCAGGGAGGACTCAAACGTCTGGTGCACGCCATCGAGAACCCGAGCGCGGATCCTCTGCCGCCGAGCGACCCACCGGTCGATCTCGTCGTCCGATCTTCCACCACCGCCCCGCCGCCCCGGACGACCCCGGGCCACGGGCATACGTACTCGCCGGTCGCATAACGCGGTCTGCGACCCCCGTCCCCGATCCCGTACGGAGAGCCGCCCACCAGAACCCGTCCCTCTCGGATCAGCTCCGACACACCCTTTGTGTCCGGGCCGAATCGCTACAGGTAGCCGCACAGAATTCTGCTCCGCCCCACGCTTCTGCGACCGCGGGCCTCTCTCACTGCAGCATGCCTGGCGCATGCCGGTGACAGCCGGTTGGTACGTGACCGCATGGATCCGGCCTCACCGAGGCAGTCGTCACGTCCACGCTTCTTCCTCTTCTCTCTCCCCTCTTCCTCGTGTTCCGCGCGCCGTCATGGAACGTGCGGTGCCTTCGCCCATCGGCGGGAGTTCACCATGTCCAGATTCTCAGCCAGCCCTTCCCCGGTAAGCCGCCGGTCCTTCCTCGCCGCGACCGGAGCCGTGTCGCTCGGCGTCGCCCTGTCCGCATGTGGCGGCAGCGGCGGTTCCAGCGGCTCCTCCTCCTCCTCCAAATCGGTCAGCCAGGCTGACATCGACAAGGCGATGAAGACGCCGACCGAGCTGACGTTCTGGACGTGGGTCCCGAACATCGCGCAGGAGGTCGCGCTCTTCGAGCAGAAGTACCCGGCGATCAAGGTCAAGGTCGTCAACGCCGGCCAAGGCACCCCGCAGTACACGAAGCTGCGCACCGCGCTCAAGGCCGGCAGCGGTGCTCCGGACATGGTGCAGGTCGAGTACCAGGCCATCCCGACGTTCACGATCACCAACAGTCTGCTGGACCTCCGGCCGTACGGCGCCGCGGCACTGAAGGACAAGTTCGTCGACTGGACGTGGGGACAGGTCAGCGGCAGCAACGGTGAGATCTGGGCGATTCCGCAGGACACCGGCCCCATGGGCATGCTGTATCGGAAGGACATCTTCGACAAGCACGGCATCCAGGTCCCGGGGACCTGGGACGAGTTCGCCGCCGCGGCTCGCAAACTCCACAAGGCCGACCCCGACGTCTACCTCACCAACCTCGCCGCCAACCAGGTCGCCGCCTGGCACGGCCTGCTGTGGCAGGCGGGCGCCAAGCCGTACGTGACGTCCGGCAAGAGCGAGATCACCATCAGCGTCGACGACGCGGTCTCCAAGAAGCTGGGGGAGTACTGGGGCGGGCTCGCGAAGGAAGGGGTCATCGGCGTCGAGCCGGACTTCACCGACTCCTGGTACGCCGGGCTCAACAAGGGCAAGTACGCCACCTGGCTCACCGCCGCCTGGGGGCCGGTCTTCCTGTCCGGCTCGGCCAAGTCCACCGCCGGCCGATGGAGGGCGGCACCGCTGCCGCAGTGGGACGCCGCCAAGCCGAGCTCCGGCAACTGGGGCGGCTCCACCACCGCGGTCATCAAGTCGACCAAGAATCCGATAGCGGCGGCCATGTTCGCGCAGTTCCTCAACAGCGACCCGGCGAGCGCGAGGATGTTCGCCACCAAGCAGTTCTTCTTCCCGGCGACGAAGGCACTGCTGGCGGACCCGAGTTTCACCGGTGAGGCCCCCTCGTTCTACGGCGGCCAGAAGGTCAACCAGGTCTTCGCCGACATCGGCACGACGGTCAACTCCTCCTTCCAGTGGCCGCCGTTCCTGGACCAGGCGGCGACGGACTGGACCGAGACCGTCGGCAAGTCCCTCGCCGACAAGAAGGACACCGTGGCCGCCCTCGGCACCTGGCAGACGCGGCTCACCACCTACGCCAAGAACCAGGGCTTCACGGTCAAGGGAGGCTGACGATGAGCGCCACGACCGCCGTCTCCCACAAGGAACCCAAGGCAGGCACAGTCCACCGGGCTTCCGGTGCCGGTGCGGCAGGTCCCCTGTTCGTCGCACCGTTCCTGACCCTCTTCCTCCTGCTCTTCCTCGCCCCTCTCGGTTACGCGGCCTACCTCAGCCTGTTCCAGGAACGCCTGGTCGGCGGGACGGTGTTCGTGGGGCTGGACAACTACGTCACAGCACTTCAGGACCCGCAACTCAGCCACGGCGTCGGTCGCGTCGCGCTGTTCTTCGTGATCCAGGTCCCGCTGATGCTGCTGCTGGCGCTGCTGTTCGCCCTCGCCCTCGACAGTGGCCTGCTGCGGCTGGCACGGGTGATCCGGCTGGGCATCTTCGTCCCGTACGCCGTCCCGAGCGTGGTCGCCGCGCTCATGTGGGGCTACCTCTACGGGCCGGACTTCGGCCCGTTCGCGCAAGCGAGCCGGAAGCTGGATCTGCCGGCCCCGCACTTCCTCAGCGACGGCTGGATGCTCGGCAGCCTCGCGAACATCGTCACCTGGGAGTTCGTCGGCTACAACATGATCATCCTGTACGCCGCACTGCGCACCATTCCCCAAGAGCTGTACGAGGCCGCCGCGATGGACGGAGCAGGCGCCTGGCGGATCGCCTGGTCCATCAAGCTCCCCGCGCTCAGGCCCGCCCTCGTGCTCACCCTGCTGTTCTCCGTGATCGGCAGTTTCCAGCTGTTCAACGAACCGAACCTGCTGATGAAGATCGCCCCGGACGTCATCACCAGCTCCTACACCGCCAACCTCTACGCCTACTCCCTCGCCTTCACCGGCCAGCAGGTCAACTACGCGGCCACGGTGTCCTTCCTCCTCGGCCTCGTCATCGTGGTCGCCTCCTACGCCGTGCTGCTCACCGCGAACCGCAGGAGGACCCCGTGAGCACGACAGTCTCGCCGACAGCGCCCCCGACCACCGCGAGCACCAGCAGGACCAGGAACCGGGCGCCCGCGGTCCGTGGCCGGCGGCGGCCTTCGTCCCGGCGCCGCAGCACCCCGCTGACGATCGCCATGCTGGCCGCCCTGGCCTACTTCCTCCTCCCGCTGTGCTGGCTGGCGATCGCGTCGACGAAGAGCACCCAGGACCTGTTCAACAGCTTCGGCCTGTGGTTCTCGCACACCCCGCAACTGCTGACGAACATCAAGGAGACCTTCACCCAGGACGACGGGGTCTTCGTGCACTGGCTGCTCAACACGGTCATGTACGCCGTCGCCAGTGCTCTCGGCGCCGCGCTGCTCGCCGCCGCCGGCGGGTACGGCTTCGCCAAGTTCCGCTTCCGCGGCGACCGGTTCGCCTTCAGCCTCGTGCTCGGCGCCGTCATGGTCCCGGCCACCGCCCTGGCGATCCCGACCTACCTGCTGTTCGCGAAGGCGGGCCTGGTCAACACCCCCTGGGCGGTCATCCTGCCGTCCCTCGTCAACCCCTTCGGCCTCTACCTCATGCGTATCTACGCGCAGGACGCCATCCCGGACAGCCTCTTGGAAGCCGCTCGCATCGACGGAGCCGGAGAGGCGCGGATCTTCTTCCGGATCGGCTTGCGGCTGCTCGCCCCGGGCCTTGTGACCGTCCTGCTCTTCACCCTGGTCGCGACCTGGAACAACTATTTCCTGCCGCTGATCATGCTCAACGACCCGAAGCTGTACCCGATCACGGTCGGGCTTTCCTCCTGGGCCGCCCAGGCACAGAACGGCGGGGCCGGCGCCAGCAGCGACATGCTCGCACTCGTCGTGACCGGCTCGCTCATCTCGATCGTCCCGCTCGTCGTGGCCTTCCTCCTGCTGCAGCGCTACTGGCAGAGCGGCCTGGCCAACGGAAGCGTCAAGCAGTAGTCGAACGCGTGCTGCTCGTCGTACCCACTCTCTCTTCTGGAGGTTTCCCTCATGGCGGTTCTGCCCGCCCATGTCCTTTTCGGCGCTGCGTACTACCACGAGTACACGCCCGCCTACGACCCCGGGCTGAGCCCGGAGGAACGGCTCAAGACCGACCTCGACCTGATGGCCGATGCCAAGTTCACCGTGATCCGGGTCGGCGAGTCGGTCTGGTCGACCTGGGAGCCGGAGAACGGGACGTTCGATCTCGACTGGTTGCAGCCGGTGCTCGACGGCGCCCACGAGCGCGGCATCTCCGTCATCGTCGGCACGCCGACGTACGCCGTACCGCCATGGCTGGCCCGTCAGTACCCGGAGATCACCGGCGAGCACGCCACCGGACAGCGCCTCGGCTGGGGGGCCCGCCAGGAAGCCGACTTCACGCACCCCGCCTTCCGTTTCCACGCCGAGCGCGTGATCCGGAAGATCGCCGCCCGGTACGCCGACCACCCGGCGGTCATCGGATGGCAGGTCGACAACGAACCGGGCCTGCACCTCTTCCACAACCAAGGCGTCTTCCAGCGCTTCGTGGACCACCTGCGGGAGAAGTACGGGGACGTCGAGACCCTCAACCGAGAATGGGGGCTTGTCTACTGGTCGCACCGGCTGTCGACGTGGGCCGACCTGTGGACGCCGGACGGCAACGCCCAGCCACAGTACGACGTGGCTTGGCGGGAGTTCCAGGCCCGGCAGGTCACCGAGTTCATCGGCTGGCAGGCCGACATCGTCCGCGAGTACGCGCGGCCCGATCAGTTCGTCACCACGTGCATCTCCTACACCCGCAAAGGGGTGGCGGACGACGAACTGTCCGCCCGGCTCGACATCGCCTCCGGCAACCCGTACTACGACATGCAGGACGGCCTGCTCCTGCCGGACCCCACCCCCGACGAGCACGAGCAGATCTGGAAGACCACCGGCGTCTGGTCGATGTACCAGACCGCGGACTGGATGTTCTCCTCGCGCCAGGAGCCCTTCCTGGTCACCGAGACCAACGCCGCATCCATCGGCTTCCCGTGGGACAACCGCCCCGGCTACGACGGCCAGTGGCGGCAGGCCGCCTGGGCGCACGTGGCGCGCGGCGCCCGGATGATCGAGTACTGGCAATGGCAGACCCTCCGCTTCGGAGCCGAGACCTACTGGGGCGGAGTCCTGCCGCACAGCGGACAGCCCGGCCGCACATACGCCGAACTGGCCCGGCTCGGCGCGGAGTTCGAAGCAGCGGGCCCTCTGGTCGCCGGACTGGAACCGGACGCCGACATCGCGATGGTGTACTCGACGCCGAGCAAGTGGCTGATGCAGAAGTATCCGCCGCTCGCGACCGCCGACGGCAGCCCGGACCCTGCCTCCTACCACCGGATCTTCGACCCGTTCTACCGGGGCGCCTTCGACGCCGGCCGTCAGGTGCGGATCGTGCACGCCCGGCAGCTGCACGACCCGAGCGGCGAGCAGGAGGGGATGACACCGGAGGAGGCCGTGCGGCGCCATCCGGTCCTGGTGGCCCCGGCGCTGTACGTCGTCGACGACGCGACGCTCGACTGGCTCGCCGCCTACGCCCACGCCGGCGGCCACCTCGTCCTCGGTCCGCGCACCGCGTACGCAGACCACGAGGCCCGGGCCCGGCTCGAACCGGCCCCCGGACGCCTGTCCGAGGCCGCGGGGATCCGCTACGACGAGTTCAGCAACCTGCCGAACGACGTTCCGGTCCGCGCCACGCCGAACGGCCCGCTCGAACTCACCGACGACGCGACGGCGACCCGCTGGGCCGACGGCCTCACCGTCGTCGACGCCGAGGTGCTCACCACGTACGACCACCCGCACTTCGGCCGCTGGCCGGCGGTCACCACCCGCAGCCACGGCGAGGGCCGCATCACGTACGTCGGCACCGTGCCCGGCCGCTCCCTCGCCCGGGCGCTGGCCAAGTGGCTCGCGCCCGCCGCGGTCAGCGGCTGGCAGGAGCTGCCGGAGACGGTGACCGCGACGACCGGGAGTACGCCCGAGGGCGGGCGCATCCATGTGATCCACAACTGGAGTTGGGAGCCGGTCCGCGTCGTCGCTCCGGCGGAGCTGTCCGACGTCCTGGACGGCGGTCGCGTCCAGGCAGGTACCGAGTGGGAGCTCGGCCCCTGGGACGTACGGGTGTTCCTGAGCACGGACGGGCCGACGGCCTAGGACGAAAGCAGTCGGCACAGCCCACGAGAGCCGAAGACCCCGAACTTCATCAAGTCGGTCCCCAAAAGAGGAGGGGCTATGCAGAGAAGAACAGTAGGGAAGGCGCTGGGAAGCCTTGTCGCGACATCGGCGATGCTGGCGCTGCCCATGACAAGCGCGCAGGCATACAACCCGGCAGGCGGCATCCTGTACCAGCTCGGAAACGAGCCGTGCCTCAAAGGGCGGGGCAACTGCGCGATCTACCCGAAGTCGGCGCAGCTGCCGAGCGGACGTCTGGTCGCGTCGTTCGAGAAGGCCACCGTCGTGCCGGAGACGGGAAGCGCCGACGGAGAGACACTCCCGCTCTACAAGAGCGACGACTACGGAACGACGTGGCAGCCGCTGTCGGAGGTCAAGGCTCCGGCGTACCTCTCCCGCGATCCCCGCTACGCGAAGTACACGAGCAACTGGACGAACCCGTATCTCTACGTACTCCCGCAGGACGTAGGGACCCTGAAAGCGGGCACCCTGCTCCTCGCGAGCGTCGTGTCGGGCGACGACCACTACTACCGGGAGCACAAGGCCGCCGACCCGAACTGGACGCCGTCCAACGACGGAGACCGCAGCGACATGGCGATCGCCCTGTACTCCAGCACCGACGAAGGTGCGACCTGGAACGTCGTCAACGTCATCGCGACGGGTGGCTGGCAGGGCGGCAGCGCCGGTGCGATCGGCCGGAACATTGCCGACGCGAACACGTACCAGCAGGTGGATCCCCTCTGGGAACCGTATCTGATGGTCTACAAGGGCCAACTCGTCTGCTACTACTCGGACGAGAACGACTACGTCGGCTTCGATCCGGTCACCGGTGAACCGACCGTGGACCCTGCGAACGACACCGCCACGGATTCGCACGGCCAGATCCTCGTCCACAAGACCTGGAACGGCCGCAGCGCCAAGTGGAGCGGCCCCGTCGTCGACGTCGCGGGACTGACCCAGACCGTGGCAGACGGCAAGACGGAGATCGGAGGCGGCCGGCCGGGCATGACGAACGTCGTTCCGACGACGGACGGCAAGTGGCTCCTCACCTACGAGTACTGGGGCGGCGGAACCAACACCCGCTACGCGATCGCCGATGACCCGTTGAAGTTCTACAGCGCCGCCTCGGGCATTCCCGTCACCTCATTGCCGGTCGGCGCCGGTTCCCGTCCTCTCGCGGTGAACGGCAGCCCGGTCGTCATCAGGCTTCCCGACGGGCGCCTCGTCTACAACGCCAGCGGCAGTGGCGACGTCTGGGTCAACGAGAGCGGACGCAGCGACGGCGTGTGGAAGGAATACCAGACGCCCCTGGGGTCCGGCTACAGCCGCAACCTGCAGTACGTCGAGGGCACCGGCCGCATCGCGATACTGCGGAACCAGGGCACCTCGACGCTCGCGTACGCCGAGGTCGATCTCGGCCATACGGACGGCGCCTACTACCAGCTGGTGAATCGCAAGACCGGCCAGGTGATCGGCACCGGGAGCAAGACCAACGACGCGAACATCGGCAACGGAGACGTCCCTGACGTCGTATCGGAGGACACCGGCTCAGCAGCGAACAAGGACACCCAGTACTGGCACGTGGTGACCGAGCCGCAGGGCGGCGTGACGCTTCTCAACAAGTCGGGCGGCCGCGCGGCAGCCATCTGGACGGGGAACGCGACGGTCGGCCAGAAGATCGGCCAGTGGGTCGACAACAGCGCCACGGGCAGCTGGAACGTCATCAAGACCGACGACGGATACTACAAGTTCCAGGCGGCCAAGAACACGAACGTGTACCTGACCGGTGCGTTTCGTGGGGCGGCCCTCACCTTGCAGAACGCCGTGCAGGACGGCTCGCAGGAGTGGCAGCTCGTCCAGCAGGCGCCGACCTCCGCGGATCTGGCGAAGGACAGGCGGTCGGTGAAATTGATCGCGGCGAACCGTGTGGGCGCGCAGGCAACCGTGTCGCTGGACGCTGCGGCGTCGGATCCTGCGGGCACGGCGTTGCACGCGAACACGACGGGCCATGTGTACGTGTTCGCAGCGGACGGAAAGGCCACGGATCTCGGCCCGGTCACCTTCGACCAGGCCCAGAAGGGCAGCGTGACGCTTCCGAGAACGCTCGAGGCCGGGACGAGGTTCAAGCTCGCCGTGGTCTTCGACGACACGCCGCTGATGTGGGACACGGCTGCCGTTGAGGCTACGGCAATCGATCAGCATGAGTCCTGGAAAACACCTGGCGCACGCTGACAGATCCCACTCCACGTGCCCCGCCTCATGAACAGCCCAACGAGCGATCACCACAGCAGACAGCGGTAGTCGGCGAGCGCCGCCTCGTGCTACGGGATCTCACGTTGCACACGCGGTGTTCTTGGTGGGGCTTGGCCAGGCTGTGCCCCGGAAAACGTGCATGCGTACGGGATCTCGGCCGTGCCAGGATGGCGTCGGGAAGTGAGGTCTCGTGGACGAGTTGGGGCGATTCCGCCTGGCGCTGGTCGCGTGGGCGGTCGGCGGAGCGGGGGCGGGTGCGGCCGCCGCGGTGGCGCGGGAGCTGGCCGGCGGCGGTGTGCGGACCATCCTGCTCGTCGAGGGCAGCAGCGATCAGGTCGCGCTCGAAGCGCTGGCCACGCGCTACGGCCGCGACCTCGGTGCGGAGGGCGTCGCGGTGGTACCGCTGGGAGGTGCGACGAACATCGGGCGCTTCCTGGACGTGTGCGGTCCTCCCGGGCTCGGCCTCCCGCTGGCCGGTCTCTGCGACATCGGCGAGGAGCGGCACTTCCGGCGTCATCTGGAGCGGGTCGGGCTCGGGTCCGGCCTCACGCACGCCAGACTGGAGACACTCGGGTTCCACGTGTGCGTCGCCGACCTGGAGGACGAGCTGATCCGCGCTCTCGGGGCGGAGGCCGTGCAGCAGGTGATCGAGGCCCAGGGCGAGATGCGCCCCTTCCGCACCTTCCAGAGCCAGCCGGCACAGCGGGAGCGGCCCGTGGAGCACCAGCTGCGGCGCTTCATGGGCACGCACAGCGGCCGCAAGGCGCTCTACGCGCAGGCGCTGGTCGCACACCTGGACCTCGAGCGCGTCCCCGGGCCGCTGGAGCGCCTCCTCACGCAGGTCTGACACGGCCGTTGTCGGCGGTGAGCCGGACGCCGGTGATCAGGTCGGGCCGGATACGTACCGCGTAGTCCATGGTCTGGTTCACCCAGGGATTGAGCAGTTCCTGATAGCGGGCAAGTTCTTCCGAGTCGGTCACCAGGTGGGCGTAGCCGGTGACCACCACGCTCCAGCCAAGGTGCGTGTCCGGGTCGATGGCGTCGGCCTCGTACGCCACCACGACGCCCTGGCCGTCGGTCTGTCCGGCGTGCGCGGTCAGGGCCGCGCCCTCGTGGGTGCGGATGACGATGTCGCCGTTCTCCAGGACGTGGTTGACCGGGCGGATGGTCGGCAGCGCGTGGCGGGTGAAGACAATCCTTCCGAAGGACACGCTGCCCAGCAGCCGCAGGGCTTCGTCGCTGTCCAGCTCGATGCTCCGGCGCGGCCCGGAAGGGAGGCTCTGGGGAGTGTTGATGGTCATGGCGGGCTTCCGTGCGGTTTCGTTACTCGATGTTCTGTGTTTTCGGCCAACGCGGCGGGGCTGTTACGCGGCCTGTCGCCGTGGTGGCGGCCGGTGTGCCGGTGCGGCGTGTGCGTCGTCCTTTCGAGACGTGGGCGGCCGCCTGTCCGTGGCGCACCCGGTTGGGAGCCACGGACAGGCTCGATCAAGTCATTGGAACGGCACCGGAGCTCTTCACGCCAGGGCCGTTCGGCCCTTGTCCCTGTCCGGCCGACCTGCTTCGTAGGTGTTCCGCCAGCCGAGGTAGTCCTCGTAACCCGGCGGCAGCGGCAGCTCTTGGTCGCGGGACGCTGCGGGGAAAATCAGGGCCGACCGGCCCTGGCCCTTCGGCCCGGATACGAGAAAGATCTCGGCACGTAGGGCCGATTCCCTCCACGGGCGGACATCGGTGCGGAACGCGGAACCAGGGAGCATTTTGATGGCGGACAGCGAGCAGCCCGGCGCCGGCGGCCCGATCCGGGTCTTCCTGCTGGACGACCACGAGGTGGTACGGCGCGGCGTACGCGACCTGTTGGACGACGAGCCGGACATCGATGTGATCGGCGAAGCCGGCACGGTGGAGCAGGCGTTGGTTCGCGTCCCCGCGCTGCGTCCGCACGTGGCGGTGCTCGATGTCCGTCTGCCCGACGGCGACGGTGTGACCGTGTGCCGCGAGCTCCGATCGCGCATGCCCGAGCTGGCCTGCCTCATGCTGACCTCCTTCGACGACGAGGAAGCCCTGCTCGACTCGATCATGGCTGGCGCCTCCGGGTACGTCCTGAAGCAGATCCAGGGCTCGGACCTGGTGTCCGCTGTGCGGACCGTGGCCGGCGGCCAGTCCCTGCTCGATGCCAGTGCCACCACCAAGCTGATGGCCCGGCTTCGCGGTGGCCGGCAGGAGGAGCAGCAGCCGGACGGACTGCACGGCCTGACCGACCGGGAGCGGGAGATCCTGGCTCTGATCGGTGAAGGACTGACCAACCGTCAGATCGGCGAGCGCCTCTACCTGGCCGAGAAGACGGTGAAGAACCACATCTCCCGCCTGCTGGCCAAGCTCGGTGTGGAGCGCCGTATCCAAGCCGCTGTCATCGCCACCCAGGTGCAGGACCGGCAGAGGCCTTGAACGCTGCCCGCCCGCTCACACGGCGCTTCCGGCGCCGTAGGGGGCGTAGAGGTCCAGCAACCGGGTCCTGGTGGAGCGCAGGCGGTGGGCGAGCACCTCGCCGACCCACTGGGTGACGGCCTGGCCGAGAGCCGGGTCGTCCTGGAACATGGCGCGGACGGCCGTGGCGCCGAATTCGTAGGCTCGCACCGGTGTGGCCGCCGTGGCGCCCAGATGCCACACGTGCGGCGCGAACAGCCAGGACACACCGACGAGTTCGTTGTGGCCGAGGGATTCGATGATGGCGTAGCGCTGACCGGGCACGTGCGTGTCGAGCTCGATCGAGCCGGTGCGGATGATCCAGAACCGGTCCGCGCGGGTCCCCTCGCTGAAGAGGCGCGTTCCCTGTGGGAAGGACACCTCCCGGGCTAGTCGCATGAGCCGTTGCCGGTGCTCGGTGGGCAGCGCGCGCAGCATGCTCGTGGTGTTCATGGCCTGCCTCCCGGTCGGGGTGTACGAGCTGGCACCTTCAGCGTGTGGCGGCGCCCGGGACGAGGCGAGGGGCCATCCGGTCCGGAGTAGGGCCACACGGCCCTGAGACCGGTCGCTCCGTGCGTGGAGAGAGCGGCTCGGTGGTTCCGTACGGCGAGTTCTCCGGCCCCAGCGCCAACCGGACCAGCAGACAGGGACGTTCAGCCCCACGGTTGGAGACCTTCGGCCTCCGGCGCGACTCCGCGCATCCGACGAGAGTGAGGGACGTCAAGACAACGATGCCCCAGACATTCCCGAAGGGATCACCACCATGGCCGTGCACGAGCACCCTCACCGGAGCCCGGGCTTCCACCTGCCGGCCCTCCGTCGGCGCCAGACCGCCTCCGAGTCCGCCGTGTCGGCACGTCTCGACACTCACACCGCGCAGGCGTACGCCCTCGCGTCCCTGCGCATCCTGACCGGGTTCGTCTTCCTGTGGGCGTTCCTGGACAAGACCTTCGGCTTCGGTTACGCGACCGCGTCCGGCAAGGGCTGGATCGACGGCGGGTCGCCGACGAAGGGTTTCCTCAGCTCCGTCGCCGCCGGGCCGATGGATTCGACGTTCCACTCCTGGGCCGGTGACGCGTGGGCGGACTGGCTGTTCATGCTGGGGCTGCTCGGCGTAGGCGTTGCCGTCATGGCCGGTGTGGCGCTGCGGCCGGCAGCGGTGGCGGGCACGGCGATGATGGCGCTGATGTGGATCGCAGAGTGGCCGCCGGCCAAGCACCTGTCGGACGGATCGCTGAGCATGTCGACGAATCCGTTCGCCGACTACCACGTGATCTACGCGGTGGCGCTGATCGCCGTAGCAGCCGCGGGTGCGGGCACCACGTGGGGCCTGGGGCGGCTGTGGGCGCGCCTGCCGATCGTCCGCGACCACACCTGGCTGAGCTGACCTCTACGGCGGGACTGACCTTGTCCCGGCTGTCCCGCCGATTGGTGCATGGGCCCATGGTCCCCGCTGGGGGACCAGCGGCCCATGCCCGAAAGAACCCCTGAACACGACGCTGGAATCGGGTCCTCCTCGGGTCCCGATTCAGGAGGTGGAGAACATGCCCCGCACCATCACCGTGGGTCTCGACGGCTCGCCAGAGAGCCGCGCCGCGGCGGAGTGGGCGGCCCGCGAGGCGCAGCTGCGCGGACTGCCGGTCAAGCTCGTCCAGGTCTGGGAACCGGTACCGGAGCCCATGGCCCAGGCCCCGCTCCTGGGCACCGAGACCCAGCAGCACTGGACCGAGAGGATCCCCCGTGAGGCCGCCGAGGGCCTGCGGCTGCGCCACCCCGGCGTCGAGGTGACCACCGAACAGCTCACAGGAAGGCCCGCCGAAGCCCTGGTCAGCGCGGCGAAGGACGCCGAACTGCTCGTCCTCGGCTCGCGCGGCCTGGGCGGAATCGGCGGCTTCCTGGTCGGCTCGGTCGGGCTCGCGGTCGTGGCGCACACCGAGCGGCCCGTCGTTCTGGTCCGCGCCGGCGAGCAGGCCGCGGACGAGCACGAGATGGACCCGGCAGGCATTCCCTCCGCGGCCACACCGTTCCGCCCCGTCCTGCTCGGACTGGACGTCGACGGCCCGGACGCGGCGCCGATCGAGTTCGCCTTCGAGGCCGCCGCGCGCCGCGACGTGCCGCTGCGGGTGGTGCACGGCTGGAACCCGCCGTCGTACTACGCCTACGGCATGGCCATCGATCCCGAGGTCACCAAGATGGTGGCGCAGAGCGACGCCGCCGCCCTGGCCGAGGTGCTGAGCCCCTGGCGGCAGAAGTACCCTGACGTCGAGGTCGTCACGGAGTCGCGCTGCGACAGCCCCTCGCTCTTCCTGATCGACGCCTCCCGCGAGGCGTCCCTGGTCGTCGTCGGCCGGCGCATCCGCCGCTCCTCCGTCGGCACCCACATCGGCTCGGTCACCCATGCCGTCCTGCACCACGCCACCGCCCCCGTCGCCGTCGTCGCACACGACTGACGCACCACCGGCGCATCACCGCAGAGGAGAGAAGAGACCATGAAGGCAGCGGTCGTACAAGCTTTCGGCGAGCCCCTGGTCATCGAGGACCGCTCCGACCCCGAGCCCGGCCCCGGCCAGGTGCGCGTCCGCGTGGAGGCATCCGGGCTGTGCCACACCGACATCCACGCCGCGCACGGCGACTGGCCGGTCAAGCCGAATCCGCCGTTCGTCCCCGGTCACGAGGGCGTCGGCCTCGTCGAGAAGCTCGGCGCGGGCGTCACCCATCTCGGCGTCGGTCAGCGCGTCGCGGTGCCGTGGTTGGGCAGGGCGTGCGGGCGGTGCGAACACTGCCTGTCCGGCTGGGAGACGCTGTGCGAGCAGCAGATCAACACCGGGTACGGCTGCGACGGCGGGCACGCCGAGAAGATGCTGGCCTGGGCCGACTTCGCCCAGCCGGTGCCCGAGGGCGTCAGCGCCTTCGAGGCCGCGCCGCTGACCTGCGCCGGCGTCACCACGTACAAGGCCCTCAAGGTCGCCGACGTCCGGCCCGCCCAACTCGTGGCGATCTCCGGGATCGGCGGCCTCGGTCACCTCGCCCTGCAGTACGCCAAGATCGCCGGGGCAACTGTCGCGGCCATCGACGTAACCGACGACAAGCTCGAACTCGCCGCGGAACTCGGCGCCGACCTCATCATCGACGCCCGCAAGCAGGACGTCGGCAAGGAGCTGAAGAAGCACGGCGGCGCCCACGCGGCGATCGCGCTCGCCGTGAACCCTGCTGCATTCGAGGCGGTCAACTCCGGCCTGCGGCGCGGCGGAAAGCTCGTCATGGTGGCGCTGCCCGCGCACGGCACCATCCAGGTCCCGATCTTCGACACCGTCCTCAACGGCACCTCGGTGATCGGCTCCATTGTGGGCACGCGGCAGGACCTCGCCGAGGTCTTCGAGCTCCACGCCGCCGGCCGTACCAAGGTGATCTACGAGACCCGCCCGCTCGCCTCCGTGAACGAGTCCATCGACGCAGTCCTGCGCGGTGAGATCAAGGCCCGGATCGTCTTCGACCTGGGCGCGGGACGGTGAGAGGTGCACCGGGGCACCGTCGAGGGGCCACGCCCGCCGGGTACTGCCCCACGCCTCGGTCGGCGCTGACCTGCTCGTCGTCGGAGCCAAGTGCCGCGAGGGGCACACCTCGGTCCTTAGCCCGGACGCGTCGTCCACACGGTGAAACGAACCCGGCTCCGATGTAGGTCTGACACCCGCACGGCACGGGCGACTTCGAGTACGACGGTCTCTTCACCACTGACAAACCTGCCATCTTCGCTTATCACGGCTACCCGTGGCTGATCCACCGGCCGGCCTACCGCCGCACTGGGCACCGCAACCTGCACGTGCGCCGCTACCAGGAAATCGGGACCACGACCACGCCGTTCGACATGGTGGTCCGCAACGACCTCGATCGCTACCGCCTCGTGATGGACGTCATCGACCGCGTCCCAGGCCTCTCGGTCCGCGCAGCGGCTGTACGCCAGCACATGGAGGACGCCCGGCAGCGGCACCACGTCTGGATCCGGGAGCACGGCATGGGCAGGGTCACCGGGGCGTGCGGACCACAGAACGAATCGACCACCACCAGAGCGCCCTTCGGGCGCCGTTGGCCCGATCGCTGGACGATTGCCATGGAGAGGTACGCCGAGATGAGCCAGTCCGTGACGGAAGTCCGGCACCACCCGGCTGTGGTCGCACATCACAGCAGGCGTGCCGAAGACATCCAGCTCCGGGTCGCCGACGCCATCACCAAATTCGCCGGTTCGATGACGTTCGTCTACATCCATGCGATCGTCTTCGCGGCCTGGATGCTGTTCTTCGAGTCCAGCCCCTGGCCCACGTTGACCCTGGTGGTGTCACTCGAAGCGATCTTCCTGTCGACGTTCGTCATGATCGGCCAGAACCGGCAGGCGGCCTTTCAACAGATCAAGGCCGATCATGACTTCATCGAGCAGGAGTTGGAGCTCAAGACCAATACCGAGCTGACCCGGGCCATCCACGCGATGACCATGGAACTCCACAGGCGTCTGATCGACGACGGACGCGCACGTGAGGTGAGCGGACCAGCTGAGCGTCAGCCTTCATGAGGCCGGTGGCCGGTCCTGAGCGGGAGCGTCAGGTGGATGAGGAGAGCGGGACGACCCACTCGACGACGGTGCCGCGCGGGTGATGGGAGGACAGGCTGAACGCGCCGCCCATCTCCTCCGCCCGTCGGCGAAGGTTGGCCAGACCACTGCGCCGGGTGACTGCCGGGTCGATCCCGCGGCCGTTGTCGGCCACGCGCAGCTTCAGGGCGGTGTCGGTGACCTCGGCGCTGACGTCGACGGTGGTGGCGGCCGCGTGCCGGGCGGCGTTGGACACGGCCTCGCCGAGCACGGCCAGCAGTTGCTCGGCCTGTTCGGCGGACACGGCCGTGTCCAGCAGCCCGGTCATGCGCAGCGCCGGGGCGAAGCCGAGCGACTCGGTGGCCCGTTCGGTGGCAGCCACCAGCTGGGCGCGCAGCCCGCTGCCGCGACGGGACTGATCGTGCTCGCGCAGCGCGTAGACGGTGGAACGGATGATCTTGATGGTGTCGTCCAGATCGTCCACAACCCGCTGGACCCGCTCGCTCACCTGCGGCCGGTCGGATACCCGGCCCAGCGTGGACTGGAGAGACAGCGCGCCGGCGAACAGCCGCTGGATGACCAGGTCGTGCAGGTCCCGCGCGATCCTGTCGCGGTCGTCGAGCACGACCATGCGCTCGGTGTCCCGCCGGTGCTCGGCGACGTCCAACGCCAACGCGGCCTGGTTGCCGAACCCGGTGACCATGTCGACCACGGCGCCGGTGAAGAGAGAGCCGCCCGGCACGTTCGCCACCTGCAGCACTCCGCGGACGTGCTCCCGAGTGCCGAGCGGTACGAAGAAGGCCGGCCCGAGCTCCACCACAGAGGCGCTGCCGCCCTCGGCGCGCGGGTCGGCGCTCACAGCCTCGCTGGTGATGGTCTCCCCGGACGTGTAGACCTTCGCGGCCAGTGCCGTGGCGGGCAGCACCAGCCCGCGGACCTCCTCGGCCAGCGCGCCCGAGGCGGCCTCGATGACCAGCTCTCCACGGTCACCGACCGGTACCGCCAGGGTGACCAGGTCCGCGCCGGCCATCTCCCGCACGGTGGGGGTGAAGGACTCCACAACCGCGGCGGGCTCCGCACCGGACAGGAGGCTGCGCGTCAGCTCGTTGCTGGCGGCCAGCCACCGCTGCCGGCGGTGTGCGTCGTCGTAGAGCCGGGCATTGTCGATCGCCACACCGGCCGCCGCGGCCAGGGTCCGCAGCACCGCCTCGTCGTCTGTGTCGAACTCCGCCGCGCTCTTCTTGTTGGTCAGGTACAGGTTCCCGAACACCTGGTCGCGCACCCGGATGGGTGCGCCGAGGAAGCTGGTCATCGGCGGGTGCCCTGCCGGGAAGCCCACGGACGCCGAATGCTCTGCGAGGTTCGCCAGGCGGAGCGGCTCCGGGTGACGGATGAGCAGGCCCAGGATGCCTTCGCCGCGCGGGTAGTGTCCGATGCGAGCGATGGCCTCCTCGTCCATGCCGACGGTGACGAACTGCTTGATCGTGCCTTGCTCGCTCAGCACGCCGAGCGCCCCGTACTGGGCGTCGACCAAGGTGACCGCCGACTCCACGATGCGGTGCAGCACCACTTCCAGATCCAGGTCGGAGCCGACCGCCAAGACGGCGTCCAGCAACGTATGGACCCGGTCCCGGGCCGACCGAACCTGCGCCACCTGCTGCTGCAGGTCGTCCAGCAGTGCGTCCAGCCGCAGTTGTGGAGACATCCCGGATGTCTCCAGCCCACGCGAATCCTGCGCGTGCTCGTCCACCACAGCTCCCCTCGCCCTGTCGCCGGCTCACCCCAAGGATGCCCGACGAGCCGAACCCGTTCGACGGCACTTGGCGTTTCGGGCGCCTGGGTGAGCGTCGTATCCACCGCGACCGCCTCGCCCTGCGCCGATCTGCGGGTCGGCGGGTCGGCCCCGCGGTCCCGAGACCCGGCTCTGTACGCGTGGCTCACGCGCGTGCGCCGGCCCGCCGCGACCGTCGAGCCCGGGCCTGAGCGCACCACCGCGCAGCGCAGACCGGACCCCGAGTTCCGCGCGCTTGCCTGAGACCGGGCCCGCTTCGGACAAGCAGGGGCCCGATCCCGGGAAGATCCATGACACGCTCCAAACGGTCAGCGACTCCTCGACGTTGTCCCGCAACGCGGGGACGCGTCCCGAAGAGGCGGAGAAGTTCTCCGTGTCCGCAATGCAAGACCTGTCCGGGAAGTTCTTGACCAACGTGGTGGACGTCTGCTGAACTCCCGTTCCATGAACCCGCGCGTGGACCTGACCCGGCGGCGCCACATCGATCTGGCGCACGTCTCCAGCGCGTTTTGTTGTAGCTGATCCGGCAAGTGGTCCCCGGCAGCAGCCGGTGTGCACCGACGGTGCGCGCCGGGCAGAGGCGGTGCGACACCGCCCGTAATGCGGTGCTGCCCTGCGGGATCGTCGTATCCGCCTCCTGAACTCCTCCCTCTCCGGCCTCTTCCTCGCATCTTTCCTTCCCGGCTGCGGGGAGAAGTGCCTGCGGCGCCGGGGATCGTACGGGCGAGGAGGCTGTTCGAGCAGGCCGACGCGGTCGTTGAAGAACGGGCGGGCCGTCGGCCGGTTTCAGGCCGATGAAGCAGCGTGCCGTCGGGTTCGGCGAGTCAGCACCAGCCGTCCGGTGGCTTGATCTGCCTCGGGTGCTGTCCGCGCAGTCGTCGGCTGCCCCTGCGTCAGGACCGCACCGAGTACCGAATCCCCGGTCTCTCGGCCCGCGAGTCGATCGTTCACTCCCACTCTCCACCCCTCAGCACCCGGTGGTGCGCCCACTTCCCCCGAGAAGGACCTCCCCATGCCTGTGTCCATCCGTAAGCTCACCGGCCGCATCGGCGCGGTCGTCGAGGGCGTCGACCTCACGGCACCGCCCACTCCCACGACGGTCACGACGCTCCGTGACGCCCTCAACGAGCACAAGGCGCTCGTTTTCGATGACGTGCATCTCGACAACGCCGGTCAGGAGCGTGTGGCCGGGTGGTTCGGCGAACTCACCACCGCCCACCCGAACGTGCCGGCCGCCGCCGGCACGACGAACGTGCTCGCCGTCGACAGCGATACGTCCAAGGCCAACGAGTGGCACACGGACGTCACCTTCGTGGTCAACCCGCCGCAGGTCACCACACTGAGGTCCGTCGTGACCACCCCGTACGGCGGCGAGACGCTCATCGCCAACGCGGCCGCGGCCTACCGCGACCTGCCCGAGCCGCTGCGCGCCCTCGCGGACTCGCTGCGCGTCGTGCACACCAACCAGTACGACTACGCCCGCCCTTCTGCCGCGACGGCGCAGCGGCAGGAGTACGACCGGATCTTCGTCTCGACACCCTACGAGGCCGAGCACCCGGTCGTGCGGGTGCATCCGCTGACGGGCGAACGCGGGCTGTTCATCGGCGGGTTCGCCAAGCGGATCGTCGGCCTGTCGAGCAGCGAATCGGCGGATCTGCTGCGCATCCTCCAGTCGTACGTGACGCGTCCGGAGAACATCCTGCGCTGGACCTGGGCGCCCAAACAGCTGCTGATCTTCGACAACAGGATCACCCAGCACTACGCGGTGGACAACTACGACGACCACCCGCGCCGCCTCAACCGGGTGACGGTCGCGGGAGACGTGCCGGTCGGTGTCGACGGCAGGCGCAGCGAGCAACTCGTCGGCGACGCCTCGCACTACACCAGTGTCCTGGCGGTGGCCGCATGACCGAGGTCCGCATTCAGGCGCGGGCCGTCGCCAAGGTCCCGGTCGCCGAGACGACGAGCGCGCGGGAACGCGAGGTGTTCCTGCCGCGCGACGCGCGCCCCCGGACGGCGCTCACTACGCTCCGCGAGCGTCTGAGCTGGCCGCTGGGCATCTACACGACTCCGGTCGTGATCCTCGTCGCCTGGGAGGTACTCGCCCGGGCCGGAGCGGTGTCGAAGACCTACGCTCCGGCGCCGACCTCGATCGTGAAGTCCGCCGCCGACCTGTGGCAACAGGGCGTCCTCGGGCCGGACCTGGCCATCTCGCTGCAGCGGGCCGGCATCGGTCTCGCGATCGGTCTGACGGTGGGCATCGTCACCGGCGTGCTCGGCGGGCTGCTGCGCAGCGGTGAATACCTCTTCAACGGCGTCGTACAGGTGCTCAACACGATCCCCCTCCTTGCGGTGCTGCCGCTGATGATCGTGTGGTTCGGCATCGACGAGCTGACGAAGGTGCTGCTGATCTCCTTCGGAGCCGGCGTCCCGATGTATCTCAACCTGTTCTCCGCGATCCGGGGCGTCGACCAGCGGCTGATCGAGATGGCGCGCACGACGGGCGCCGGCACCTGGCGCCTGGTGACGCGTGTGCTGGTGCCCGGTGCCCTGCCGGGGTTCCTCGTCGGCCTCCGGTTCTCTCTCGCGTACAGCGTCCTGGGCCTCGTCGCAGCCGAAACGGTCAATGCCGACAAGGGACTTGGCTTCCTCATCACTCAGGGGCAGACCTATCTCCAGACCAACCAGGTCTTCGTGGGGCTGGTGATCTACTCGCTCCTCGGTCTGCTCGCCGACCAGTTCGTCCGGGTTCTCGAGCGGGTGCTGCTGCGGTGGCGACCCAGTTATGAGGCGTCATGAGCAGCGCAGTTGCGACGGAGCCCCGTCGGGAGACCGGGGTCGTCGTCGAGCAGGTGGTCCGTCAGTTCGGTGACCGGGTGGTGCTCGACCACCTCGACCTCACCATCGCCGACGAGGAGTTGGTGATCCTGCTCGGCCCCTCGGGGTGCGGCAAGAGCACCCTTCTGCGTCTGCTCGCCGGACTGGACCGGCCCGACGGGGGACGGGTGGAGGTCCCGGCGAAGCGAGCGATCGTCTTCCAGGCCGACCGGCTGCTGCCGTGGCAGCGGGTCCTGCGCAACGTCACGCTCGGCCTGCACGGACCCGACGCGGAACAGCGGGCCCTCGACGTGCTCGCCGAGGTCGGACTCGCGGGCCGTGAGAAGGCGTGGCCCAAGGAGCTCTCCGGTGGCGAGGCCCAGCGGGTGTCGCTCGCGCGGGCACTGGTCTCGGAACCCGAACTCGTGCTCCTCGACGAGCCCTTCGCGGCCCTCGACGCCATCACCCGGCTGCGCATGCACGACCTCGTACGCGCGCTGCGGACCAGGCACCACGCCGCCATGCTGCTGGTCACCCACGACGTCGACGAGGCGATCGCCCTGGCGGACCGCATCGTCGTCATGAACAACGGCCGCATCGGTACCTCGCACGAGGTGCACCTCTCCGCCGCCGACCGCGAAGCGAGCGTCGCACGCGAGGAACTCCGCGCCCGGCTCCTGGAAGACCTGGGCCTCGCGGGCCAGCACTGACCTCCCCGAACACCCTCACCCAGCACAGAAAGCACATGACATCCCATGCCCAACAGAACCAGCAGAATCATCGGCGCCGTCGGCCTGCTCGCCCTCGGGAGCACCCTCGTCGCCTGCGGATCGTCGTCGGACACCGCCGCGCCGCTGAGCAACGCCGCCGAAGCGAGCGACGCCAAGCACCCCGAGTGGAGCAAGTACACCTTCACCATCGGCGACAACGGCGGTGACGGCAGCCAGGCCCTGGCGAAGCTGACCGGCGTGTTCGACAACGCGCCCTACAAGGTGAAGTTCGCCCGCTTCACCTACGGCCCACCGCTCGTGCAGGCTGCCGCCTCGGGCGACATAGACCTGGGCAGCGTCGGTGACGTACCGCCGATCACCGGTGCCGCGAAGGAGTACGGCTTCAAGGTCGTCGCCGTCAACCGCTCGCTCACGCCCGACCAGGCGGTGGAGAACATCATCGTGCCGAAGGGCTCGAAGCTGAACACGGCCGCGGACCTCAAGGGCAAGAGGATCGCTGTTCCGCAGGGCAGTTCGGCCCACGGCCTGGCCCTCAACGCGCTGAAGAGCGTCGGCCTCACCCCCAGGGACGTGAAGCTGGTCTTCCTCGACCCGGCTGCCGGTGCGACGGCGTTCAACACCGGCAAGGTGGACGCCTGGTCGATCTGGAACCCGCAGTCGGCGATCGCGGTCAAGAACGGCGCGCGGATCCTGGTGAAGGGTCTCCCGCCGATCGACCAGACGAGCAGCTACTACGTCGCAACGGACAAGTCGCTGAAGGACAAGACCAAGCGTGCGGCTCTCACGGACGTCCTGAAGAGGCTCTCGAGGGAGTTCGCCTGGGCGGTCAGGAACCCCGACAAGTACGCGCAGGCGCTCTCGCAGGAGCAGGGCATCCCGTTGGCGGATGCCAAGGCGTCCGTGGCTGCCTACTCGAACCGGGTGACTCCGGTGGAGCAGTCGGACATCGAGCTGGAGCAGAAGCTCGCCGACGCCTTCCTGGACGCGGGGCAGATCACCAATAAGGTCGACGTCAAGTCGATCACCGACAACCTCCTCCCGGCCGGTTACGACAGCTCCAAGCTGAAGGGCACCTCATGAGCACGAGACGGCGCCGGCTCCATCTCAATGCCTTCCTCATGGAGGCGGGCCACCACGAGGCGGCGTGGCGGCTCCCGCACAGCAATCCCCGGGCGGACTTCGACCTGCGGCACTGGATCGAGCTGGCGCAGCTGGCCGAGAGCGCCAAGTTCGACTCGCTGTTCCTCGCGGACGGCCCGGCCCTCATCGGCACCGGCGAGTTCCGGCCGCCGGGCCAGCTCGAGCCACTGACGCTGCTGACCGCGCTGTCCCAGGCGACCAGCAGGATCGGCCTCATCGCGACCGTGTCGTCGACGTACAACGAGCCGTACAACCTCGCCCGTCGGCTCGCGTCCGTCGACCACGTCAGCGGGGGCCGCGCCGGCTGGAACATCGTCACCTCGGCAGGGGCGGACGAGGCCGCCAACTTCGGCCTCGACGACCGCCCCGGCCACGCCGAGCGCTACGCTCGGGCCGACGAGTTCCTGAAGGTCGCGAAGGCGCTGTGGGACAGCTGGGAGTCCGAGTCCGTCGTGGCGGACAAGACCACGGGACGCTACGCCGACCCCGCGCGGCTGCACCGGCTCGGCCACCAGGGCAGGCACTTCAAGGTGGCCGGCCCGCTCAACGTCGAGCGTCCGCCGCAGGGTTACCCGCTGCTCGTCCAGGCCGGATCCTCCGAGGACGGCAAGGGCTTCGCAGCCCGGCACGCCGAGGCGATCTTCACCGCTCACACGACGTACGAGCGCGCGGCCGTCTTCTACGCCGATATCAAGGCACGGACCAGGGCCGCGGGGCGCGACCCGGACGGTGTGATCGTCCTGCCGGGCATCGTCCCGTACATCGGGTCGACCGAGGAGGAGGCCCGGGCGCTTGCGCAGCAGTTCGACGAGCTGCGCGTCCCTGAGTACGGGCTGCGCCAGCTGGCCGCCGTGTTCGAGACCGAGCCGTCGGCCTTCGAACTCGACGAGCCCCTGCCGGACTTCATCCTCGCCAGGCCGAAGCTGGAGGGCTCGCAGAGCCGTTCCGATCTGATCACCGATCTCGCGGTGCGCGAGCGGCTGACGGTCCGGCAGATCATCTCCCGGCTCGGGGGCGGGCGCGGACACTTCGAGTTCACCGGCACGCCCGAGCAGGTCGCGGACACGATCATCGCCTGGTTCGAGGGCGGTGCCGCGGACGGGTTCAACATCATGGCGCCCGCCCTGCCGTCGGGCCTCGCGGCCTTCGCCGAGCACGTGCTGCCGATCCTGCGCGGCAAGGGGCTGTTCCGCGAGGAGTACGAGGGCACGACCCTGCGCGAGCACTACGGGCTCCCGGTCCCGGCGAACCAGTTCCATGCCTGACCTGCTCGAGACTCCCGCCGCTTCCCGGAGCGGCGGGAGTCCGCCCGCGCTGCGCGTCGAGGGGCTGAGCAAGACGTACGAGGACGGCTTCACCGCGGTGTCCGGGCTCGCGTCAAACGTGTGGCCGGCCGGTGGCCGCCTCCCGCTCCAGCAGTTCGGTGCGCAACTCGAGCGGGGTCGCTCCGTGCCACCGGCGCACCGCCCGCCGGAGTGCGCTCACGTCGGCGAAGCCCGCCTGGCGTGTGATGTCACGGAGCGTCAGTTCCACTCGTCGTAGCAGTTGTTCGACCTGCTCGCGGCGCACCCCGTCGACGATCGCCTCGTACGTCGTGCCGCACTCGGCCAGGCGACGGCGCAGGGTGCGTTCGCTGGACGCGTGCCTGCGGGCCTGCTCGGGGAACGAGGGGACGGCCGGAAGGCTCTGCGCGATGGAGATCTCCAGCACCTCGAGCAGGTCCTGCTGGTCGCGCCGTGACGCCATCTCCTTGTCCAGCACGTCAAGCACCGAGGCGTAGGTGATGGGGTCCCGCCCCGGCATGGTCGCACGGGCCCACCGAGTGGGGATCAGCATGCGGTTGCCGGCGGCGTCGAAGCGCAGTGGGCAGCGGAACAGTGCGTCGAACGGGCGCGTGTCGTGCGGGGCGGGGAAGGCGAACTCGACCGCCTGCGGGGCGAATGCGGCGCCGACGCTCAGCCGGGTGAGGGTGACGACGCTGGAGTACGCCTCCTCGATCAGGAAGACGGCGACCGTCGGATCCAGTGCGGGGTCCGGCAGATCGGCGCGCAACACATAGCCGACGTCCTCCCAGCGGGCCGACCACACCGTCATCGCCCCGGAAAGGTTCTGATAGCGCACGCCGGTCTCGATGGCGTCCTGAAGAGTGTCGGCGGCCATCATGGCCAAGCCGAGCAGCCCCCACGCGGTCAGGTGCTGCGCCGCGCCCACGCGCAGCCCCAGATGCTCGTCCCCGGTCAGCTCCACCGCCTGGCGGATGACGTCGCTGCCCTGCCGGTAGGAGACCCGCAGCGCGGCGGAGCCCATCACCGTCGGGTCCAGCCCGACCCGGGTCAGCAGCGGCTGCAGGTCGACGCCGTACTCGCCGGCGACCCGGGCGAGGTAGCGGAGGATGTTCGGCTGGATGGTGGCCGAGGTGCTGCGGCTCGTTCCCGGACAACTGACCGGAGCGGGAGCATCGGGCATCGCGTTCCCTCTCACCAGGGCGTTTCTCGCCTCACTGTAAGCAGCCAGGCCCCCGCCTGTCGCGGGCGTGGCCGCCGGAGCCCCCATTTCGGCCTCTGGCGCGCTGCACACGGCCTTTTCGCCCTCCCTACCTTTTGCGGAAACCCGCCACCTTTTGCGCAAACCCGCCCGCCTTGTCGTCCGTGACGCATGGGACACCGGCGCGAGAGCGCAAGAAACGAAGGCTCACCATGACTGCACCGCTTCAGACCTCGGCTCGGCGACGATCTGCGCGCCGGAGCCCGCTCGCGGCGGCCCGAAGGGCCGTGGCGACGGTGTTCGCCGCCCAGGGAGCAGCGGTGGCC
The DNA here is from genome assembly GCF_053594815.1 of Streptomyces sp. NPDC002577. Classification (NCBI taxonomy): domain Bacteria; kingdom Bacillati; phylum Actinomycetota; class Actinomycetes; order Kitasatosporales; family Streptomycetaceae; genus Streptomyces; species Streptomyces sp. NPDC002577. The sequence goes on along the minus strand of NZ_JBSFWK010000007.1, from coordinate 217,013 downwards.
GCGGTGTCCACCACGGTGCCCGCCGTCAAGGAGCGTCTCTCGCTCTCTCCGCTGACGATGACCGTGCTCGTCGTGGCCGTCGCGTTGAGTGCGGGCGTGGGCAGCTTCACCGGACTGGCCGTGATCCGGCGCCTGGGGCTGGTCGCCGCCATGCGGGCCGCCGTCGTGGCGACCGCCGCGGCTCTGCTGCTGATCGGATGGGCTCCCGACCAGGCCGCGGCCACGGGGTCCTACGGGTTGTTCGGCATAGCGCTGGGGTGCATCGACGTGACGGCGAACACCCGGGCCGCGGCCGTCGAACGCCACTACGGCCGGAGCATCTTCGCCTCCTTCTACGCCGCCTGGAGCGCAGCAGGCGTCGCGGCCGCTCTGCTGACCGCGGGCACGGCCCACCTCGGCTGGCCCGCCGAGTACACCCTGACCGCACAGGTCGGCCTCGTCCTGGCCCTCGCGCTGACCGTCCGCGCGCACGAGCTTCCCACCGACTCACCATTCGTCGTGTCCGATCATGGGGAGTCCCATGAGGAGTCCGTCGTGCCCGGTCGCGGACTGTGGGTCGAACTCGCCCCGTTCGGCCTTGTGCTCCTGATCGCCTATGTCATCGACTCCACGGTCTCGTCGTGGTCGACGCTCTATCTCCACCAGACCCTGGACACCGCCTTGTCCCTCGCACCTCTGGCCTATGCGGCCTATCAGATCGGCACCGTCACCGGGCGGGCCTGCGCCGACCACCTCGTCCGCACGATCGGCCCGGCGGCCGTGATCCGTGCCGCCACCCTGCTCACAGCCACGGCCCTGGCCGGATTGGCAGCCGCCCCCGCCTGGCCGTACGCGGTCCTGGCCGCCGCGTGCACCGGGCTCGGGGTCTCCGCACTCGTCCCCCTGTGCCTTGCCTCCGCCGGACGCCTGCGACCGGGGGCGACCGAAGCGGTCCTGGCCCGTATGAACGTCTTCAACTACACAGGTGTGCTCGCCGGTGGGGCCGCCAGCGGAATCCTCGGGTCCACCGGCCACTTCCGACTCGCCTACGGGATACCGGCCGCACTCGTCCTCGCGGTCCTGGCGACCGCACGATCTTTCAACCACCGGGTCAAGTCGTAGGCCGCGTACAGCCAATGCCGGGCTTTCCCGAGCGCAGGGCAAGGTGGTGAGGGGCGGGTGGGAGAGCCGAAGCACGTCCGGGAACAGCGGCTTGTCCAGGACTGCCTTGGGCAGCGCCTGGCCGCCCAAGCCCCCTCTCTGACCGCACGGACCATTTCCCGCTGAACTGCAGATGAATAAGTTCCCTTCAGCCCTTCAGGAATGGGGCCGCGAACGGCTGGAAAAAGGATCTGGTTCATGGGAAAAATTCAGTACGACACATGTGTGATCGGTGCGGGACCTGCCGGGCTGGCGGTCGCCAGAGCCCTGGCGGAGCGGGATCTGCCGTACACGCATCTCGAGCGGCACACCGGCCCCGGCGGCATCTGGGACATCGACAACCCCGGCAGCCCGATGTACGAGTCGGCCCATTTCATTTCCAGCAAGACCCTCTCGGGTTTCGGAGGTTTTCCGATGCCCGATGAATTCGCCGACTATCCCCCGCACCGGCAGATCCTCTCGTACCTGAGGTCGTTCGCCGACGCCTACGAGCTGACGGAGCGCATCCAGTTCGGCGTCGAGGTCGAAAGTGTCGAGAAGAGTGCGGACGGAACCTGGGTGGTCACCCGCGCCGGCGGACAGCGAACCGTGCACAGCCAGGTCGTGGTGTGCACGGGTTCGCAGTGGCACCCCAACGTCCCGGAACTGCCCGGGAACTTCACCGGCGAGGTCCGCCACACGGTCGGCTACCGCAGCGCGGAGGAACTGCGCGGCAAGCGGGTCCTGGTCGTGGGAGCCGGCAACTCCGGCTGCGACATCGCCTGCGACGCGGCCCGCAGCGCGGACCACGCGGTGATCAGCATGCGCCGCGGCTACTGGTTCATCCCCAAGCACCTCTTCGGCCGGCCGGTGGACACCATCGCGAGCGGCGGGCCGCACCTGCCGATGTGGCTGGCGCAGCGGGTCTTCGGCACCCTCCTGCGGATCCTCAACGGCGACCCGACGCGCCTGGGCCTGCCGAAGCCGGACCACAAGCTGTTCGAGACCCACCCCGCGATCAACTCGATGCTGATCCACCACCTCCAGCACGGCGACATCACCGCCAAACCGGCGATCGCCCGCACCGAGGGCAGGACGGTCCACTTCACGGACGGCACCCGGGACGACTTCGACCTGATCCTGCTGGCGACCGGTTACGTCCACAAGGTGCCGGTCGCGCAGAGGTACTTCGGCGACGAGCAGCACCCCGACCTGTATCTGTCGTCGTTCTCCCGCGAGCACCAGGGCCTGTGCGGAGTCGGCTTCGTCGAGACCAACTCCGGCGCGTACCGGCTCTTCGACACCCAGGCCCAGCTGATCGCCGGGCACATCCACGACGCGACGCACCGGCTGCCGAACGCGGAGCGGTTCGCCAGCATGATCCGTATCGACCGCCCGGACCTGTCCGGCGGCATCAAGTTCGTCGACTCGCCCCGGCACACCGGCTACGTCGACAGCGGGGCCCTCGTGAAGCACCTCGCCAAGATCGCGGCCGAGATGGGCTGGCGCACCGAGGGCCGGCCGCCGCGCGTGCGGTCCCTGCGCGGCGTGGAGGCAGTCTCGTGAGCGGCTTCGACTTCCGTGACAAGGTCATGCTGGTGACCGGCGGCGCCGGCGGGATCGGCAGCGCGATGTGCCGCCGCTTCGCCACCGGGGGCGCCCGCTGCGTGGTCGTGGACATCGACGAGGCCCGCGCCAAGCGCGTCGTCGCCGAGCTTCCCGGCGCCGGCCACACCGCTCTCGGCTGCGACCTCGTCGACCGCGCCCAGGTGGAGCACCTCTTCGACCAGGTAGCCGATGCGTACGGCCGTCTCGACGTCCTCGTCAACAACGTGGGCATGACCAGCGCCGAACGCTTCGACGTGCGCAGCGTCGAGAGCATCGAGCAGGAGATCACCCTCAACCTGACCTCGCCACTGGTCGCCACCCGGATCGCGATCCCGCTGCTGCAGGCCTCCCGGGACGCCCGCGTGGTCACCACCGTCTCCCTCGGTGGGATCTTCCCGCTGGGGGAGACCCCGATCTACACGGCCTCGAAGTTCGGGCTGCGCGGGGCGATGCTCGCCGTCGGGCTCGATCTGAGGAGCAAGGGCATCCTGGCCGGATCGGTGCTGCCGTCGGCGACGGACACCCGGATGCTGCGCCAGGAGGCCGTGGACGGCGGGAACTCCATGCAGTTCCAGGATCCGCCGCAACAGCCCGCCGACGTCGTCACGGCCGTGGTGAGCCTGCTCGACAGGCCCCGCCTCGAGGCCTACCCCCGGACCGGCGAGTCCCGCCTCGTCCGGTTCGCGATGCTGGCGCCGAACCTGCTGCCGAAGGTGTTCCCGCTGTTCCAGCGGAGAGGGGAGCGCGGCATGGCCCGCTATCTGGACGACCTGCGTCGCCGGGGACTGGCCCGGCAGACCGACGGACGCTGGGAACTGGTGGAGGAGAAATGACCGCAGTCGAGAGCCCCGCCACGCTGAAGGTCGTGAACCCGGCCACCGGGGAGCTGATCACCACCGTGCCCGCGACCAGCTCGGAAGACGTCACCAAGGCCGCCGAGCAGGCCGAGCAGGTCTTCGCATCCGGTGTCTGGTCGCGACTGCCGGTCCGGGAGCGCAGCGGGGTGCTGCTGCGACTCGCCGACCTGATGGAACGCGACACCGGGATCCTGGCCCGGCTGGACAGCGAGGACGCGGGAAAGCCGATCACCGAGTGCCTCACCGGTGACGTACCCGGCGCCGTCGAGTCGATCCGCTGGTTCGCCGAAGCGGCCGACAAGGTGTTCGGCCGGATCGCACCCGGTGGACCGGACGGCCTGGGCCTGATGACACGGGAACCGGTCGGCGTGGTCGCGGCGATCCTGCCCTGGAACTACCCGCTGGCCATGACCGCGTGGAAGGTCGGTCCCGCCCTCGCCGCGGGCAACTGCCTGCTGGTCAAACCCGCGGAGGCGACCCCGCGCTCGGCCCTGCACCTGGCCGGACTCGCCGCCGAGGCGGGCCTTCCCGAGGGGGTCCTCACGGTCCTGACCGGCCACGGCTCCGTCACCGGCGCCGCCCTGGCCCGCAGCCCGATCGTGGGTGCCCTCTCGTTCACCGGCTCCACCGGGACCGGGCGCCGCATCCTCAAGGACGCGGCCGACAGCAACTTCAAACGGGTCTCGCTGGAGATGGGTGGCAAGAGCCCCCAGGTGCTGATGGCCGACGCGCTCGGATACGGGGACGAGCTCATCGACCACATGATCGAGGCCGCCTTCCTGACGATGGGGCAGAACTGCACGGCCGGTTCCCGCGTCCTGGTCCACGACACCATCGCCCACGAGGTGCTGGAGCGGTTCACTACCGCCGCGAAGCGCCTGGTCATGGGCGATCCCGCGGACCCTCGCACGCAGGTGGGGCCACTGATCGACCGGGCGGCCTTCGACCGGGTCGCGGCGGCGGTGGAAGCCGCCCGGGCCGGTGGAGCCCGCGTTCACACCGGAGGGCTGCCGCACGGCCTGCCGCAGCGTGGGGCCTACTACCCGCCCACCGTGATCACCCACGCGCCCGAAGGCAGTGACGTGCTCGCCAAGGAACTGTTCGGCCCGGTCGTCACCGTCCAGACCTTCACCTCCGAGGACGAGGCGCTGTACCTGGCGAACGCCACCGAGTACGGGCTTGCCGCCTCGGTATGGACCCGCGACCTGGACACCGCCCTCCGGTTGGCGCGCGGCGTCGAGGCCGGCGTGGTCTCTGTCAACGCCTACAGCGAGGGCGACATCACCACACCCTTCGGCGGCTGGAAACAGTCCGGGTTCGGCGGTGTGGAGAAGTCGACCAACGCCTTCGACCAGTGGACCCGGGAGAAGACCGTCTGGATCCGCACTCGCTGATCACATCGGCCCATCGGCCCATCGGCCCATCGTGGCCAACGTCGCCTGGGCCGAGACCCCTGGCGCGGTTCGCAGTGGCTCCGTGCTGCTGGCCGGGTCGGCCACGAGGTCGGCCGCCGCGTCGCCCGCTGTCTCCTCGACCGTGCCCCGGTGCGGAGGGCACCGCCTCCACCTGACCGTACCGACACCGGAGATCCGCGGGACGACGGCGCCGCCGCCCGGTCAGGGCTGGCGGCCCGTGCTTCCAGCGCTGTGACCCGGCGTCAGAGATTGATCGAGTACGCCTTGCGCAGCGTCTCGTGCACCGTCCAGGTCGTCCGGTCGCCCGCGCGCAGCACGGCCATGTCCCCGGGCCCGACCTTCAGCGTGGGCCCGCCCTCCACCTCGATGGTCGCCGACCCGCTGATCACCACGAACAGCTCGTCCGCCTCGGTGTCGGTGACCACGCCGGGTGTGATCTGCCAGATGCCCCGCGCCTGGCGGCCGTCCGCCGACTTCCACACCACCTTCCCGGTCACCTCCGGGGTCCCGGAGACGATCTGCTCCGGGGCGAGGGGCTCGGGTTCGAGCTCGGCGTTGGGGATGTGGAGAGCGAAGCTGTGGGTCATGGGGTGACCCTAGCCAACGCGGACGCCGCTCGGATGTGGACAGAGTGTGGGGGATCGGCCCAGGCGGCCGGACACTTCGTCGTGGTCAGGCTGAGTGGCGGGTGCATCGGGCTCGGGTGATCGTTGACAGTCGACGCCCGACTCCTGGCCGGCCCCGAGGCCCGCTGGCAACACTCCCTCGAGCAGTACCGTCACAGCCGCAACGGCCAAGGCCCCCTGTCCATTACCCCCTGACAACCCGACAGGTCACATGGCTCTACCGGAGCGTCGGCTCGGCTGTACGCCGACATCCCGCGAATCATTGCTCACGGGCTCTCACCAGGAGCGGATGAGATTATCGGCAAGGGCAACACTGTGGCTTCCTGAGCCAGTCCTGCCGGCGTCATCACTGCGACCGTCATCACAGCCGAGCAGGGCGGTCACGGCGTGCGCGATGCCGTCCTTGTCGTTGCTGCCGGTGAGGAGGGTGGCCGTCTCGAGAACCCGCGCCGGCATGCGTCGTTCCCAGTCGACCTCGTTCCTGTGGCCGATCCTGCGCCGCAAGAACCTCACCCTCAGGACGGGCGCTCGCGTGCTGCGTGTCGTCGTCGAGAAGGGGCGTGCGGTCGGCGTGGAGATCGGCCACGGCCGCACCTCGAAGATCGTCCGGGCGGACCGCGAAGTCATCCTCTCCAGCGGTGCCATCAACACCCCCCGCCTGCTGATGCTGTCCGGCATCGGCGCGGCTGATGAACTCAGCCCGCTCGGCATCAGGCCCGTTCATGATCTCCCGGGTGTGGGATAGGAACCTGGTGGACTACCTCAACACCAATGTCCACTCCCGTCTGAAGGAACCCATCAGCTACGACGGACTCGACCGCTTCCCCAAGCTCCTGGCTCCCGGCATGGGGTGGATCAGGCGCACCGGGCCGGCCTCGTCCGTCATCGTCGAAGGCGGCGGCTTCTTCAAGAGCCCCGGCGCGGACCGCCCCGACATGCAGATCCACATCGCACCCGCGACGGTGGTCCGCGGCGACCAGACCCGCCTCGACGGGAACGGATTCACCATCAACTCGACGTTCCCGCGCCCCGAAAGTGTCGGCTCGGTCAAACTCGCCAGCAGCGACCCCACGGTCGAGCCGTTGATGGACCCCCAGTACCTCAGCGCCCCGCGCGACAAGGAAATGGCGCTGCTCCAAGTACGAACCATCCGCGAAGTGTTGGCCCAACCGGAGATGGCCCGATCAGCGGCAGCCCGGTGGTCCTTGCGCGACACCGACGCGAACATGTCAACCACCGGACGCGGTTCACTGATGTGTGTCCATGCACCCAACACGCCGTCGAACAGGCCCGATGCGAAGATCTGACGGAGTCCTGTCAGCCGTCGGCGGCGAGGATGTGTGCGGGTAGCCGTAGCGCATCGGCGAAGCTTTTGCGGTGGCGGTCGAGTTCATCAGTGGTCATGGCCGAGGCGGCCGCCCAGGCGAAATCATCGGTGACGACGCGAAGCGCGGCGTTCATGCTTGCGGCGGCGAGCCGTACCTTCGGTGAGTCCGGGGGCAGTCCGAGGCGCGCAGCGAGCACTTCGGCGAAGGTCGGCTCGGCGCGTTCTTGGAGTACGAGCCATACCGCGCGCAGCGCTGCTTCGTCTCGGCTCATTCGAACCACCGAGAGCACCGCGTCGATGTCCGCGCGCGAGTCATCGGGAACGAACGCGTAGCTCGCGCGCAAGTGTTCGCCGAGATCGCACTCCGCTGGCCAGGTGCGCAGGACGTCACGGAAGGCATCCAGCGACTTGGACAGCAGAGGTTCCACGCAGCTTTCCTTGCTGCGGAACAATCGCCACAGGGTCCGCTCGGAGACACCGGCGGACTTCGCAATCTGCACTCCGGAGGTGCCGGCCACTCCCTGGTCACGAAAGAGCCGCACCGCCACTCGGGAGATCTTCTCGCGCTGCTCTCGGCGGGCTGCGTCGCTGACTGGCGGCCGCCCGCCAAGGCGGGCCACGCCGCCCTGGGCAAGGGACACCTGCCACTCCCTTCGGCTCGCGTGCGAGTTCCCAAGGGTATATACCCGAGGTTATTGGCGGCCGCTGCCAAAAATCTCGCGTGCGCTTTCTCAAGGGTATACCCGAGGTTATTGGCAGCCACTGCCAAAAAAATCTACGGTGGAAATGGCTCTACTCGGTCCAGCTCTTGGAGGACCCCATGAAAGCTGTCCCCCCACGACCGCAGATGCCCTTCGCCCGTCCGAACATCCTCGAGCTCGCACCGGCGTACGCGGTGCTGCGTTCCGAGGCCCCCGTCAGCGCAGTGATCACTCCTGCGGGGGACCGGGCCTGGCTGGCGACCGGCTATCGCGAGTGCCGCGAGCTGCTGGCAGACAAGCGTCTAGGCCGCTCGCACCCTGAACCTGACAAAGCCGCGCGCGTCAGTACCGCGGCGATCCAGGACGGCCCCACCGGCTTCTACGAGACCGAGGAAGCCGACCACACCCGTATGCGACGACTGCTGACGCCGTCGTTCTCGGCGAAGCGGATGATGACGCTCTCCGGACACATCCAGGGTTTGGTGGACGGCTTCGTCGACGACCTCCTCGCCGCGCATGACGCGGCGCCTGACGGCGTGGTCGACCTGCACGCCGGCCTCGCTCTCCCGCTGCCGGTGTCGGTGATCTGCCAGTTGCTCGGGGTGCCGGTAGGCGACGGAGACCGCTTCCGTGCGCTGTCCGAGCGGATGGCCGGTGTCAACGACCAGGACGACGCACACCTGGCAAGGGAGGAATTCTCGCGCTACATGTCCGGGCTGGCCGAGGTGAAGCGTGCTCACCCGGGCGAGGACGTCATCTCCGATCTTGTCGCCGCGCAGAGGGACGACGAGGGATTCAGCTACGACGAGATGGTTCGCCTGTGCGTCGGGCTGCTGTTCGCCGGTCACGAGACCACCGTCAACCGCATCGGGCTGGGCACGCTGTTCCTGCTGACTCGCCGCGACAACTGGCTTGACCTCGTCGCTGACCCGGCTGGGCGCACCGACGCCTGTGTCGAGGAGATCATGCGCATGGGAGCCCCTGGGGACCTCGGACTGGTCCGATACGCCCACACCGATCTCGACGTCGCCGGGGTGACGATCCGGCGCGGGGACGCGGTGGTTCTGTCGATCAACGCAGCGAACCGCGATCCGGCGATCTACTCCGAGGCCGAGCGCTTCGACCCGGACCGAAGCGATCAGGGCCACCTCGGCTTCGGGCACGGCCCCCACTTCTGCATCGGAGCCAGCCTGGCACGTATCGAGATGCGGATCGCGTTTTCCACCTTGGCCGGCCGACTCCCCGACCTGCGCCTCGCCGCAGACCTCGAGGATCTCGAGATCCGTCCGACCCTGACAGGGGGCGTAGCCTCGCTTCCCGTGACTTGGTGATCCGGTACCGGGTTTCCCCGGCGCGCCGGACGGACCGTCTCCGTACGGAACACAAGCCGTCCGAGTCCCTGCGCAACGGACGCCGTCGAGACGGTGGCGCCGTCTCTCAGCAACGGCTGCCACCGTCGCCACTGCCGTGCAGGGCATCCCCGCCCCGCCGCACTCCGTGACTGCATCGTCAGTAACGACCGTCGCCCTGCCCCGGACGTAGGTCATGCGGTCGTGGCGGTGCCGGCCGAAGCGTGTCGGATGCGCGAGGTCCGGCACTACACCTCATCGAGAGGGGGGCGACATTGTCGAACCATCCGACGCAGTGCAGTGCAGTGCAGTGCAGTGCAGTGTCGGAACGGGACGGGCGTTGTGCGGCGGAACGATCGCGCGGAGCGCGGGGTGCCCGGAGCTGAGTGCTGCCCATTGTGTGAAGCCGCAGTAGGAGTCACCGAACATCCCCACCCGTCCGTCGCGCCAGACCATGGCGTCTTCCTCGACGATGAAGTCGATGACGACGGGCCGGTCACTGATTGCGTTGGCTGTCTGGATGACGTCGTCGAGGTCGTCGGTGGACTCGCAGCGCAGTGCGGCGCAGCCCAGGGCTTCGGCAAGTCTGACGAAGTCAGGGGTGCGTGTGCCGGCAGGGGCCGCGTGGGGGCGTTCACTGTCGGGGGCCGAGTGGAGCGTGGAGGCGGAGTAGCGCTGGTTGTAGAACATGCTCTGGAGCTGACGGACCATGCCAAGAGCACCGTTGTTGATGACGGCGACCTTGATCGGAATGTTGTTGAGGGCGCAGGTGGTGAGTTCCTGATTGGTCATCTGGAAGCAGCCGTCCCCGTCGATGGCCCAGACGGTGCTGCCGGGGCGTGCGACCTTGGCGCCCATGGCGGCGGGGACGGCGTAGCCCATGGTCCCGGCACCCCGGGAGTTCAGCCAGGTACCGGGCTCTTCGTGCGGGAGAAAGTGGGCGGCCCACATCTGGTGCTGGCCGACGCCCGAAGCGAAGATCGTGTTCTGGGGGGCGAGCTGACCGATGCGCTGGATGACCTGCTGCGGTGAGAGGCTGCTGTCGGCACGTCGGTCGTAGGCGAGTGGGTAGGACGCGCGCCAGCGGTCCAGGTCCTGCCACCAGGCCGCGTAGCGGGACTCGGCGGCGGTGCCCGCCTCCTGTCGCGCGACGTAGCGGATGCTGTTGCGGATCAAGTGGACAATGCAGGTCTGCACGATCGTGCGGGGCCAGACGGTCTCGACCGTGTCGGGCAGGCCCTTCAGCCCATCGCAGACGATCATGAGGACGTCCTCGACGCCGCGGTTCTTGAGCTCGGAAGACGTGGAGCCAGTGCTTGGCACCTTCGCCGCCGTCGCCGGCCCAGATGCCGAGGATGTCGCGGGTGCCTTCGACGGCGACGGCCATGGCTATGCAGATGGGGCGGTTGGCGACGTGGCCGTCGCGGATCTTCACGTTGACGGCGTCCACGAAGACCACGGGGTAGACGCGGTCGAGCGGACGTGACTGCCATTCAGCCATGCCCTCCATCACCTTGTCCGTGATCGTGGTGATGGTCTGCCTGGAGACTTCCGCCCCGTACACCTCGGCCAGGTGCGCGGATATTTCCCCGTGGGTGAGTCCCTTCGCGGACAGCGAGAGCACCATCCCATCGACACCGGTCAGGCGGGGCTGTCGCTTCTTGACGATCGGCGGCTCAAAGGTGCCGGCGGTATCGCGGGGCACCTTCACTTCCACCGGGCCGACGTCGGTCAGCACGGTCTTCGAACGGGTGCCGTTCCGGCTGTTGCCGCTGTTCCTGCCCGTCGCGTCGTGCTTCTCATAACCGACGTGATCGGTGATCTCGCCCTCCAGAGCGGACTCCAGCACCCGCTTGGTCAGCTGCTGCAGCAGCCCGCCCTCCCCGGTCAGCTGCAGCCCGTCCGAAGGGCGCGGTCGACCAGCATCGCGATCAACTGCTCGTCACTCACCGCGCTCGATACGACGGCGAGCTGGTCACAGTCCTCGGGCTCAACGGCGGATTCGGTCATCTCACATCGCTTCCATGATCGTCAGATCCGTTGATTAGACACTCCCCGCCCCGCGATCAAGCGAGCAGCAATGATCCGCAGCCACTTCGCCTCCTCCTGCACCAATGGGTGGGCTGTCCGGGCGGGTGGGTCTGCCCTCGTCTCGTCGGTAGGCGGCGCTCTTGCCGCGGATGTTCGGCAACACCTTCGCGTGGTCCCATCAGCCCGGCGTACTGGAGTGGCGGTTGTCACAGAGCTCTCGGAAGGCCCTCGCGTAGGCTTGCCGTGCTCGTCGTGGCAGCGGGTGCAGTGAGTGCGTCGGCGGCCGATAACTGGCCTGGCGGCGCGTCAGGAAAGTCGGCATCAGGTCAGCATGAGTCCTGAAAAACCCTGCGAACGCTGCCTGTACGTGCGACTAGTTGTAGGGTGAAGAAACAGCCCTTGACCTGCAATAACGCAGGCAGGGAGCCTAGCTTCCGGAGTGCCCAGATGTTGCGTACTATGTTCAAGTCCAAGATCCATCGCGCCACGGTGACCCAGGCCGACCTGCACTACGTCGGGTCCGTCACCATCGACGCCGACCTCCTGGACGCCGCCGACCTCCTCCCCGGCGAACTCGTGCACATCGTCGACATCACCAACGGCGCCCGGCTCGAGACGTACGTCATAGAAGGGGAGCGCGGCTCAGGCGTCATCGGGATCAACGGTGCGGCGGCCCATCTGGTGCACCCCGGCGATCTGGTGATCATCATCAGCTACGCCCAGGTCGACGACGCCGAAGCCCGTGCGCTGCGGCCGCGTGTCGTGCACGTGGACGAGGGCAACCGGATGGTGGCGCTCGGCGCGGACCCTTCGGCGCCGGTGCCCGGCAGCGGGACGCAGCGCAGCCCGCAGGCCGTGGCCGCCCAGGCCTAGCCATATCCGGCCCTCCCGGGCCGCCTGACAACTTACGGAGAGCCGATGAGTGACATCGAGATCCGTGACGATCGTTCGCAGGGTCGGCTCGAGGCGTATGAGGGTGGTGACGTCGTGGGCCACATCCTTTATCTGGAACTGGAGTCGCCCCGGCGCGCCCTCGTACCGGTGCACACGATCGTGGACCCCGCCCACGAGGGGCAGGGCATCGCCGGGTCGCTCGCCCGGGAGCTGTACGCCATCGCGCGGCGCCAGGGCGTCCCGGTCGCACCGCTGTGCCCGTACGTCACCAAGTGGGCCGAACGCCATCGCGACGAGGCGCCCGCGGCCGCGCCGGAGCTGATCCAGGCCGCGAAGCGGTATGCCACGGCGCATCCGGAGCGGTGGTGACGCCCTCGGGGTGTCGCCGTCGCCCCCGGTGTCGACGTTCGTCGGATCGGGGTGCGCCTGCGGGGGTCCAGCGGTGGGCCCAGCGGACGCAGCACGTCCTTCGAGGGAGTGAGTGGGCGGCAAACCGCAGGGTACGCGGGGGACAAGTCCAGTAAGGCGCCGTGTCGACCGGCTGGAGGCCCGCCATGACCCATCCGTTCCCAGACCCGGTCCGGCCTGGCCCGACACCAGGCCCCGGGCACCCCGATCCGCCGCCCGGCCCCGTCCCCGACCCGGACCCGGCGCCGAGTCCTGAGCCCCATCCGGGCCCGGACCCGGCGCCCGGGCCCGGACCGGGTCCAGGGCCCGGCCCAGGTCCGGGTCCTGGACCCGGCCCGCAACCCGACCCCGTGCCAGGGCCGCCCCCGTCGCCGATCCCCAAACCGCCAGGACCCGACCCGGTACCGAACCCGGAGCCCGGGCCCGTCTCCTGGCCCGGCTGAGGCCTACGCCGGGACCTCGGACCTGTCCCCGCCCCATCGCGTGTGGAAGGAACCCTCACGGTCGGTACGCCGGTAGGTGTGCGCGCCGAAGAAGTCACGCTGGGCCTGCGTGAGCGCGGCCGGCAGACGTTCGGCGCGCAGGGCGTCGTAGTACGCGAGCGCCGCCGAGAAGCCGGGCGCCGGAACGCCCTGCTGCGTCGCCGCGACCAGCACCGCGCGCCAGTCGTCCTGCGCCTTGCCGATCTCCCGCGCGAAGCCGTGGTCGGCGAGGAGGCTCGGCAGGTCGGGACGGGCGTCGTACGCGGTCCGGATGCGGTCCAGGAACGCCGCGCGGATGATGCAGCCGCCGCGCCAGATCGAGGCGATCGCGCCGAGGTCGATGTCCCAGCCGTACTCCTGGCTGCCCGCCGCCATCTCGTGGAAGCCCTGCGTGTACGACACGATCTTCGACGCGTACAGCGCCTGCTCGACCTGGTCGGCGAACCGCCCCGCCTCGGTCCTGTCCAGCGGCTGCGGCTTCGGGCCCGGCATTCCGCGTGCCGCCTTCCGCAGGTCGGTGTGGCCGGACAGCGACCGCGCGAACACCGCCTCGGCGATGCCCGACACCGGCACACCCAGGTCGAGCGCGATCTGCACGGTCCAGCGGCCGGTGCCCTTCTGTTCGGCCTGGTCCTGCACCACGTCCACGAACGGCTTGTCCGTCATGACGTCCTTGTGCGACAGGACCTCTGCCGTGATCTCGATCAGATACGAGTCGAGGCGGCCCTGGTTCCAGGTGCGGAAGATGTCGGCGATCTGCGCGGGGGAGTAGCCCGCCACGTCCCGCAGCAGCTGGTACGCCTCCGCGATCAGCTGCATGTCCGCGTACTCGATGCCGTTGTGCACCATTTTCACGAAGTGTCCGGCACCGTCCGGGCCGACGTGCGTCACGCAGGGCGCACCGTCCGGGGCCTTCGCGGCGATCTTCTCCAGCATCGGACCGAGCGAGGCGTACGACTCCACGGAGCCGCCCGGCATGATGCTCGGCCCGTGCAGCGCGCCCTCCTCGCCGCCGGAGACACCGGTGCCGACGAAGTGGATGCCGCGGTCGCGCAGGTCCTTCTCGCGGCGCCTGGTGTCCTCGAAGTGTGCGTTGCCGCCGTCGATGATCACGTCGCCGGACTCCAGGAGCGGGGCGAACTCATGGATCACCGCGTCGGTGGGGCCGCCCGCCTTCACCATGATCATCAGACGGCGTGGACGCTCGAGGGCGGCGACGAACTCCTTGGCCGATTCGGCGGCGACGAAGTCCCCCTCGCCCCCGAACTCGTTCATGAAGGCCTGCGTCCTGGAAAAGGTGCGGTTGTGCACGGCGACCGTGTAGCCGTTCCGCGCGAAATTGCGGGCGAGATTGCGCCCCATGACTGCGAGCCCGGTGACGCCGATCTGGGCTGAAGTGCTCATTGCCTGTAGCTCCTGGAATCGGGAATTCCGGTCGTGACGGCCAGTATGGCTCCGTGGCTTGCTTTCTTCCCGGGACGACACCGTGCCGCCAAGGGCGGAAAGGCTGCGCAGACCAATTTCGTTCGGCCCGCCGTCCGGCCATACGCCGGGTGCTGCCGGGCCGTTCGGTGGAGCTGGATGTTCCGGATAACTGGCTGTGGCGCAAGGTGATTTGAGCGGCTGGTTGCCACCTTGTCATGGCGTGTTCCCGGCGTCTATTTTTGCGGCTCCTGATGCCGCGGGGGTGCGGGACGGCCCTCGTACGTCGCAGTGAGAAGCGAGGGGGGCTTCCCATGGCCGTACGCGGTCGCCACCGCCGTCACCAGCCGAACCGGATCAACCGCGCTTCGCTCACCGTCACCGCGGGTGGCGCCGGAATGGCGATCCCGCTGATCGGCACCGGCGCGGCGCACGCCGCCGACGTGGACACCTGGAACAAGGTCGCGGCCTGCGAGTCGAGCAGCGACTGGGCCGTCAACACCGGCAACGGCTACTACGGCGGACTCCAGTTCAGCCAGTCCACGTGGGAGGCCTACGGCGGCAGGGCGTACGCGCCGCGCGCCGACCAGGCCACCGAGCAGCAGCAGATCGCCGTCGCGGAGAAGGTGCTCAAGGGGCAGGGGCCGGACGCCTGGCCGGTCTGCTCGGTGCGCGCGGGCCTCAGCCGGGCCGGGGACACCTCCGGCACCGGCACGGCGAGCAGCGCGGAGAGCGACAGGAAACGCGACGTCAAGGACGTCAGACCGGAGACCACACCGCAGTCGAGGGCCGGAACGGCCGAGATGTACACCGTGGTCCGCGGCGACACCCTCTCCGGGATCGCCGAGGCGCGGCATGTGCGGGGCGGCTGGCAGCGGCTGTTCGCGACGAACCGCAGGACCGTCGGATCCGACCCGGATCTGATCATCCCCGGACAGCGGCTCGCCCTACGGGTTTCGGCCACATCAGGTGCGGAGGACGCGCACGTCTCCGACAAGCAGGACGAGATCAAGCAGGACAAGAGCAAGGACTCCGACGACCGTGAGTCCGCGACGGCCTCACGGTCGTCGCGTGGCGGCGGCACGAGCGCCGGGACCGGCACGACGCACGAGACGCACCGGCTCGCCGCGCCCGTGTCCGCCTCGCCCAGCACCCCGTACCGCGCTGCCGGCGGTTCCTGGTCGAAGGGCTACCACACGGGGGTCGACTTCCCCGTGCCCACGGGGACGTCCGTGGAGGCCGTCGCGGCCGGCCGTGTCGTGTCCGCCGGCTGGGGCGGCGCCTACGGCTACCAGGTGGTGATCCGGCACGCCGACGGCAAGTACAGCCAGTACGCGCATCTGTCGGCGCTCAACGTGAAGGCCGGGCAGAACGTGGTGAGCGGCCAGCGGATAGCGCGCTCCGGCTCCACGGGCAACAGCACGGGCCCGCATCTGCACTTCGAGGTGCGGACCGGGCCCGGTTTCGGCTCCGACATAGACCCGCTCGCCTATCTGCGGGCCGGTGGCGTCAGGATCTGAGCGACATCGGGATCGCCGCCGAGACGGGGATGGTGGCGGGCGACGGCACGATCGGCACCTTCGGAAGTCCCGGCAGCACCGGAACGGCGGGCAGCGACTCTGCCAGGGGCTCGGCGCCGACCACCGACTGGGAGCTGACCGGCGGCTGGACGGAGACCACCGGCTCGGCGGGCACCACCGGCTCGGCAGGCACCGCCGGGTCGGCGGAGACCACCGGCCCTCCGGCCGCCACCGGCCTCGTCGCGTCGCTCTGGCGCTCGGCGTCGCTGGTGATCCGCTCCGTCGTGAGCAGGATCAGTCCGCCCGCCGCGACGACGCCGCAGCCCAGGGCCACCACCGTGCCCGTCGTGCCGTAGCGGAAGGACTCGCCGAACATCGTTATGCCGACCGCGGCCGCGACGACCGGGTTGACGACGGTGAGGGTGGCCAGCGGCGCGGCGAGCCCCGCACCTCGGTAGGAGGCCTGCGACAGCAGCATCCCCGCCGCCGCCAGCACGGCTATCACCAGCAGGCTCGGCAGTTCCGCGGTCGGTGAGGCGTTCGTCCAGTCCACCGCGACCGTCTTCGTGAACACCGAGGAGACGCCGAACGCGACACCCGCAGCGCCGGCGAGCAGCGCGCTGCGTACCGCAGGGTGCCGGTGCGCTGCGCGTGCCGCGGCCATCAGCGCCGCGATCCCGCCCGCGGTGGCCAGCGCCACGACGAGCCGCTGTGCGCCGTCCAGCGAGTGCGACCCGGCCGTACCGGTCAGCGACAGCAGGCCCGCGAGGCCCACGGTCGCCATGATGGCGCCGCGCCAGGCCGTGGCCCCGGCGCGGCGCCGCACGAACAGGGCGGCCATGGGCAGCGCGAAGACGATCGTCAGCGCCCCCAGGGGCTGTACGAGGCTCAGCGGGCCGTAGGCGAGCGCGACCACGTGCAGCAGGCCGCCGATGCCGCTGAGAGCGACCGCCGCCCACCAGCCCGGGCTGCGCATCGGCGCGTACGGCTGGTCCGGCGTGCCCGCTGCGACCCGCTCCTGCACGATCGCTCCGCCGGCATAGGCGACGGCGGAGACGAGGGAGAGGAGCACGGACAGCGCGAGGGCACTCATGGGGCGCTCCTCGGCTCGGGGTGCGGCACACGGTCGTCGGTCATGCCATCCACGATGCCGTCCGAGATCGTTCACGTCGTCGTCCCTGGGCAGGCATTGCGTCGTACTGCCGATGGAGTACGAATGGTCACGGGTCCTCCCCTGGGTGGGTGACACGGACGGCGGGCCCGCTCGTGACAGGCGACGTGCCTGTCGCCGCTTGCTCTACTGCTGTGGTGCCTCACCACCCCGTCCGTCCCGGCGTCGACGCAGCACGCTCGTGTCCTCGCCCGGCACTGCCGGATCCGGGGCGCCGCTGCGGGCGGCTCCAGCGGCGAACAGGCTCCGTTGCGCTCTTCCGCAACAGCCCCAAGTGGGTGACCATGAAGGAGGAGCCGGCCGAGGACTGGGGGTTCAGCGTGAAAGTGGGGCTGATCACCCGGGAGTATCCGCCTGACGTCTACGGCGGCGCCGGGGTCCATGTGGAGTTCCTCGCCCGCGAGCTGAGGGCTCTCACCGACCTGCAGGTGCACTGCTGGGGTGAGGGCGCCGCCGACGGAGTCCACCGCCACCGTCCGTGGCCTGTCCTGGACACGGCCAACGACGCTCTGCGCACCTTCTCGGTGGACCTGTCGATGGCGGCCGCGCTCGAGGGCCGCGACCTCGTGCACTCGCACACGTGGTACGCCAACCTGGCCGGACATTTCGCCAAGCTGCTGTACGGCGTTCCGCATGTGGTGACCTCGCACTCGCTGGAGCCCCTGCGCCCCTGGAAGGCCGAGCAGCTCGGCGGCGGATACGCGCTGTCGAGCTGGGCCGAACGCACCGCGATCGAGGCCGCGGACGCCGTGATCGCCGTCTCCGGCGCCATGCGCGAGGACATCCTCACCTGCTACCCGGCCCTGGACCCGGCAAAGGTCCACGTGGTCCACAACGGCATCGACTCCGAGCTGTACCGCCCGGACCACGGCACGGACGTCCTGGAGCGGATCGGCATCGACCCGGACCGGCCGTTCGTGCTCTTCGTCGGCCGCATCACGCGCCAGAAGGGCGTGCCCCATCTGCTGCGCGCCGCGCGCCGGCTCGATCCCGCCGCCCAGCTCGTGCTGTGCGCGGGCGCCCCCGACACCCCGGCGATCGGCCAGGAGTTCCGCGCCCTGGTGGACGAGCTGAAGCCGCTGCGGGACGGGGTGTTCTGGATCCCCGAGATGCTGCCGCGCGACGAGGTCGTCCAACTCCTCACGCACGCCCGTGCCTTCGTATGCCCCTCGGTGTACGAGCCGCTGGGCATCGTGAACCTGGAGGCGATGGCGTGCGGCACGGCCGTCGTGGCGTCGGCGGTCGGGGGTATACCCGAGGTCGTCGCGGACGGTACGAGCGGTCTCCTTGTGTCGTACGCGGCGACCGAGCAGGAACGTTTTGAACAGGGTCTAGCAGAGGCCCTGAACCGGCTCGTCGGGGATGCCGGAGAAGCGGCCCGCATGGGCGAGGCCGGGCGAGAGCGGGCCGTGCGCGAGTTCGGCTGGGACACGGTGGCCCGGCGCACGGTCGAGGTGTACGAGAAAACGGTATAAGCGCCGGCGACGGCGTGGGCGGCAGAGGGGGCGCGATGCGCGGTGGACCCAATGTGCTGGGAATCGTCCTGGCAGGCGGCGAGGGAAAACGGCTTATGCCGTTGACCGCAGACCGTGCCAAGCCGGCGGTCACGTTCGGAGGTACGTACAGACTCGTCGACTTCGTGCTCTCCAACCTGGTCAACGGCGGAATGATGCGCATCTGCGTCCTGACGCAGTACAAGTCGCACTCGCTGGACCGGCACATCACGACGACCTGGCGGATGTCGAGCCTCCTCGGCAACTACGTCACCCCGGTACCCGCCCAGCAGCGGCTCGGCCCCCGCTGGTACCTGGGCAGCGCGGACGCCATCCTGCAGTCCCTGAACCTGGTCTACGACGAGCAGCCGGACTACATCGTGGTCTTCGGCGCCGACCACGTGTACCGCATGGACCCGCGGCAGATGCTGACCCAGCACATCGAGAGCGGTGCCGGAGTCACCGTCGCGGGCATCCGGGTGCCGCGCTCCGAGGCCTCGGCCTTCGGGGTCATCCAGCCGGCCCAGGACGGCCTGCGCGTGGAGAACTTCCTGGAGAAGCCCGCCGACCCGCCCGGCCTGCCGGACGCCCCGGACAAGGTGTTCGCCTCCATGGGCAACTACATCTTCACCACGAAGACCCTCATCGACGCGCTCCAGCAGGACGCGGAGGACGAGAACTCCGTGCACGACATGGGCGGCTCCATCATTCCGATGCTCACCGAACAGGGCGTCGCCCACGTCTACGACTTCGACGGCAACCACGTGCCGGGCGAGACGCCGCGCGACCACGGTTACTGGCGCGACGTCGGGACCCTCGACGCGTACTACGAAGCGCACATGGACCTGATCGCCGACCGGCCGGTGTTCAACCTCGACAACCGGCAGTGGCCCATCTACACGCACTCGGGCCAGCTGGCGCCCGCCAAGTTCGTCGCGGGCGGCATCGCGAGCGAGTCGATCGTCAGCTCCGGCTGCGTCATCCGCGGCCAGGTGACCCGGTCCGTGCTGTCGCCGGGCGTGGTCGTGGAGGAGGGCGCCGTCGTCCAGGGCTCGGTGCTGCACGACAACGTCCACGTGGGGCGCGGTGCTGTCGTACGCGGGGCCGTGCTCGACAAGAACGTCGACGTTCCGGCAGGCGCGGCCATCGGGGTCAACGCTCAGCGCGACCAGGAGCTGTACACCGTCTCCAAGGGAGGTGTCATCGCTCTGGGGAAGGGACAGCAGGTGTTGTAACCCCGGGAGCGGGACTTCGTAGGCCGGTCGGCCGCGAATCGTGGAGATCCCACGGCTCGCGGCCGATATGCATGTCATGGGTCCCATACGTCACACCACTCCCGCTGCGGCGGGTCTTAATCTGCCGTTAACTGAGCGTAGCTTGATCGTACTTGACTGTAATCGCTTGTCGGCGATTGACTGCAGCTTCCCCGTCGTCCACGCGAGGCAAGCCCTTGACTCCTGATCTGCTTGCACCACTCGACCTGGCGTTCTGGAACATCGAGTCCGCGCAGCACCCGATGCACCTCGGTGCCGTCGGCGTGTTCACGGCCGACTCGCCCACCGCCGCCCAGCACGCGGCCGAACTCCTGGCCACCCGTGCCGCCGCCGTCCCCGGCCTGCGGATGCGAATCCGCGACGTCCTGCTGCCGGTCGGCGGGGCGGCCCGTGTCCCCGACCCCGGCTTCGACCCGCTCGACCACGTCCGCCTCACCGGGCCCGTACGGGACTTCCACGCGGCCGCCGGTGCCCTGATGGAGCGCCCGCTGGACCGGTCCCGGCCCCCGTGGGAGGCGCACGTCCTGCCCGCCGCCGACGGCGGGTCGTTCGCCGTGCTGTTCAAGTTCCACCACGCCCTCGCCGACGGGCTGCGCGCCCTGACACTCGCGGCGGCCGTGATGGACCCCGTCGACCTGCCACCCGCCAGACCGCGCCCGGCGGAGGAGCCCCCGCGCGGCCTCCGGCTGCCGCTGCCTGGCGTGCGCCCGATCACCCTCGGCGACCTGACCCCGCGCAGACTGCCCGGGCTGCTGAGGGAGGCAGTCGCCGATGTCACCCAGGCGCTCGACATCGGCGCCTCGGTGGCCCGCGCCGGCTTGGCCGTGCGCTCCTCTCCCGCGCTCACCTCGCGTGCCAGCGGCACCCGGCGCACCGCCGGGGTCGCCCTCGAGATCGACGACGTGCACCGTGTGCGCAAGGCGGCCGGCGGCACCGTCAACGACGTGCTGATCGCCGTCGTCGCCGGAGCGCTGCGCCGCTGGCTGGACGAGCGCGGCGACGGCAGCGAGGGCGTGGAACCTCGTGCGCTCATCCCCGTCTCCCGGCGCAG
The DNA here is from genome assembly GCF_053594815.1 of Streptomyces sp. NPDC002577. Taxonomy (NCBI): domain Bacteria; kingdom Bacillati; phylum Actinomycetota; class Actinomycetes; order Kitasatosporales; family Streptomycetaceae; genus Streptomyces; species Streptomyces sp. NPDC002577. The sequence continues at coordinate 196,265 of NZ_JBSFWK010000007.1, read as the reverse complement.
GCCGCGCACCGCGTACCCGCAGGGCAACCGGCTCTCCGGGTACCTGATACGGCTTCCGGTCGCCGATCCGGACCCGCTCGAGCGGCTGCGGACCGTGCGTACGGCCATGGACCGCAACAAGGACGCCGGCCCGAACCGGGGCGCGGGCGCCGTCGCTCTGCTCGCCGACCACGTGCCGGCGCTCGGCCACAAGCTGGGCGGACCGGTCGTCGGACAGGCGGCCCGATTGTGGTTCGACATCCTCGTCACCAGCGTGCCGCTGCCCAGCCTCGGCCTGAAGCTCGGCGGCTGCCCGCTCGCCGAGGTCTATCCGCTGGCGCCGCTGGCCCGCGGCCAGTCCCTCGCGGTCGCCGTGTCGACGTACCGCAGCCAGGTGCACTACGGGCTGGTGGCCGACGCGGTCGCCGTGCCCGACCTGGACCGGCTCGCCCAGGCCCTGCGGGACGAGGTGGCGGAACTGGCCGAACTCGCCGAGGCCGAGGCGCGCAGGAGGGTCGCCGTGGACTGACCGGTTTGGTGGGAACACGCGTGCCTACGTAAAGTTCGCCTCTTGGAACGTCAGGGTGCGAGCAAAACGAGGACAGACAGCGATGACGGTGACACAGGACAGCCAGGACCAGGAGTTCGGTCCCGGCATCGACCCAGAACGTCTCGCTGTCTGTCTGTCCGTGCTCGAGGAGCTCGACAAGCTGGAGGTAGACCACCCCGACGCGATCGCGGTGCGGCGTGCCACCTCCGGCATCTTCCGCATGGTGAAGCAGCGCCGCCGCCAGGAGCGGCGGGCTGCCAAGACCGCACATGACAAGGCCGTGACGGAAGCCACGGCGACCGGCTCGGCGGAGCGGATCGACGACGAGACGCAGGGCATCCTGCCCTCCTCCACCGCGAAGGGCGAGATCGCGGGCATACTCCAGCGCCCGCGGTCCTGCTACATCTGCAAGACCCGGTACGTCGAGGTCGACGTCTTCTACCACCAGCTCTGCCAGACGTGCGCCGCCGAGAACCGGGCCCGCCGCGACGCCCGCGCCGACCTCACAGGCAAGCGGGCCCTGCTCACCGGCGGCCGCGCCAAGATCGGCATGTACATCGCGCTGCGGCTGCTGCGCGACGGCGCGCACACCACGATCACCACGCGCTTCCCGAACGACGCGATCCGCCGCTTCAAGGCGATGCCGGACAGCGACGAGTGGATCCAGCGGCTGAAGATCGTCGGCATCGACCTGCGAGACCCGGCGCAGGTGGTCGCGCTGGCCGACTCCGTCGCCGCCGAGGGCCCGCTCGACATCCTGATCAACAACGCCGCGCAAACCGTACGCCGCTCTCCCCAGGCCTACAGCGAACTCGTGGCCGCCGAGTCCGCGCCGATGCCCGCAGGCGCCCTGCCCGCCGCCGAGGTGATCGGCACCTTCGGCTCCGGCGCCGTGGCCGCGCTGCCTGCGGCCGGGGCAGGAGCGCTCACCGCGGAGGACGTCACCGGCCTCGCGCTCGTCTCCGGCTCCGCGTCCCTGGAGCGCATCGCGGCCGGCACGGCGATCGACGCGGGCGGCCTGGTGCCCGACCTGCACGACACCAACAGCTGGGTCCAGACCGTCGAGGAGGTCACCCCGGTCGAGCTGCTCGAGGTCCAGCTCTGCAACTCCACGGCGCCGTTCATCCTGATCAGCCGGCTCCGCCCGGCGATGGCAGCGGCGGCCCGCACCAACGGCGGCCGTGCGTACATCGTGAACGTCTCCGCCATGGAGGGCGTCTTCGCCCGCGGCTACAAGGGCGCGGGCCACCCGCACACCAACATGGCCAAGGCCGCGCTGAACATGCTGACGCGCACCAGCGCCAAGGAGATGTTCGACACCGACCGCATCCTGATGACCGCGGTGGACACCGGCTGGATCACCGACGAGCGCCCGCACCCCGACAAGGTCCGCCTCGCCGAGGCGGGCTTCCACGCCCCGCTCGACCTCATCGACGGTGCGGCGCGCGTGTACGACCCGATCGTGCGCGGCGAGACGGGCGAGGACCTGTACGGCGTCTTCCTGAAGGACTACGCGCCCGGGAAGTGGTGACCACGTCCGCGGAGGCGCCCAGGGCGGCGGCGGCCGCTCAGGGAGTCTGACTGGCCGTCAGCACCAGGGAGCGGCGGCGGAGTTGGCCGGAAGGGCCGCTTCTCCGGGCCGGAAGCCCTGGGCCGCCGCCACCAGTTCCAGCACCGCCCGCCAGTCCTCCATGATCCCTGCGTCGAGCCCGACGACCTTCGCGGCGTCGTCCGCCTGCCGCAGCGTGACCGCGTCCTCGGCCATCGGGTCGCGCTCGAACGCCTCCGCCTCGGCGGGCGTCATCGCGCCGCCCTGCAGCTGCAGCGTGTGAGCGCTCTGCGGCGACAGGCCGTGCCACGGGTCTGTGGCCGCCAGATAGCGCTTGGCCGGCACATGGAGGCGTACGAGGCGGGACACTCGGTGACCGAGCAGCGGCCGTACCGCATCCGCCGCGTGATCCGCGTGTCCGGCCTCATCGCCCGGACGCAGCAGGTACCCGATGTCGTGCACCAGGCCTGCCACCTGGAGTTCCTTGTCGCTGGGGTGGGAGCGGCGCAGCAGCGCGGCGGTCTGCAGCGCATGGTCGTGGAGATCGACCGGATCACCGGTGCGGTCGGGGGCGTCCCATGTGCCGCGGCAGGCGTACAGGACGTCCATCAGCTCCTCGACGCTGCGCAGTTCGATGTCCTCCGTGCTCTTCATCCGCTCCATGCGCGATTCCTCCCACGGGTTCCGGACTGCCGGTACGGTCAGCACAGCACGGCCGTCTGTCGAGGCAGCCAACGGCGCCTTAACGGTGCGCCCTCGATGTCCGCATGAGCATGCCGCACGAGCGATCCGGGCGGTTTTCACCGACTCGGCGATGAGCAAGCGGATCGGGCGCAGTTGGGTGAGAATCAGATCGTGGTTGAATGAATTCCAGGCATATCAGACACGGTCGTGCCTGTTTTTGGCCCCATCGAGCGGCCACCCGCTCATTTGGTTACCCTAGAGGTGACGGGCCTTTTCCAGTGGGTTCCACCAACACCCATGGTCCGTCCCGGGACAAGCCGGCCACCACGGCCCATTCCCATCAGAACCGGCGCCACCGCGACCGAACTGCCCAGAATTTGCGGCCCCATCGGGCGGCGTCGGCGCCCGGCAGCGGCGGGCCACGGCGGTGCGTCCGGGGGTTACCCGACACAGAAGGAGTGCGCGGTGACACCAGAGAAGGCGAAGAGCGACAAGCGCCCCAACGAACGTACGGAGCGCGCGGGCCGCCGACCCGATGAACTCGGCAGCCTCGACGTGTGGGCCAGGTCGGCCCCCATCCGGCTTGCGGGCTACGAGGACGACCTCGCGGAGCCGCACATCCTGCCGAGCGTCGACTGAGCGTCATCCGCACTCACTGATCGCACGCGATCCTCGCCGGTCGGCGGGCAGCCCGCCGACCGGCGTTCGGCGCTTGCCCGGCAAGCCGCCGGAACGGTCCCGGAAACCCGTTGACCAGCATGGACGCGACCATGCAAGACTCGTGTCCATGCTGATCAGAGACGTGGGATCCGGAAAGCACGCCGAGGCTGACGGGTGCGGCGAGGACGGCGACTGGTCGCAGATATGGCCGTTCTGGCGGAAGATCGTCGAGGCCCGGGAGACGTACTCCTGGGCCCCCGACACCCCCGAGGAGAAGGCCCGCGCTCTGTGGATGGGTGCGGGCAAGCGCGTCCACGTCGTCGAGGACGCGGACGGCGTCATCGTCGCGTCGGCGTCGGTCGGACCCAACTACGGCGCCGGTGGCCCGGCCGCCCATATCGCCAACGCGGGCTTCATGGTCGACCCCGACCATGCGGGCCGGGGCATCGGACGGCGACTCGCCGAGCACGTCCTCGAGCAGGCCAGGGCCGACGGGTACACCGGCATGGTCTTCAACGCCGTCGTGGAGACCAACCCGGCAGTCCGGCTGTGGACCTCCCTCGGCTTCACCATCCTGGGCACCGTCCCCGACGCGTTCGAGCACGCACGGTACGGCCGGGTAGGCCTGCACATCATGTACCGGGCACTCTGAGGCCGGCCCGGCGCGCACGGCGCTTACGCTGCGTACAGGGCTGAGGCGATCACGCCGACGGTGCCGTGCGCGCCCACGGGCGCAGTTCCTCCAGCTGCCCGGCCAGATCCAGCAGATCGTGCTCGCACCCGGGCGGGCCCACCAGCTGAACCGCGCAGGGTGCGCCGGACGGAAGCGTGCCGAACGGGACGGACATCGCGGGCCACCCGGTCAGGTTCCACGGCGGGGTGAGCGGTGAGTACCGCGTGTTGGCCAGCACGTTCCGCAGCCAGCCGCGCTCGTGCCAGGCCGCGGCCGCCGGGCCGCGCCGGGCCAGCGCCGGGGTGAGCAGCACGTCGTGCTCCTCGAAGAAGGGCTCCAGCAGCCTGCGCAGCTGCTCCCGGCGATCGCCGTGCAGCACCGCGGGCAGGCAGCGGCGTCCGATCGCCGCATGGACGCGCGTACGCCGGGTCAGCCTCCGAGGGTCGAGATCCTGGGCGTCCACGGCGGTGCCCGCCGTCCAGTGCGCCAGCGAGGTCGTGGCCAGCCACCAGGGGTAGGGCGGGTCGGTGCGCCGCACCTGGTGGCCCGCGCCGGACAGCACCTCGGCGGCCTCCCGAGCGGCGGCAGCGTACGGGCGGGTGACGGGCACGCCGAACAGAGGGCTGCGCACGGACACGGCGATCTTGCGCGGGAACGGCCCGGAGCCGGGTGTGAGGTCGGCTCCCGCGAGTACGGAGAGCAGCAGCCGTGCGTCCTCCACCGTGGTCGCCAACGGGCCGTTCTCGGACATGCCGAACCAGTCACCGTTGCCGATACCCGCCGGAACCGTCCCCGGGCCCGGCTTCAGGCCGATGAGGCCGCAGTTGGCGGCCGGGATGCGCAGCGAGCCCATGCCGTCGTTGCCGAGGCCGAGCGGCACCATGCCCGCGGCGACGGCGGCCGCGGAGCCGCCCGACGAACCGCCCGCCGTGCGCGTGGGGTCCCATGGGTTGCGGGCCGTGCCGTGCACCCCCTCGGTGGTGCCGAAGACGCACAGCTCCGGCACGTTGGTCAGCCCCACGACCACGGCGCCGGCCGCGCGGAGCCGGGCCACGGTGGGATGATCGCTCGCCGCCGGTGTCTCGTCGGTGGCGGCGGAGCCGATGCGGGTGGCCTCGCCGCGTACCGCGAGGTTGTCCTTGACGGCCACGGGCACGCCCGCAAGGGGAAGTTCCGCCAGATCCGGGCGCGCCCCCACCTCGTCGGCCTCCGCGAGGGCCTCCTTGGCGCGCACGTGACGGAACGCGCCGATCCGCCCGTCGAGCTGCTCGATCCTCGCGAGGTGTTCCGCGACCACATCGCGCGGGGTGACCCGCCCCCCGCGTACGGCAGCGGCGATCTCGGCGGCGGTACGGCCGACCCAGGTGGTCACGGTGGCTCCTCGGGCGTGGGGGCGGGCACCTCGGGTCGCCTCCGGCGTAGGTGCGGAGATCACTTTGCCCTGGCCGCTGGTGCCGCGTCGAGGGTGTGGGAGAGGCCTACCCCGGTACGGCCGTCGGCCGGCGGGAGGGGAAGCGGGCGCGCGCCGGCGCGGTGCGGGCTGCGCCCTGCGCTCGAGCTGGTCACCGGGCAAGCCGGCACCCGCCCGGGTGTGTCAGAACTCACCGCCCGGTCGGGTACGGGCCGCGCGACACTGAGCGGGAAACCCCGCCGGCTTTGCCACCTCCCGGAACGTCACCTGACGCGATCGAAGTGGTCAACCGTGCTGGCAGTGCCAGGGAGAAACCAGGGGGAACCGTCCCTGTTGATCGCTGTACAGGTCTTGTGTGATCGATCACTCAGTGCCTAGGGTCCTCCGTAGCAAGCGCTTTCGTAATTCGATCGAGCCGTTCGAGGAGCCCCCTCCATGTCCGCCCAGCCCCGTCGCCTCCGCGTTGCCGTCGTCGGTACCGGAGGCATCGTCAGCGGTAGTCATCTGACAGCGCTACGGGCGCACGCCGACCGGACCGAACTGGTCGCCGCCGTCGACATCGACACCGACCGGCTTGCAGCCTTCCGCGGCCTCGCGGGTGCTGACGTGGCCGGATACACCGAGCTCGGCGGCATGCTCGATGCCGAGCGCCCCGACATCGTCCTGATCGGCACACCGCCGTCCCTGCACCGCGAGCAGACGGTGGGGGCGCTGAAGTCGGGCGCCTGGGTGCTGTGCGAGAAGCCGCTGTGCCTCTCCCTCGAGGAGTACGACGAGATCGCCGCGGCCGAGCAGGCCTCGGGGGCGTACGCCTCGGTGGTGTTCCAGCACCGCTACGGCTCTGGCGCCGTGCACGCCCGTGAACTGATCACGAGCGGCGAGCTGGGCGCCCCACTGGTCGCCCACTGCCAGACCACCTGGCACCGCGACAGCGAGTACTACGCGGTGCCGTGGCGTGGCCGCTGGGCCACCGAGGGCGGCGGCCCCACCATGGGTCACGGCATCCACCAGTACGACCTGCTGCTGCACCTGCTCGGCGAGTGGACCGAGATACGCGCCATGGCGGCCCGGCTGGTCCACGACACCGAGAGCGAGGACGTCTCGACGGCCCTGGTGCGTTTCGCGAACGGCGCCCTCGCCACCGTCGTCAACAGCGTCGTGTCCCCGGACGAGGTGAGCCGTATCCGTATCGACTGCGCCAACGCGACGGTCGAGCTCACCCACCTGTACGGCCACAGCAACGACGACTGGGTCTACACCGCGGCGCCGCACATCCCCGCCCAGCGCACCGAGTCCTGGCGCACGCCCGCGGCGGACGTCCCGAGCTCGCACGGCGCACAGCTCGGCGCCTTCCTCGACGCCTACGAAGCGGGCGTACGGCCCCCCGGCAGCGGCACCGACGCACGCGGCACGCTCGAATTCGCCGCGGCCCTCTACAAGGCGGCCTTCACGGGGTCGCCGGTGCACGCGGGCGAGATCGTCCCCGGAGATCCGTACTACACGGCCATGCACGGTAACCACCCCGACTGGAGCCCCGCGCGATGACGATCAAGCTGGTCCACGCCCAGGGCGAGCACCTCTCGGTCGAGGCGGGCGGCGTCGAGCTGCTGCGGTACGTGTACCGGCCGGACCCGGTCGCCTTCGAGTCCCGCAAGCCGTACGTCCACCCGCTGCGCACCCTCGCCGGCCACCAGGTCACCGGCTACCGGCCGAGCGACCACCGCTGGCACAAGGGCCTGCAGATGACCGCCAGCCATCTGTCGGAGCAGAACTTCTGGGGCGGCAACAGCTACATCCACGGCGAGGGCTACCAGGAGCTGCACGAGCGGGTCGGCTCGATGCGCCACGACGGGTTCTCCGTCCTCACGCTGGAGGACGACCGCTTCACCCTCGCCGAGGACCTCACCTGGGTCGCGCACAGCGGTCAGGAGTGGGCCCGCGAGCAGCGCGGCATCATCGTCCACTCGGTCGACGAGCAGGCGGGCGCCTGGGCCCTCGACTGGAGCATCGAGCTCACCAACATCCGTGACGAACCGCTGCACTTCGGCTCCCCGACCACCGCGGGCCGGGAGATGGCCGGCTACACCGGACTGCAGTGGCGAGGCCCCCGCGACTTCACCGGCGGCGCCGTCTTCGGCCCCGAAGGCCCCCACCACGCGGAAGGCCTGGACGCGGGCAAACTGATGGGCACCCAGGGCCCCTGGCTCGTCTTCACCGCCGAACGCGACGACGTCGACGCCCACTCGACCCTGGTCTTCGCCCATGCGCCGGAGAACCTCGACGCGTCGACCGCGATCCACGAATCGCACTGGTTCGTACGCTCGGAACCGATCCCGACGGTCGCGTTCTCGTGGGCGTTCTTCGAGGAGTTCGCGCTGTCGCCCGGCGAGTCCTTCACCTACCGCTACCGGGTGGTCGTCGCGGACGGCGCGTGGGACCGCGACCGGGTCGCCGCGCATCTGGAGGCCCTGCCATGGTGACCGGGCACCCGGTGGACCCCGTGCTTCCGCACCCGTTGCCCGGTGCCGTGGGGCTGTCGCACCTGAGCGCGTACGACTGGGAGGCCGCGGACGGTGTGTGCGGCGGGAGCCCGCATCTGCACCTCGTGTGCACCGAGGCGTATGTCGTCACGGGCGGCCGGGGAGCGGTCCAGACCCTCAGCCCTGCCGGGTACCGGGAGACGCCGCTCGAGCCCGGATCCGTCGCGTGGTTCACGCCGGGCACCGTGCACCGCATGGTGCAGGGCGGGGGGCTGCGGATCACCGTGCTGATGCAGAACAGCGGCCTGCCGGAGGCCGGGGACGCGGTCTTCACGTTCCCGCCCGAGGTGCTCGCCGACCCGGAGCGGTACGCGGCCGCCGCGGCGCTCCCCGCGAAGACCGGGCCCGAGGCGGAGGAGGCCGCCCGGCGCCGCCGGGACCTGGCCGTCGAGGGCTATCTCGTGCTGCGCGAGGCCCTCGAGAAGGGCGACAACGGCCCGTACCTGGAGTTCCAGCGGGCCGCGGCCCGGCTCGTACGCGCCAAGGTGCCCGCCTGGCGCGAGCTGTGGCAGGCCGGTGCCCTCGCCGCCGCAGAGCGCACCGGCGCCCAGCTCGACGCCCTGGAATCCGGCGACCCCGCCTACCTCGCCGAAGCGGACGCCCACGCAGCCGGTCCCTCCCGGCACGGCGGCTACGGCATGTGCGGTCGCCGAGACGAGTACGAACTGCCTGGTACGACGCTGCCGTACCGCGGCGAATAACGGGCAGCCGGGTCCCCGTGCGCGGGCGACGCGCACGGGGACGAACCCGCCGCGGCCGCGTGCGGCGAAGGATGAGCCTGCCTCGGCCGGGTACCCGCTGGCGGGAGTGGCGGACGCGCGGCTCTACGGCCACGAGCCGGACGACGGGGTCGGCGGCGACGCGGCTGTGTTCCTGTTGCTCGACGAGCCGGAGGTGTATGGGCTGCCACCCGGCCCGGTCGTCACCACGCGCGATCTGCCGGCCATGTGGAAGTACGCGGGCGCGGCCGCGCTGTCCATCGCGGGCGGTTTCCTCGCGTCCTTCGCGCTGCCCGCGCTCGCGGGACGCGTGGGGAGGAGGAGGGGCTGATGAGCGGTTCCGACGTCACACGGGGCGGCGTACGCGGTGAACGGCCCGGACGTGAGGCCGCAGCGGATGCCATGCACGGCGGCCAGGGCGACGGACGGGGCGATGGTCGGCGTCGGCGTGGAGAGGAACTCATGGTGCCCCGGGCCGAGTTCGGCTCGTACTACGGCAGGCCGGTCATCAAGGCGCCCGCCTGGGCGCCGCGCGACATCGGCGGGTACTTCTTCCGGGGTGGGCTCGCCGGAGCCGGTTCGGTCCTGGCCGCCGGGGCCCACCTCACCGGCCATACGAACACCGCGACAGCCATGAAGATCTCCTCCCTCGCGGCCGTCTCGCTCTCGGCGACCGCCCTCGTGCACGACCTGGGCAAGCCCGAGCGGTTCGTGAACATGCTGCGCGTGTTCAAACCGACCTCGCCGATGAGTGTCGGCTCCTGGCTGCTCGCGGCGTACGGGCCCGCCGCCGGAGCGGCCGCCGTCAGCGCCGCGACCGGTCGGCTGCCCCGGGCGGGCGCGGCGGCGACCGGTGCCGCGGCGCTCCTGGGGCCGGCCGTCGCCACCTACACCGGGGTGCTGGCGGCGGACACGGCGGTACCCGCCTGGCACGGCGCGCACCGCGAACTGCCCTACCTCTTCGGTGCGTCCGCGACCGCCGCAGCAGCCGGCATGGCCCTCGTGACCGGCCCGACCCGGGAGAACGCCCCGGCCCGCTGCGCGGCGGTACTGGGCGCCGCCGCCGAGAGCGCGGTGCGGAGGGCGGCCGAGCGGCGCCTGGGCCTGACCGCCGAGATGTACCGGGCCGGGCGGGCCGGCGCCCTCCTGCAGACCGCCGAGCTGCTGAGCGCGTCGGGGGCCGCGGTCGCGGGGCTGCGCGGCGGCCGCAGCCGAACCGCTGCCGCCGTCGGCGGGCTCGCCCTGCCGGCCGGCTCCGCCGCCCTGCGCTTCGGGTTCTGCGCCGCGGGGGTCGCCTCGGCCGAGGACCCTGCGTACACGGTCGTCCCGCAGCGGGAGGCGAAGGCGGCGAGGCAGGAGGGCAAGGAGGCCGCGGGCTGACAGGGCGCCCGCCCGGCCGGACCGACGCGTCCGTGACCGCGGCGGGTGCCGGAACGGACGCGGGACATGACCTGAGTGGTGACCGAACTGCCGGGTACTAGCTGGGCATGAAGGTGACAAAGAAAGACAAAGGGGTGCGTGGTATGCCGTTTCGTACACCGATGTCCGGCAAGGTCACGCCCGTGGCGACCAGAGTCGTCACTGCCGCGGCGGTCGCCGGGGCGGTCGGGATGGGCCTGAGGTACCGGCGTCGTGCCGCGGGCCCGCGTGGGACCGCCGAGAACGAGGGCCCGCTCGACCTCTGGGAGGTACGCGAGCCGGACGAGGTCCCCACGGACCGCGGGCGCCTCATGCCCTACGAACTCGGCCGCACGCCCAACAAGCGCAGCACGGCCCAGTACCGCAGGCGCTGGAGCCTAGGTTCCAGCGGCGGGTTCGGCAGCGGCGGCATCGGCCGTACGGGATGAGCAGCTGCATGTGTGCCGCTTGCCGGGGTACTCCGGGCGCATGGCTGGTATCGAACTCAAGAGCGCCGCGTTCACGGATCACGCGGTGATCCCGCGGCTGTACGCGAAGGAGGGCGACGACGTCTCGCCGCCTCTGACCTGGTCCGGAGTGCCGGACGATGCAGCGGAGCTGGCCGTGCTGTGCGAAGATCCCGACGCGCCGTCCGGGACCTTCGTCCACTGGCTGGTGACCGGGATCGATCCCCACAGCGGCGGACTGGACACCGGCGAGACGAAGCCCGGCAGCCGCGCCCATCGCAACGGCTACGGAGGCCGGGGCTGGGGCGGCCCGAACCCCCCGGCGGGCGACAAGGCGCATCGCTACTTCTTCCGGCTGTACGCCCTTCCGGGGCCCGTGTCGCTCCCCGACGACGCGACCGCAGACGACATCCACGGCCTGCTCGACCGGGAGCAGCTGGCCAGCGGTACGCTGGTCGGCCTCTATCAGCGCTGACTGCCGGCTGCACTCGGTCGCGCCGGTCGTCGGCTGCACCCGGTTGCCCCCGACCGACGAGCCGAGCGACAAGCGGCCGCAGCGACGGGAGTGACGGGACGGCTGTGTCCCGTCACTCCCGTCGCTGCCGCGGTCCGCCGGCCCGCGCCTGCCGTTCCCGTGGTCACTGCCGCCGCAACACCGCCAGTACGTCGTCGTCCGTCACCTGCTCGAAGTCCTCGTACCAGAGCCCGACCGCCGTGAAGGGGCTGGGCCGGTCCAGACACACCACGTCGTCGGCCTCGTGGCGCAGGAGGCTGAACGCCTCCGGTGAGCACACCGGGACCGCCAGCGCGATGCGCTCGGGATGCTGCTGGTGCAGGGAACGCAGCGCGGCCCGGGCCGTGACCCCGGTGGCGACCCCGTCGTCCACGACGACAGCCGTGTGGCCCTCCAGTTCGGGGGCGGGCCTGCCCTGGCGGTACAGCTCCTCGCGCCGGCGCAGCTCCTCGCGCTCGCGCGCGACCACGGGGGCCAGCTCCGCCTCGGTCAGGCCGAGCTGGTCCAGCGTTCGCTTGTCGAAGAGCGGCGCGTCGTCGTCCGCGATGGCTCCCACCCCCAGCTCCGGCTGGAACGGCGCCCCGATCTTCCGGGCGACCAGCACATCGAGCGGGGCCTGGAGCGCCCGCGCGACCTCGTCGGCCACGATGACGCCGCCGCGTGGCAGGGCCAGGACGACCGGCTCCGGCAGAGCACCCTTCTCCTGCAGTACGCGGAGTCGTTCGGCCAGTATCTGGCCGGCCTCCCTCCGGTCACGGAATTGCATGTACTCCACTCCTTCCGAGTGCTACTGCTGAGTGCGTCCCCGGTCGTGACCCGGGCCCTGCGTGTCCGTCGCCCGTCCCATGTCGCTGAACCAGCGCGCGGCGGCGACGGCGACCTCGTCCAGCGTTCCGGGCTCCTCGAAGAGATGGGTCGCTCCCTCGATCACCTGCAGCCGGCTGGGAGCGCGCAGCTTGGCCTGTGCTTCGCGATTCAGCTGCAGGACGACCTCGTCGTGCCCGCCCACGAGCAGCAGGACGGGCGCCCGGACCTGTTCCAGCGCCCGGTCTCCTGCGAGGTCGGGACGGCCGCCGCGGGAGACCACGGCATGGACGTATTCGGGCCGCTCGGCGGCGGTGACCAGCGCGGCCGCGGCGCCGGTGCTCGCACCGAAGAGGCCCAGCGGCAGATCGGCGGCCCGGCCCGTCAGCCAGTCCACCGCGCCGCTCAGCCGCCGGCCGAGCAGGCCGATGTCGAACCGGTGGATGCCGGTGATGGTGTCCTCGGCCTCCTCGTCAGGCGTCAGCAGATCGAACAGCAGCGTGCCGAGGCCCGCCTCGCGTAGCGTGGCGGCGACGGCCTGGTTGCGCGGGCTGTGGCGGGAGCTGCCGCTGCCATGGGCGAAGAGCACGATGCCGGTGGCGTCGTCCGGCACGGTCAGGTCCCCCGCGAGTGACACCTCGCCGCTCGTCACAGCCACGGGTGTGGACAGCATGAGACCTCCCGGTGCTCTCGGGTCCGATACCGGGCACGAGTCGAGTACCCCGAGTGCGGCGGCTATGCGGGTTTGGCCGCGCGGCGCACGGCTACCCGCCAGGGACCCGTGGGCCCGCACCGTCGTGGGCCCGCGGAGCGTTTGCGTATGTCTGCGGAGATGTCTACGGGGTGATGGAGATGCGCACGGGGAGATGTCTATGGAAAGGAGGGGCGCCGTGCCGGACCAGGTGACGCAGCGGCAGAGCCGGCCCGCCATCGGGGACGAGGAGGCTCCGGCCCGACGGGCCGAGAACGCTGCCGGGCGGAACGCGACGGACGGCGGGCACGTGCAGGTCGACCATGTTGACGCTCCGGCCCGGCAGGATCCCGCTGCCGTCGAGCCCGATGAAGACCTGGGTCCGCAGATCCAGGCCGCTGCCCGTTGGAACCCGGCCGCCGTGGGGCAGGGCGGGGCCTCGCCGGGGCGCGACGAAGCGGCTGACCGGCAGGGCCCGGCCGTCGCACGGCGGCCGGGTTCCAACGGGCATGACGAGGCCACAGCTCGGCAGGAGCAGGCCGACCGCCGGGATGAAGCTGCCGGAGGGAGCCGGGACCGTGCTGGTGCTGGTGCTGGTGCTGGTGCTGGTGCTGGTGCTGGTGCCGGTGCCGGTGCCGGTGCTGGTGCTGGTGCTGGTTCGGGTCGGGACCAGGCCGCCGCCGGGGCAGGTCCAGGCAGGCCAGGCCCGCGCGGGGACCAGGCCGTCAGCCGGCAGGACCTCGTCCGCTTTCTCGAGGATCGCTTCGCCTGCGCGCAGGCCTGCACCGAATGCGCACGCCTGTGCGCGCTGCAGGCCAGCCTGACGAGCGCGGGTCCGGAGACCGGCGCCGAACCTGATGCCGTCGACGACCCGGGCGCGGACGAGCTGCGCCGCAGGGCCATGTCGTGCGCGACGGTGTGCGACGAGACCTGCCGCACGCTCTCCGAGGACGCGCGCCAGGACGAGTACGAGCTGCGCTTCCAGCTCGAGATGTGCCGGTCGGTCACCCTGGACTGCGCCCAGCTGCTCGACCGCCACGCGGGGGCGGAGAACTGCGCCGAAGCCTGCCGCCGCTGTGCGCGCGCCTGCGCGGAGTTCCTGACGACCCTCGGCTGAACCGTCACACCATCGCGCCCGGGCGTGAGCCTCCTGCGGGCTCAGGTCGTTCCGTTGCGGAACGCCGCGCCCATTCCCTATTTCTGGAACGAGTTCTACTGTGTGCGCCGTCAGGTCCGGGTCGGCGAGCCAGGGGTCCAGGAGGCGCCGTGCACCTCGAATACACGCCCGAGCAGCAGCGGTTGCGTGCCGAACTGCGCGCATACTTCACCGGGCTGGTGCCCGACACCGCTCATGCCCGGTACGCCGAACCTGCGGCCCAGAAGCGGTTCTACCGCGAAACCGTCCGCCGCCTCGGCGCGGACGGCTGGCTCGGCGTCGGCTGGCCGAAGGAGTACGGCGGCCGCGGCCTCACGCCCATGGAGCAGTTCATCTTCTTCGACGAGGCCGCTCAGGCGGGCGTACCGCTGCCCCTGATGGCGCTCAACACGGTCGGCCCGACGATCATGCAGTTCGGCACCGACGAGCAGAAGGCGTACTTCCTGCCGGAGATCCTCTCGGGCGAGATCGATTTCGCGATCGGCTACAGCGAACCCGAAGCCGGGACCGACCTGGCCGCCCTGAAGACACGGGCCGTCCGCGAGGGCGACGAGGCCACCGGCCACTACACGGTCGACGGCCAGAAGATCTGGACCACCAACGGCGACACCGCCGACTGGGTCTGGCTCGCCGTCCGCACCGATCGCGACGCGCCGCCGCACAAGGGCATCACCATTCTCCTGGTGCCGACGACCGACCCCGGCTACTCGTGCACCGTCATCAACACCCTCGCCTCGCACGACACCACGGCCAGCTACTACGAGAACATCCAAGTGCCCGTCTCCCGCCGCGTCGGCGACGAGAACAAGGGCTGGCGGCTCATCACCAACCAGCTCAACCACGAGCGTGTCACCCTCGCCGCACACGGCACCATGGCGATCCGCGCACTGCACGACGTGCAGCGCTGGGCCATGGACACCAAGCTCGCCGACGGCCGCCGCGTGATCGACCTCGGCTGGGTGCGCCGGGGCCTCGCCCGGACGCACACCAGGCTGGACGCGATGAAACTCATGAACTGGCAGATGGTCAACGCCGTGCAGGAGGGCAAACTCACCCCGCAGGACGCCTCCGCAGTCAAGGTCTACGGCTCCGAGGCGCGCCGCGACGCGTACGCATCGCTGATGGAGGTCGTAGGCGCGGCCGGAGCCCTGAAGGAGGGCTCCGCGGGCGCCGTCCTCCACGGCGAACTGGAGCGCGGCTACCGCTCCGCCGTGATCTTCACCTTCGGCGGCGGCAACAACGAGATCCAGCGCGAGATCATCTCCTGGATCGGTCTGGGGATGCCACGCGTCCGCCGTTAACCGGGAGTGTGACGAGGACTTTTAGTTGGGACTTAGGATTCATAGTTGGCACCAAGATCGCCATGCGTTCTAAGAGGTGACGGCGCGTCACTTCGATGCAGGTCGTCGTGCCGCGTCTGATCGTTCGCGGGTGTAGGCAGAACCGAGGTTCATGCGGCTGTCGGTACGTTTCCCGCGCCGGCCCCCGTCGGGCTGGGGTCGGCGGCACACGGTAGTACAGACCTCTGCCCCTCCGTGCGCTGACTGCGGGCACAGACAGGGCAGAGGTCTGCACTGACAGGGTAGGTGTCTGCACCGTCGGATAGTCGGGTGACGATCTTCCCGCCCGACCCGGATTTCGAGGCTCTGCGCCCGGAACTCGCCCGGCTGAGGGCCGCGCGGGGGTGGACTTACGACGAGCTCGCGGCCCAGAGCGGCCTGGCCAGAAGGACGCTTATCGAGATCGAGCAGGGTCGCACCATCGGCACCCCAAAGACGTGGCACGCCCTTGCTCATGCCTTGAGTACCCCGCTCGACGAGCTCTTCGGCGCTCTGTGTCACGGTCACGAACCTCCTGGGCGGACCAGTGAGTGACAGCCGCCAGGACGGAGCAAGACCAACCACCCGAACAGACGATTCGAGGGCCGCCACGGCGGCTGATTGCCGCCCCGGAGTACAGCCGAGGAACTGCGTCTTCCCGAAGAGGACTTCTGGCTCTTTGACACGCCGTGGACGGACCCCTGGCTCTGCCCGACGTCCGAAGGCGGACTGAAGCTGGTTAGGAGGGTTTGCTGGCGCCCTTGGCTCAGCCGGCCCCTTCCCGATAGACACATCGCCTCGGGGGGAGAGCATCGTCCAGAGAACGGGCCTGATCACCTGGGTCACCTACCGCGTTCCGCCGCACCCGGACCACGACGGGGGCAGGGCGGTGCGGAAGAGGCGGTGGACCTGCGGACCGTACGGAGCCGTCCGGCCGAGTAACAAGTAGAGCGACATCAGTCCGCTGCGCCTTTAGGTACTCCCCGGGGGTAAGGTGCAGACTCGGGCAAGCGTCGATCAGGTGGAGTGATGAGGATGCGGACAGCAGGCAGCGGCGGCATAGCCGTTCGCTGGTCGTACGGGGTGTTCCTCACCCTGTGCGTCGCGCTGGCCGTGCTCGTGCACCACGAGACGTCGGCGACCGCTGTCTCGTCCATGCCGGGCTCTGCCCATGCCGCGCACGCGATGCCGGACGAGGCTTGGAAGACCGCCTCACAGTTCGTCTCCCGAGCCCCCACGCACAGCATCGACGCTGGTGGCTGTGCCGCCCCGGGCATGCAGCACTGCGCCACGGCGAGTATCGATGCCGTGCAGCTCGCCATGCCCAGCCAAAGCGAGTTCGACCCGCTCGCGGACCTGTACCAGGCGGTGGGAGGACGCACACCCGCCGCCGCGATCGGGCGTGCTCCGCCCGACCTCTCCGTCCTCTCTCAACTGCGCATATAGGCCGCGCCGGACGGCGCGCGATGTGCCGTCCCCACGCGACCACATCGGCAGTTTCGACACAGAGGACACCAAGAGATGAACAGCATCAACCGCCGCTCCCTGCTGCTCGCCGGACTGGGAGTCGCCGGAGGCGGCGCTCTCGCCGCCTGCAGCAGCAACTCCGGCAGCAGCCCCACCCTTGTCAACCCCTCCGGCTCGGCCGTGGCCGCCGCCGAGAAGAAGCGCGCCGGCACTGGGCGGCAGCAGAAAGTCACCCTGACAGCGGCGCCCGCGAAGATCGACCTGGGCGGCGGCATCATGCCCAAGACCTGGGCCTTCGACGGACGCACCCCGGGCAAGGAGATCAGGCTGTCCGCCGGGGACACCCTGATCGCCGAGCTGACCAACCAGCTCCCGAACAAGACGACGACGTCCATCCACTGGCACGGCATCGCGCTGCGCAACGACATGGACGGGATGCCGTCCGCCACCCAGACCGCCGTCCGGGCCGGCTCCACCTTCACCTACAAGTTCATCGCTGACGCCCCGGGCACGTACTTCTTCCACCCGCACGTCGGCGTCCAGCTCGATCGCGGCCTGTACGCCCCGCTGATCGTCGAGGACTCCAAGGAGACCCTCGCGTACGACGACGAGTGGGTCGTCCTCCTCGACGACTGGGTCGACGGCGTAACGGGCACCCCGGATGAGGTCTTCGCCGAACTGAAGCAAGGCATGGGCCATATGGACATGGGGAAGAGCAGCCCCAGCTCCAGCGGCATGGAGGGCCACGACATGGGGGACATGGGTGGGATGGACATGGGCGACTCCGCCTCGCCCTCGTCCTCCGCCACCTCGGACGGCATGTCGATGAAGTTCATGCTCATGGGTGCCCAGAGTGACCTGCTCGGCGGCGACGCCGGGGACGTGAAGTACCCGCATCACCTTGTCAATGGCCGGGTGGCCGCCGACCCCGACGTCTACACGAGCAAGCCCGGCAAGAAGGTGCGGCTGCGGATCATCAACGCAGGCGGTGACACCGCGTACCGGGTCGCGCTCGGCGGACACAAGCTGACCATCACCCACACAGACGGCTTCCCGGTCGAGCACCAGGAGGTGGACGCCCTGCTGATCGGCATGGGTGAGCGGTACGACGTCCTCGTCACCCTCGGCGACGGAGTCTTCCCGCTCGTCGCCCTGGCCGAGGGCAAGAACGCGAACGGCTTGGCTGTCGTGCGTACGGGCTCGGGGAGCGCACCGTCGGCGACCGTCCGTCCGAAGGAACTCGACGGCATGATCATGAGCGCCTCCCAGCTCCGGGCGGCCGACGGCGTACGACTGAAGTCCGCCAAGACCGACGTGACGCACCAGATCAAGCTGACCGGCGGCATGCACAAGTACAACTGGGCCATCAACGGCATGCCGTTCGACATGAACGATCCCGAGGCGAACCCGATCGTCATCGAGGACGGTCAGCGGGTGCGGCTCGACTTCGTCAACGACTCCGACATGTGGCACCCGATGCACCTGCACGGTCACACCTACCGGCTCGGCGACTCCGGGCCGCGCAAGGACACCGCGATCGTGCTGCCCAAGAAGAAGTTGTCCGTCTTCTTCGACGCTGACAACCCGGGGCAGTGGATGCTGCACTGCCACAACGCGTATCACGGCGAGGCGGGGATGATGGCGAACGTCGCCTACATTGCCTGATCCTCTCCTTTCGTCGTCCAGGCGCGCTCACCGGCACCGGTGGGCGCGCCCGGACGCGTCGGCCGAGGACTGGGTGCGGATCAGCGCTGCCTGTCCAGACCCTGAGGGTCGTGGCCGGGTTCTTGGCCAGAGCCTGGGCCGCCGCCACCTCGAAGCGGCAGTTGGGCGCCGCGCCCGCGTGGCGCCGGGCGTAGTCGATCATGGGCTGAGAGGGGTCGACGCCGACGACCTCGCCCCGCGGGCCGACGACCATGGCGAGCCGGCGGGCGAAGTGCCCGGGGCCGCACCCGACGTCGAGCACCCGGTCCCTGGGCGCGGCTCCGCTGGCCGCGGCCATGGCGGCGTCCAGTGCTCCTCGCCGCCCTGCGAAGAGCACCGCGAGAAAGACGTTGTACAAGCGCACATGGGTGATGAGCACCCCGGGTTCCTCGGGCTGTGCCGCCTTGTGGCCGTGCATCGGGCCTCCTTACGCATCCGCTGCGTACCGGCGCCTGGCACACTTCCACCGTAGCCGTGAAGCCGTGGCTAAGCCCGCACATGCGGCGGCGCGCTGACACCGATGCGCTCGCGCACCATCTGCTGGAAGTGGGGGCAGGTGGCGAAGTCCTCGTGGTCACAGTCGAGGGCGCATTCGATCAGCTCGAGCGAGGCCTGCGCCTCGGCGATACGCCGCTGCAGCTCGGCGCGACGGTGCTGCAGAGTGGCGCGCCGGGCAGAGGGATCGGACTCCTCGATCATCTCGCGGATGCTGTCGAGGTCGAATCCGGCCTCCTTGGCGCGCAGGATGACGGCCACACGGACGAGGTCCTCCGGGCCGTAGCGGCGCCGGCCTGCTACATCGCGTTCGGGGCGGAGCAGGCCCATGGCCTCCCAATGGCGCAGGACATGGGTGGCAAGTCCGAAACGCTCCGCGAGCGCCCCGATAGCCATCGGCTCGTATGGCTCGCTTGACTTCATGCCGACATTAAGTCGCAGGCTACCGAGCATGCACAAGCATCAAACGAAAGACGAGACGACAGTTCGCGTCCCCGAGGGCACGGACGCGTTAATCGCCCTGCTCGACAACGTGGACAACATTCCGGGTGCAGTCGAACTACGGGCCCGCTCCTACGAATTGCTCGGCATCAGGCCGGGCGCGGTGGTAGTCGACGCGGGCTGCGGGCCCGGTCGCGCGGTCGCGGAGATGAGCGAGCGGGGTGCACAGGCAGTCGGCGTCGACATCGACGCGCAGATGGTCGCCGTCGCCCGCAGACGCTGGCCGGCCGGAGACTTCCGCTTGGCGAACGCTTATGAACTCCCTTTTGAGGACAGCGTGTTGGGCGCATATCGGGCCGAGAAGATGTACCACGACGTGGACGATCCCGCCCGCGCGCTCGACGAGGCGCGGCGCGTGCTCGCCCCCGGCGGGCGCATCGTCCTCATCGGGCAGGACTGGGACACCTTCGTCATCGATGCCGATGACCCTGTGCTCACCCGCACCATCGTGCACGCCCGCGCCGACACGGTCCCCGGGCCGCGCACCGCCCGCCGCTACCGCAACCTCCTCCTCGACGCGGGTTTCGACGACGTCACGGTCGAGGCTCATACGGGGATCTTCACCGACGCAGTCGTGCTGCCCATGCTGGACGGTCTCGCGGAAGGGGCCCGGTCCGTAGGTGCGATCAGCTTTGCGGAAGCCGAAGCCTGGGTCGAGGAACAGGCCCAACGCGCCAATGCGGGCCGCTTGTTCGTGGCTGTGCCGCTGTTTCTTGCCGCTGCCACCCGTCCTTAGCCGCTGGCGGGAGCCCCGTGGAGGCGCGCCCTACCCCGGAATCAAGGGCACGGCGGGGTGTCCGTGCGCGGCTTCGCATCAGCGCGCGGGCTTGCCGCTTGGGTATCAACGTACGGTGAGCGTGCCCGTCATGGGGCGGATGGCGCAGATGAAGGAGTAGCTGCCAGGGGTAGACGGCGCGGTGAAGGTGGCGGTGGCACCGTCGTCGATACTGTCAGTGTCGAAAGCCTTGCCCTCCGTGGCGGTCACGGTGTGCGGGGCGGAGTCCCAAGCTCGGCGACGAACCGCGCCAGATGATCCTGCGGCAGCCACTCATCCAGCGACGGCGGCAGCAACAGCGTCTGATCCGGGGCGAACACGCGGAACGACTTGGTCACCGGTGCCGACGGCCCGCCCTCCGGCTTCACCCCCGTCGCCGCCACCTCGAACAGACCATCCCCACCAGACATACCAAGATTCTTCCATACAGAAGATCACGAATGACCGGCGAGGTTGGCATTACCTTGTCAGGCATCAGGCATGACGAGGTATGTGAGTTGCCGCGCCATGGGCCACGCACCCGGCGTCGTGTTCGACACCACCGTCGCACTGAGCTGGGTCCCCGGATCGTGAGTCGTCTGGAACGAGACGCCCGCATCGTAGCCGGTCAGCAGCACGCGATCGCCCGCCCCGGCCAGCCAGAATCCCAGACCGTAGCGGCGCTTCTTCGACGGCACGTCGCTGACCGGCGCGACCATGCGCTCCACCCACTGCTGCGGCACGATGCGGCCGCCGAACAGCGCCGACCAGAACGCCGCCACGTCCGCGGCCGTCGAGAAGATCCCGCCATCGCCGCTGCCGCGTACCGGAAGGTGCAGTGCATTGCTCCGATCGCCAGCCGCCCTGAGATAGCCGACAGCGGTCCGCTCTGGCAGTTCATCGGTACGGTCGAACGCAGTGTCCGTCATCCCGGCCGGTACACAGACGCGCTCCTGGACGAGGTCATGGAATGGCACACCGGCGACCCGGGAGGCGATGAGCGCGAGCACCACGTATCCGCCGTTGCAGTAGCAGAACCGGTCGTCCGGCCTGAACTTCGCCGGGTGGCCGTCCAGCACGGCCAGGTAGTCCTCGGTGTCGACGAGCGTGTGGACCGGCACCGAAAGCATGTGGTCGGTGACGTCAAAGCCCTCGTCCTAGTCCAAGTAGTCACCGATGCCAGACCGGTGGGCCAGCAGGTGCCCGACAGTGACGTCGCCGCCGATCAGCGGCAGATCGCGGCCCAGCACCGACCGGGCGGTCGTCGCCAGATCCAGCAGGCCGTCCGCGACAAGCCCGATCACACACGCGGCCGTCAGGCCCTTCGTGCCGCTGGCCAGGGCGAACCGCGTATTCACGGTATTCAGGACCCCGAATCCCCGGAACGCCTCGCCGTAGGCCTTCGTGAACTCGGCCTTCACGCCACGGTGCACCGCCACAACCCCGGAGAACCCGTTCCACAAAGCCAAGTCATCGAGCGACCGCTCGGCGTCCGCAGTGACCAGTCCCATAGGAACAAGTGTGCTCGAAACCCCCAAACCCTGCGACCGAATTCGCACCATCCTCGTAGTCACCGCCACCCAACACCGGGAACCACCCACTGACGCCGAGAGCCAGAATTACTGACCCACGCTCCTAGGTGCGTGGACGCCGAGATGCGGCGACACGCTTTGTGACCTGCGCTGTACCAAATTGCCAACTATCTCTCTGATTCCGCTCTTCAAGCCACGGGAGCTACTTGGCACCGGCGCAGGTCACGAACGTTTCCCGGTGCCAACTATCGATCCTGGTCACAGGGAGGCCGGCCGCACAACACGGAACCCGGGGGTGCGGATCTGTCACCGCGCTCTCTCCGGTGCGGTCACGGCTGCGGGCGCACCGGTGAGGCGGGGTTCGACGTCCACGACGCCCTCCACGGCGCGGACGAGGCGTACGGCGACGGAGATGGGGGAGGTGTCCCGGACCTGTCCGTGGAGAGTGACTACTCCGTCGTGCACGTTCACGTGGATGGTGTGGCCGAGGGCGGGGAACAGGTAGGACACCACCGTGCGTCGGACCTCTTCGGCGATGTCCTCGTCCGACCGCAGGAAGACCTTCAGCAGGTCGCCGCGGCTGACGATGCCTTGCAGCATGCCCTCGCCGTCGACCACGGGAAGCCGTTTGACGTGTTTCACGGCCATGATCCGGGCTGCCTGCGCCAGGGTGACGTCGGGGTGCACCGTGATGGCGGGAGTGCTCATGACCTCCTCGGCGGTCACCGCGCCCGCCTTGGCTACGTCGGACAGCCGCTGACGCTGCTCGTACAGGCTCGGGTCGCTGTCGCGGAACTCCTCCTTGGGCAGCAGGTCGGCTTCGGAGACCACCCCGATGACGCGCCCTTCGCCCTCCAGGACCGGCAGGGCGCTCACCTTCCACTGCTCCATGGTCCTGACGATCTCCTTGAAGGGTGCGTCACGTCCGACCGCCACGACCGTCATGGTCATCACGTCGCTCACGATGTGCGGGGTCTCAGGCACTTGGGACCTCCTCCTTTCGCCGTCGCAGGCAATGGAACTCAGGGAACAGGCCCAGCGCCGTAGGGCGCGTACAGATTGAGCAGTCGCAGGCGGGCGGCCCTGAGCCGGTTTGCGATCAAGCCGGAGACGTGGGTCATCAGTGCACGGCCGAACACCGGGTCCTGCTCGCACAGCTCCCGCACCACCGTGGCGTCGAACTCGTATGCGCGTACCGGGCTTGACGCCTCGGCTCCCAGGTGCCGGTGGTGGGGTGGGATGAGCGAGGACCAGCCGAGAAGTTCACCGGCGTGGAGGGACTCGATGACCGCCGCGCGCCTGCCTGGCACATGAAGATCGAGATCGACGGTGCCCGTCTGGATGATCCAGAAGCGGTCTGCCTTGTCGCCCTCCTTGAAAATGCGCTCGCCCGAGTCGAAGGACACTTCGCGAGCGATGGCCATGAGCCGATCGTGGTACCCCCTGGGCAGAGCTGAGAGAGCGCCGGTCCTTGTCATCATGATTGCCTTCCTTACTGCCTGCACGGCCCGGTGCGGGAAGTGCCGTCTGTTCGGCCGGCGGAGGCGGGAGCCGGCAGTGCGTCCCGTTTCCTCGGTGACTCCAGCGTCCGTCCCGGGGCGCGTGTCTCCCAGGGCCTGAAAGGGCCAAGGACTTGGGCCGACCGGCCCTGATGAGCTGACGGTGGCCTCACCGGGTCCCGGGGTGCCGCGTACGGCTGCCGGTCCGCCTGTCGCGGCCGGCCGTGCGCGATGCGACGGTGTGTACAGGGACCGCGCAGTGGCCGCTGGGAAGGAAGGCGGTGGAGACGATGGAACTCCCGCTGGTCGTCGGTGTCGACGGTTCGGAGTCCAGCCTGCAGGCGATCGACTGGGCAGTGGACGAAGCGGCACGCCACGGGCTGCCGCTTCGCCTGGTATACGCCTCCCTGTGGGAGCGGTACGAGGGCGGCCGCCCGTCCTTCAGTACCGACCGCCCCTCCGAAGAGATCATGGCGGAGCACATCGCCGCGTCCGGCGCGGAACGCGCCCAGCGTCGCAACCCGGAGCTGAAGGTGTCGGCCGAGGTCATTCCGGAGGATGCGGTGTCCGCCCTGCTGCAGGCGGGCCACGACGCGTACGCCGTGGTCACCGGGTCGCAC
The DNA here is from genome assembly GCF_053594815.1 of Streptomyces sp. NPDC002577. Classification (NCBI taxonomy): domain Bacteria; kingdom Bacillati; phylum Actinomycetota; class Actinomycetes; order Kitasatosporales; family Streptomycetaceae; genus Streptomyces; species Streptomyces sp. NPDC002577. The sequence goes on along the minus strand of NZ_JBSFWK010000007.1, from coordinate 172,579 downwards.
GGCCGAGGGGCGTTCGCCGGGGCGCTGCTGGGATCGGTGAGCCTCGCCGTGGCGGCCCGCGCCTTCGTGTCCCCGGTCATCGTGGTCCATGGCGAGGTGCAGAACCGGCAGGGGACCTTCCGGCGGGTGGTGGTCGGTGTCGGGGAGTCGCCTGAGCACCTGGCCGCTGTGCGGTTCGCCTTCCGTGAGGCCGAGGTGCGGGGCTGCCCGCTCCACGCCGTACGGGTCTGGCGCAGCCCGGCACATGAACAGGTGGACCACCTGCTCTTCGAGGACGATGCGGCCCAGGTTCACGAGGAGCGTGCCTCCACTCTCCTCGCCGGGGCACTCCGCGAGGCCGAGCGGGATCACCCCGGCGTCGAAGTGGTCCGCCGGGCGATCGAGGGCGCCCCACACAGGGTGCTGGTGAGCGAATCGGCCGACGCGGATCTGCTGGTCGTCGGGGCGCTGAGGCGCCCTGGTCACTTCGGTCTCCAGCTCGGGCGGGTCGCTCACGCCGTGCTGCACCATTCGCGGTGCCCGGTCGCCGTCGTCCCACAGGGGGCATGAACTCCGGCATGGCGGGCGCCGTGCCGCGCACCCGGAGCCGCGCCTGCGGCCGTCCGGCCGGTTACTGCTCGGCCGGACCTATGCGCCGCCCTGTAAGGCGCCTCGGCTGGATCGAGACCCACATCTCGCGTTCGCCCCCCGCCCACGGCTTGCTGTGGGCGCGATCGGTCAGTCGGCGAACGGCATCCGGCTCAGTGACCGGGCGGGCCGGGCCGACGGCGAGCACGCTCCAGCCCTGGCTCATGGCGTCGTCCACGTGATCGACCTCGAAGGCCACGTCGTTTCCCGCCGCGGCCGCGGGAGTGGAACCGGGAGCAGTGCGGAAGACGATCGCGTCGTCGACGACCTCATAGTTCACCGGTACGACGGCCGGGCCGTCAGGTGTCGACACCGCGACGCGCCCCACACCGTGGGTGGAGAGCAGGGCCCGGCACTGGTCGGGACCGAGGTCCCGCAGTTCGGGGCGGAGGAGGGCCTGGCCCTGGCCGGGCGGCAGGTCGATGCCGCTGCCGCGCAGAGCCGCGACGCTGGTGCCCAGCGCGGCGGCCAGTCTGATGAGACTCGCCAGGCTCGGATCCGCCGGCTGCTCCTCGACGTAGGCGAGGTAGTCCGGAGCCATGGCGGCGCGGCGGGCAGTTTCCGCCCGGCTGAGTCCCTGCCGCTCGCGTTCGGCGGCCACGCGGCGCCCGATGTCGCCCACCAGGGACGCCTCGGCTGGCGTCCTGTCGTCGGATACGGCAAACCCTCCCGAGGCCGTCTCGGCGGAAACAGCCCTGGAGGGCTTGCCGGTTGGTTCAGTTGGTTCAACTGTTTCGGCCACGTGCTCCAGGTGATGCACGTGCGCGTCGGGTCCAGGGAATACGAGCGTTGTCTCGTCCGTGTCCGACCAGTGAACGTCATAGGGCGGCGTTCCGTCTTCGTGGTGGAGGCCGACGATCTCGCCCTCGCGCTTGGTCGCTCCGGTGGTGGGGCTCTCGATGACGAGTTGGTCGCCCAGGTGAGCACGCATGATCATCACCGTTCCTGGAAAACGTCGCTTTACGGAGAGGAAGGCACTGGCCCGTACCCTGCTTGCCGAGACGGGCCTGCCGCGCGCCAGTGCGCGGTGTCTGGCGGACCCGCCGCCGGTCACATGGACCACCCCGCGACGGGACGAGCGCGGCGCCCATCAGCTGCTGCACCGACGCTCTCGATGTCGCGTTCCGCAGTGTCCACCAGCTGCTGGGCGAGGTCCCGCATGGCCCTGCCCGCCGCCAGCTCGTCACCGATCTCCGGCACATCCGTGTCCGCGGGGTTGCAGTGCGCCGTCCCGTGTCCAGTGAGCGTCGAGGTACCGGTGTTCAACACCACGCGTGCTGTCGTCGCTCCTTCGTCCTCGAAAAGGTAGAGGCGAACCTTCCACTCAACGGTATGCGGCATCGCTCTCCTCCTCATCTGCGTACTCGTCTGGGTACCGAGAGGTCACTCGGCCATCGATCTCATCGTCGGACGTCGGCGCCCCGCCGTCACGGGGCCGGAGGTCCCTGTAATCAGATCCGCGGCACGACGGCGGTACCGTCACCCTTCATAAGAAGCGCGGCAAAATGCCACATCTGGGTACTTCTCAATATGAAGTTGCTTGGTGCGGACGCGTGCCGGTCGGGCGCCGCGCTGTGCCGGGAAAAGGGGCGAGCCGGACATGCCGTCCGTAGCCCCACGTTCTATCGAGACGGAGGCGCTCGCCATGGAGCCAGTGGTCACCGTGGGCCTGGACGGTTCACCTGAGAGCCTGGCCGCCGCCCGCTGGGGCGCGGACGAAGCCGACCGGCAGGGACTCGCGCTGCGCCTGCTCCACGCATGGCCTCTGCTGCGGCCCGGGACGTCTGATGTCCCCCCGCAGCAGGACCCGAACTACTGGCCGAGGCGCATCGTGCACAACGCGCAGACGGAGCTCCACAAGCGTCACCCTGCTCTGCTCATTGTGGAGAACCTGGTCGCCGAGGATGCCCGGGACGCGCTGCTGAGAGCGGCATCCGAGTCCCGACTGGTGGTGCTGGGATCGCGGGGGCTGGGTGCGGTCGAAAGCTACTTCCTCGGTGACATCAGCATGGATGTCGTGTCACGGGCCGAGCGGCCGGTGGTGCTCGTACGTGAGGGTGTCGACGAGACGGTGCAGCCTCCCGGGCATGAGGGCTGCGTGGTGGTCGGACTGGGGCTCAAGGACGCGTGTGACGACGTGCTCGAGTTCGCCTTCTCCGCCGCGGCCGCCCGCGGTGTGCCGCTGCGGGCGGTTCACGGGCGCGGGCTTCCCATGCAGGCGTACACGCCCTGGGGTGTGGACGCCGAGGTCGCCGCAGAGATCACGGAGGAAGTGGAGAAGGACCTGAACGAGGCGCTGCGCCCTTGGCGCGAGAAGTTCCCCGGCGTGCAGGTGGTCGACGTGGTCCGGCTCGAAAGCCCGGCCAGGGCCACCGTAGCGGGCGCGTACGGGGCCGACCTCCTGGTGCTCGGCAGACGCAGGCACCGGGGCGCACTGGCGCCGCGCCTCGGTCCCGTGGCTCATGCCGCCGTGCACCACGCGGCGTGCCCCGTCGCCGTCGTCCCGCATGACTGACCCGGTCGACGACTGAGCCGGTCGGCCGCGTCAGCAGGAAGGCTCCGCCACCCGGAAGCGAGGCATTCGCGCCGATGACCGGCACCCGTCCCGGGCGGTTTCCTCACTCTCGGAGCCGTCGGGACCAATCGGGCTCGACCCGCTCCCACTCGGCGTCCCACTGGGCGTACGTTCTGCGGTCGAGCAGGCGCGTGAAGCCCTTCCACGCGAGTACGGCGGTCACGATGGCCGCCGCTGAGACCGTGACCCCGCTCGTACAACCGCTGAGGACGGCCTGACCGGGAGTGGTCGGTGCCGGAGTGATCCGGTCACGGCCGTCGACCCACAGCCGTATGGTCGTGCCTGCCGCGGTAGCCGGCTTCACCTGCGCGGTGCCGTTGTGCTCCGTTCCGTCGGATCCGGTCCACCGCACCTGCGCGGGTACTCTCGCCGGGTCGGCGCCGTCGCCGGTCGGCACGGCCTCCGGGGCATTTGCCACGAGCCGCGCGTCCACCGGATGCCGTGCCGCGTTTTCGGTCTGCGCGACGCGCATCCGGGACTCGTACGACATCAGGCCCGTGGTGACCCCGGCGATGGGGATTCCCACCACGGCGATCACCAGCAGAATGCGCGCGCACCAGGACCGCAGCCGGTCGGATGTGCGTCGCAGGGGGTTGGTGCCGCGGCCCGGGGCCCGGTGTCCCGCAGGGTCTGGCTGTCGGAACGGCTGGTGCGCTTCCACGGTCCGCTCCTTCCGGTGCCGAACGCCGGAGCGGTTGATGCCTTACCCCTCTACGGTCGTACTCCGGCCCTCCGCCCGCCATGGACTGGAGGTCCCCGTACGCAGAGCCTGCGCCCGAGTACTCCGGCCGGGAGGGCGCACCGGCCCACGGGGCCGGGACCATCGGTCCCCGTCCCGTCGCACACGGCAGAGGGATGATGCAGGTGAAGGCACGTTCCGAACGGGTGCCGCGCCCGTGAGTGGCACCCGGCGCAGTAGCCGGGGAGTGGTGATGATGTTCTGGTACGACCACGGTGGCGGTGGATGGGGCTGGTTCGCGATGTCGATCAGCGTGATCCTTTTCTGGGTGTTGATCATCGTTGTGGCCGTGCTGCTCTTCCGGGCCCTCAACCGCCCCCACGAGCACACCCGCAACCCCGCCGTACCCACGCCCGAACAGATTCTCGGTGAACGCTTCGCCCGCGGGGAGATCGACGAAGAGGAGTACCGGCGCCGTCTCAGCGCGCTGTACCCCGGCACTCCCGGCAAACCCTGATTCACCTACGCACCGACGCTCGCCGCCGCCATGGGACCCGAACCCCTCAGAGGGGAGGTCGCAGTGTGCGGCCGGAGACGGGCTCGGCGACTCTGGAGACAGCCGAAGCGGGCGAGGACAGCGGGGCGTGGTCGTCGATGGCAGGGGCGCGGAGGGCGAGCACCCCGATACGGAGGGTGGGTCGGCGCTGCGACCGGGCAGGCCGGCCGCGAGGCGAAGCCCTTGCAGGGCGCGGTCGCCCGTTGCCGAGTCCGGTGCGGACGGCGTCCCTGGAGGATGCGCATGAAGTGGCTGATCACCCTGATCGGCGCAGTCGTCGTGATGACGATCTTGCGGGACGTGTTCCACACCCTGTGGCATCCCACGCGCCATGGAGGCCTGAGCCGGATCATCATGACGGGTCTGTGGCGGCTCTCCTCACGGTTCAGCGCCCGTCGGCGGGCGGCCGGTCTGGCCGGACCGCTCGGCATGGTGACCGTGGTGGCCACGTGGGCGATGAGTGTGGCCCTGGGGTGGGCGCTGATCTACTGGCCGCACATGCCGAACGCGTTCTCCTACTCCGCGGCGCTGGAACCGGGCCGGCACTCCGGACCGGTGGACGCCCTGTACACCTCGCTGGTCACACTCGCCACGCTCGGTCTCGGCGACATCGCACCGGTCGCCGGCTGGCTCCGGATCGTCGCCCCGCTGGAAGCCCTGGTCGGCTTCGCACTGCTGACGGCCACGGTGTCCTGGATCCTCGGCATCTACCCGGCACTGGCGCGCAGGCGGGCACTCGCGCTGCGGATCTCCCACCTTCGCCGAACCGGCTCGGCCGAGCGGCACCTGGACTCGCCCGCTGGAGCCATCGCTCTCGACGGCCTCGCGGGCGATGTCGCGCGCATCTGCGTGGACCTCTCCCAGTACGCCGAGTCGTACTACTTCCACGACGGTCACGGCGACACGTCCCTGGCCCTCCGTGTCGGCTATGCCGCCGAGCTGGCCGAAGTGGCGGTCAGGGCCAGGCGCCCGGACGTCAGGGCATCCGCCGCCGTCCTCACCGCGGCTCTCGAGGACCTCGCCGGCATCCTCGACCGATGGTTCCTGCACACGGAGGGCTCCATGCATCAGACCTTCCAGGCCTATGCCCGTGACCACGGTGGCGACGGTGGCGACGTCGTATGACCGACGTGGCGTCACCAGGCGTGCTGCTCAGGATGCGGGTCCGTACCGCGGACCGAGCGGTCGGCCACGAGTTCCCGGCCGGTGACCAGGTCGGCCTCGATGCGGATGAACACGTCCTTCGGCGAGGCGGCCCAGGAGCGCGGACCGGTCCGTCCCAGCCGCCGTTGCTCGCCGGGGTCGCTCACGACAGTGGCCAGGCCGGTGACGACGACGCTCCAGCCGGACTGCGCGACCGCGTCGACCTCGTCGGCTTCGAACGCCACCACCGAACCGTCGACCGCACGCGCCAGTTCTGATTCCGCAGAGGTGCGCAGCACCACGGCGGAATCGGCGTCCAGACCGAAGTTGACCGGAAGCACTGCCGGCAGCGCATGACGGGTGTGGACGATGCGCCCTACAGGGGCCCTGCCCAGCAGGGCCAGACATTCCTGTCGGTCCAGTTCACGAAAGCCGTCGTGGGGATACATGGATTCGCCCGTCCTCACCATCTGGTACGTCGCGCAAATCCATGCTTCCCGGCCCCGGGGATGCGGACCAGGGCCGAACAGCCCCAGTGAGCCGGGCCCTCCTGCCTCTCCTCGAGCGAGGCCTCGCCGCGCCCGGCTACTCAGGTCGTACGGGCACACGCCAGACCACAGAGGTGCCACCGCCGGGCGGGGCGGCCAGTTCCAGGGAACCGCCCAGCTTCCCGGCCCGTTCCGCGATGTTGCGCAGGCCGCTGCGACGGCCCCCGGCCGGGACGCCCACGCCGTTGTCGGTGACTGCCAACCGCACCTCCTTACCGTCGGTCTCCACCACCACCTCGACCCGGTCGGCGTGGGCGTGCCGGGCGACATTGGTCAGCGCCTCGGACAGCACGGCCAGCACCTGGTCGGCGACCGCCCTCGGCACCTGCGTGTCCAGCAGGCCCTCCATCCGCAAGCTGGGCGGGAAGCCCAGCACGGGAGCGGCCTCGCCGAGCGCACGCACGATCTGCGCCCGAAGACCCTGTTCCGTGGCTTCCTCGCGCGACCGGAGCCCGAAGATCGTCGTACGAATGATCTTGATGGTCTCGTCGAGGTCGTCGACTGCCCTCAGTACCCGCTCGGACGCCACCGGGTGGTCGATGAACCGGCCGGCGCTCTGCAGCGTCATGGCTGTCGCGAAGAGGCGCTGAATGGCCAGGTCGTGCAGGTCGCGGGCGATCCGGTCGCGATCTTCCAGCAGCGCGATCTGCTCGGCGTCACGGCGCCGTTCCGCCAGCTCCATCGCCACCGCCGCCTGTGCGGCGAATCCCTTGAGTGGCTCCGTCTCGTCCGCCGAGAACATCGTCGCGCCCGCCTCGCGGGCCAGCAGGACGACACCGCGTACGCCTTCGCCGGTGCCGATCGGTACCGCGACCGCCGGACCACTGGCGAAGCGGGGCGCTTCGGCTGAGTCGCTCCCCCTGCCCTGGGACATTCCCGTCGTACCGAGTTCGTCGCCGGAGATGTCCGGGCAGGCCACCAGGGTGCCGGAGGAGAACGCCGCGCCCATCAAGCTGCCCTCCATGGGCAGCACCAGCCCGCGGCGCTCCGCCGCCCCCTGGCCGATGGCCAGTTCGACCGTCAGCGCGTCACTGCCCTCCAACGGCACGGCCACCACGGCGAGCGCCGCATGGGTGATCTCACGTGCGCGCTCGGCGACAAGGCCCAGTACCGCGCCGCGGGGACTGCCGGAGAGCAGACTGTGGGTGATCTCGGCGGTCGCCGTGAGCCACCGCTCGCGGCGTCTGGACTCCTCGTAGAGCCGTGCGTTGTCGATGGCGACCCCGGCGGCGACGGCCAGGGTCGACAGCACCGACTCGTCCTCCTCGTCGAACTGCGCCCCGCCCCGCTTCTCGGTCAGATAGAGGTTTCCGAAGACCTGGTCGCGGACGCGGATGGGAACACCGAGAAACGCGTTCATCGGCGGATGGTGAGGCGGGAACCCGTACGACGCGGGGTGCTCGGAGAGCTTCGACAGCCGCAGCGGCTCCGGATTCCGGATCAGCTCGCCCAGGATGCCGTGCCCCTCCGGGAAGGGGCCGATCGCCGCGATCTCCTCCTCGGTCACGCCCACCGTCAGGAACTCCGAGAGCCGCCTGCCGTCCGGCCCGATCACACCCAGCGCCGCGTATCCGGCGTCGACCAGCACTGCCGCCGCCTCCACGATGCTCCGCAGCACCTGCTCCAGGTCCAGCTCGCGGCCGACCGCAAGCACCGCTTCCAGCAGGCCGTGCACGCGATCCCGGGTTCCGCGTGCCGCATCCAGACGAGCCTGCAGCTCTTCGAGCAGCTCGTCCTGCCTCAGGTGGGGCAGCCGTACGCCGGCGCCCTCGGAGCCTGCCACCGCCGCTCCTTCCAGCCACCACCATCGCCGAGCCGACGGTCGACCTCCCGGTCACGGCCACGCTACCTTCGCGGGCCGTGCGGCGACACGACACGGTTGCGCCGTTCGGCGGGAGGCGGCTCGCGCAGAGGCCGGTATGCGTGGGCCGGGCGGAGATACGTACAGGCGAGGTGCTCAAACGGCACGGCTCGATGCCGCCTGCACCCAGGAACGCGGTCAGGCGGGTGAGGAACCGTGATGCGCCTCGTGTTCCAGGCGGTCCTGGACCTGAGTGGCGATGACGGCTGCCTGGATGCGCCGCTCCACACCGAGCTTGGCCAGCAGACGGGAGATATGGTTCTTGATCGTCTTCTCGGCGAGGTAGAGCCGCCGGCCGATCTGCCGGTTGGTCAGGCCCTCGCCGATCAGTGCCAGGATCTCCCGCTCACGAGGTGTCAGTCCCGGCAACGCGACGGCGTGCGGATCGTCGTGCCGGTCCGCGCGCAGCCGGGCCATCAGCAGCGCGGTGGCACTGGGATCGAGCAGAGACTGGCCCGCGGCCACGGTACGCACCGCCGAGACCAGGTCCGAGCCCTGAATCTGCTTCAGCACGTAACCCGAGGCCCCCGCCATGATCGAATCCAGCAGCGCCTCCTCGTCGTCGAAGGAGGTCAGCATCAGACAGGCCAGGCCGGGCATGCGGGAGCGCAGTTCCCGGCACACGGTCACGCCGTCGCCGTCCGGCAGGCGCACGTCGAGCACGGCGACCCGCGGTCGCAGGGCCGGGATGCGCACCAAGGCCTGCTCCGCGGTGGCGGCCTCGCCGACCACGGTGATGTCAGGCTCGTCGTCCAGCAGATCGTGGACCCCCCGCCGGACCACTTCATGGTCGTCCAGCAGGAACACCTGGATCGGGCTGTCGGTCCCGCGTTGCTCGCTGTCCACCATCAGGATGCTCCTGCCCTGCGCCGCGGCGCCCGGTACCGGCATGTGTTCAGCCTTGCCTTCATGGCTGATCCTGCGTGACGGCAGGGCCGAAGGACCAGGGCCGACCGGCCCTGTTCTCGCCGGGGGCCGGGATGTCCCGCTTCAGATGAGTTACCCGTCGCGGCCGGGAGCCCGACTCGTGGCGGACACCCTTCGCCCGGTCCGACGCAGCCGGCCTCACCCCCGGTACTGGCCCGTCCGGACGGCGTCACCGCTCGACGTGACGGTCCGGGCCCGACGGGGATGCCCCGGCGTCCTGCTCCTTCAGTGCCCTGGCCTCGCTCTTGAAGATCCGGGCCGCCTTGCCCGCCGACCGCGTCAGCTCGGGCAGTTTCCTGATCCCTAGGACCACGATGACGACGATGAGGATCACGGCCAGTTCGCTCAAGCCGAACATCTGATCTGCTCTCTCCCGGTGACGGATGCCGGCCCGTACGGGGTACCGGCGACACGCCACAAACTACAGTGCTGTAGAAGTTTCTCCTGAAGCATGATCGCTCAACAAGCCCGCCTTCCAGCCGGCCCGCCGGGCCCTGGACGAGCTGGAGCGCGACCTCGTCGAGGCCGCACCGCTCCGCGCCAGAGGGTAGTTGGCATCATCGGGTCAGCGACATCGTCCAGTGCCGAGTGGAAATCCTTGTCACACTGGCCGTGGCGACAGCAGCACAGGCGTACGAGGGAGCAGGAGGTGGGCGCCATGCCGGACGGCGATCCGGGGCTCTTCGGCCCCTCCTCCGTCACCTGGCAGCTGCACAGCGACCCGATGATGTGGATCGCGGGCGTCCGCGCGCTGTACCTGCAGGCACTCCATCCGCGCGCGGTGCGCGGAGTGATGCAGAACTCCACTGCATTTGATCGAGAAGGGGGCCGCGAGGACGCGTGGGGCCGGCTCATGCGCACCGCGAACTTCGTCGGCACCACCACGTACGGCACGACCGAGGCCGCCGAACGGGCCGGTGCCCGCGTGCGGAAGATCCACAGCATGCTCGGGGCGACGGACCCGGACACGGGGGAGCGCTACGGCGTCGACGAGCCCGAGCTGCTGCTGTGGGTGCACTGCGCCGAGATCGACTCGTATCTGCACGTCGTGCGCCGCTCCGGGATCCGTCTCACGGACGCGCAGGCCGACCGGTACGTCGACGAGCACCGCGTCAGCGCCCGGCTCGTCGGCCTCGACCCTGACCGCGTACCGGCCAACGCCGCCGACCTGGCCGCGTACTTCGAGAAGACGCGGCCCGAGCTGGCCGCCGGGCCCGAGGCGCGCGACGTGGACAACTTCCTGCGGCGGCCCCCGGTCCCCGCACTGATGATCCCGGCGCGCGCGATCATCTGGCGGCGCGTGTCGAACCTGGCGTACGCCTCCCTGCCGCCGTACGCCCACGAGCTGTACGGACGGGCGGCCCCGCCACCTGAGGCGGTCACCCGGCGCCTGCGTCTCACCGGCACCCTGCTGCGCCGCATCCCCGCAGGCGTCCGCTGGCAACTGCCGCCCAAACACATCCTCCGAGCCGTGGCACGACTCGGACCCGGCAGCCGCCCGGCCCCATACAAACTCCGCAGACGGGTCGTCATACTGGACGGGCCAGGCCCCGTCTGACGACGGGGTCAGGGGAGGGCGCGGCGAGTTGACGGGGGCGACGGCACAAAGATGGCGGACACCAGGCTGATCCAGGGCCGGTACCGGCTGCTCGACCTGATCGGTCGCGGTGGCATGGGCGAGGTGTGGCGTGCGCGAGACGAGTCCCTGGGCCGCAGAGTCGCCGTCAAGTGCCTCAAGCCGCTGAGCCCCGGCCAGGACCAGTCCTTCTCGCGCGTGCTGCGGGAGCGGTTCCGTCGCGAGGCGCGCGTCGCGGCCGCGCTGCAGCACCGCGGCGTCACCGTGGTGCACGACTTCGGTGAACACGACGGTGTGCTCTATCTCGTGATGGAGCTGCTGGAAGGCCGCAACTTAAGCCAGCTCCTCGAGGACAACAAGCACCACCCGTTGCCGGTGCCCGACATCCTGGATATCGCCGAACAGGTCGCGGCCGCCCTCGCGTACACGCACGAACAGGGCATCGTCCACCGCGATCTGAAGCCGGCCAACATCATGCGGCTCACCGACGACTCGGTGAAGATCTGCGACTTCGGTATCGCGCGGCTCGGCCACGACATCGGCTTCACCTCGCGGCTCACCGGCACCGGGATCGCGATGGGCACGCCGCACTACATGTCGCCGGAGCAGATCGGCGGAGCCGACGTCGACCAGCGCAGCGACCTGTACTCCTTCGGCTGCGTGCTGTACGAACTCGCCACCGGGGCACCGCCGTTCGACCTCGATGACGCCTGGGCGGTGCTCGTCGGACACCGGGACACCCCGCCCGAGCCGCCCCGGACACACCGCGCGGACCTGCCCGAATTCGTCGAGGAACTCATCCTCGGCCTGCTCGCCAAGGAACCCGGCGAACGGCCCCGCGACGCCCGCGAACTGGCGCGCGGCATCGCGGCGGGCCGCAGCGGCTCCACGTACGTCCCGACTGTCGTGTCGCCACCGGTGACGGGGGCGGACGACGAGCCCCTGCGGGCCGGGGCTGACGACGTGCCCCTGCGGCCGCCCGCCGAGCGCCCGCCGCAGCCGGTGTCTCGTGAGCCGCGGCTGCCGTCGTGGACCCGCGGCATGACCACGGGCCACAAGGCGAGCGCCGCCGCCTCGCTCCGTACGACACCGCCAGACCCGGCGGCGGGCCTCACCGGTGAGTGGATCCCGCGTGCCGACGCCAGCCGGCCCGCCGAACCGGTGCGGCCCGAGCGGCCCACGCCGCCGCCCGAGGCGCTCGCCGCGCTTGTCTCCCGGCACGACGCGGGCCTGAGCCTCGGGCGGCTCGGCCGCTGGGACGAGGCCGGCGAGGTGCACCGCGCCGTCGCCGCGGATCGCGAACACCTGCTCGGGGCCGAACACCCCGACACCCTCGCCAGCCTCTACGAGGTCGGATTCACCTTCAGCCGCACCGGCCGGGCCGCCGAAGCACTGCAGCAGTACGAGCGCGTCGCCCAGGGCCGTGCGCGCACCCTGGGCGAGGACCACCCGGACACCCTCGCCGCCCGCCAGGAGACGGCGTACGTCCTCGGCCAGCTCGGCCGGCACTTCGAGGCGCACCAGGTGTACACCGCGGTGCTCGCCCAGCGGGAGCGCAGCATGGGGCCCGACCACCCCGACACCCTTCGCTGCCGCCACAACCTCGCCTTCAACCTCGGCCGGCTCGGCAGGCTCGAGGACTCGTACCGCATGGCGCACCAGGTCGCCGCGGGCCGCGCGCGCGTGCTCGGCGCCAACCACCCCGACACGCTCGTCACCCGCTACGAGGTCGCCTACGCGCTCGGCCAGCTGGGCCGCTGGACGGAGGCGCTCCAGACCTACCGGGAGGTCGCCGACGCCCGAACGCAGGCGCTCGGGCCCGACCATCCGGACACCCTCGCGGCTCGCTACGAGGTGGGTATCAGCCTCGGCCGCCTCGGCCGCAGCGCGGAGGCCCTGACGCTCTACCGGGACCTCGTCGACGACCGCACGCGCGTGCACGGACCCGCCCATCCCGAGACGCTGCGCGCCCGGCACGGCCTGGGCGTCAACCTCGGGCGGCTCGGGCGCTGGGAGGAGGCGCTCGCCGAGGCCCGGGACGTGAGCGCGATCCGCGAGCGCGTGCTGGGGCCAGACCACCCGGACACGCTCGTCAGCCACCGCGAGGTGGCCGTCGGGCTCGGCTGGCTCGGCCGGTGGGCCGACGCGCTCACCGAGTACCGCCGGGTCGCGGCGGCCCGCGAGCGTGTCCTCGGCGCCGACCACCCCGACGCCCTCGCCAGCCGCAACGACGAGGCCCACTGCCTGGAGCAGCTCGGGCGCTCCACGGAGGCGGTGGAGCTGTATCGGCGAGTGGCGGCGCTGCGGCAGAGGTCGGGCGGGCGCGGCTAGGGTGCGGCCCCCGGCGTGCCGGGCCGCCGCCCCGCCCAGCCCCGCTGTGGGCAGTCGTTCCGCCAGAGGCGGAACGGGTGGGCACAGCGGACCGGAACGGTGGCGGCACGCCTGCGACTGCCCACGCCCCGCACCCACGTGTTACGAAGAACCATGCCCGCACACCAGCACTACGACGTCGTCATCGTCGGCGGTGGCCACAACGGTCTCGTCGCCGCCGCCTACCTCGCCCGGGCCGGCCGCTCCGTGCTGCTGTTGGAGCGCCTCGGCACCACGGGCGGCGCCGCCGTGTCGACCAGGCCCTTCGCCGGTGTCGACGCCCGCCTCTCCCGCTACTCCTACCTGGTGAGCCTGCTCCCGCAGAAGATCGTCCGCGACCTGGAGCTGACCTTCACGACCCGGAAGCGCACCGTCTCCTCGTACACGCCCGTCGAGCGGGGCGGCCGTGCGACGGGACTGCTCGTCGGGGGCGGCCCGGACCGTACACGGGAGTCCTTCGAGCGCCTGACCGGGGGCACCACCGAGTACGCGTCATGGCTCGACTTCTATGGCATGACCCGCCGCGTCGCCGAACGGGTCTTCCCCACGCTCACGGAGCCGCTGCCCGGCCGCGACGAGCTGCGCCGCCGCATCGACGACGAAGCGGCCTGGCGCATGCTCTTCGAAGAGCCCATCGGCGCCGCGATCGAGGCCCGCTTCACCGACGACCTGGTCCGCGGCGTCGTCCTCACCGACGCCCTCATCGGCACCTTTGCCGACGCCCACGACCCGTCCCTGAAGCAGAACCGCTGCTTCCTCTACCACGTCATCGGCGGCGGCACAGGCGACTGGGACGTGCCCGTCGGCGGCATGGGAGCCCTGACCGACGCCCTCGCCTCGGCCGCGCGTACGGCCGGCGCCGAGATCCTCACCGGCCACGAGGTGACCCGCGTCGAGACCGACGGACGGCAGCACGCCGAAGTGACGTACCGGACCGGGGACGGGAAGGAGGCGGAAGCCGTGCACGGCACCGTCGCCGCCCGGCACGTCCTGGTGGGCGCCTCACCCCAGGCTCTGGCAACTCTGCTCGGCGACGAGCCGCCCGCCCCAGCCGAAGGCGCCCAGCTCAAGGTCAACATGCTTCTGAAGCGGCTGCCACGGCTGCGGGACACCGCTGTGGACCCGCGCGAGGCGTTCTCCGGGACCTTCCACATCGCCGAGGGCTATGAACAGCTGGCGAGCGCGTACGCGGAGGCCGCGGACGGAAGACTGCCCTCCGCCCCGCCCTCCGAGATCTACTGCCACTCGCTCACGGACCCGACCATCCTCGGCCCGGACCTGGTGGAGCGCGGGTACCAGACCCTCACCCTCTTCGGTCTGCACAGCCCGGCGAGGCTCTTCGAACGCGACAACGACGCCGCCCGCGAGGACCTGCTGAAGTCGACGCTGGCGCAGCTGGACGCCCACCTCGCCGAACCCCTCGTGGACTGCCTGGCCACCGACGCGGACGGTCGTCCCTGCATCGAGGCCAAGACGCCACTCGACCTGGAACGGGACCTGCGGCTGCCCGGCGGCAACATCTTCCACCGCGATCTCGCCTTCCCGTACGCCCAGGAGGGCACGGGACGCTGGGGCGTGGAGACCCGGCACGCGAACGTCCTGCTGTGCGGTGCGGGCGCCGTGCGCGGCGGCGGCGTCAGCGGAATCCCGGGGCACAACGCGGCGATGGCCGTACTGGAGCCGCAGTAGCGCACACCACTCACATCCGAAGACGCAACGACCAGACGCAAAGGATCCGGCCGGACGCAAAGAATCTGACACTGCATCAGAAAATCTCTTCCGTCGTCCGGGCGGCTGCGGCATCCTGCGCCCATGGAGACGGAGCTGAGCAAGAAACTGGGGATCGAGCACGCCATCTTCGGCTTCACGCCGTTCCCGGCGGTGGCCGCCGCCATCAGCAGGGCGGGCGGATTCGGGGTGCTCGGCGCGGTCCGCTACACGGCCCCTGACGAGCTGAAACGCGACCTCGACTGGATCGAGGCCCACGTCGACGGCAAGCCCTACGGTCTCGACGTCGTCATGCCCGCCAAGAAGGTCGACGCCCCGAACCATCAAACACTGACGGAGGCCGATGTCGAGGCGATGATCCCGGAAGGGCACCGGCAGTTCGTCAAGGACACCCTCGCCAAACACGGCGTGCCCGAGCTCGCCGAGGGTGAGGCCTCCGGGTGGCGCATCACCGGCTGGATGGAACAGGTCGCGCGCACGCAGCTCGACGTCGCATTCGACTATCCGATCAGACTCCTCGCCAACGCGCTCGGCTCGCCGCCCGCCGACGTCGTCGCGCGCGCTCACGGCCAGGGCGTGCTCGTGGCGGCCCTCGCCGGCAGCGCGCGTCACGCGCGCAAACATGCCGAAGCCGGCATCGATATCGTGGTCGCGCAGGGGTACGAAGCGGGCGGGCACACCGGCGAGATCGCCTCCATGGTGCTCACCCCCGAAGTCGCCGAGGCCGTCGCGCCGTTGCCCGTGCTGGCCGCGGGCGGCATCGGCAGCGGCGAGCAGGTGGCGGCCGCGCTCACTCTCGGCGCCCAAGGTGTGTGGCTCGGCTCTGTGTGGCTGACCACCACGGAGGCAGACCTCCACTCACGGGCGCTGACGCGGAAGCTCCTTGCCGCCGGATCGGGCGACACGGTCCGCTCCCGCGCCCTCACCGGCAAGCCCGCGCGGCAGCTGCGCACCGAGTGGACCGACGCCTGGGACGATCCGGCAGGACCCGGCCCGCTTCCCATGCCCCTCCAGGGCCTGCTCGTCGCGGAGGCCGTCTCGCGTATCCAGAAGTACGAGGTCGGGCCGCTGCTCGGCACGCCCGTGGGGCAGATCGTCGGCCGTATGAACAGCGAACGCAGCGTCCAGGCCGTCTTCGACGACCTGACCAGCGGCTTCGAACGCGCTGTCGACCGCCTCGACCGCATCGCGGGAAGGGGACGGCCATGAGTGCGCGCGAGGCGGCCATGAGCGCGCGTCCGAACGGTTTCTGGGCGCAGGCGGCCGCGAACCCGGACCGTACGATCCTGATCGCGCCCGACGGCGAGGAGTGGATGGCGGGGCGCCTGCTCGCCGCTGCCAACCGCCTGGTGCACGGGCTGCGCGCGGACGGACTCGAGCGGGGCGACGCGTTCGCTGTCGTGCTGCCCAACGGCGTCGAGTTCTTCACGGCGTATCTGGCCGCCCAGCAGGCCGGTTTCTACCTTGTGCCCGTCAACCACCACCTCGTCGGGCCCGAGATCGCCTGGATCGTCGCCGACTCCGGCGCCAAGGTGCTCATCGCACACGAACGGTTCGCCGACGCCGCACGTCAGGCCGCAGACGAGGCGAAGCTCCCGGTCGGCCGGCGGTACGCCGTCGGCGCCGTCGAAGGCTTCCGTCCCTACGCCGAACTCCTCGACGGACAGCCCGGGTCCGAGCCGGCCGACCGCACCCTGGGCTGGGTCATGAACTACACCTCGGGCACCACCGGCCGCCCGCGCGGCATCCGCAGGCCACTGCCCGGCAAGCTCCCCGAGGAGGCGCATCTCGGCGGCTTCCTCGGCTTCTTCGGAATCAAACCGTTCGACGGCAATGTGCACCTCGTGTGCTCGCCGCTCTATCACACGGCGGTGCTCCAGTTCGCCGGGTCGTCACTGCACATCGGGCACCAGCTGGTGCTGATGGACAAGTGGACGCCCGAGGAGATGCTCCGCCTCATCGACCGGTACCGGTGTACCCACACGCACATGGTCCCCACCCAGTTCCACCGCCTGCTCGCGCTGCCGGAGGAGGTGCGGGCCGGCTACGACGTGTCGTCGATGCGGCATGCCATCCACGGTGCCGCGCCCTGCCCCGACCATGTGAAGCGGGCGATGATCGACTGGTGGGGGAACTGTGTGGAGGAGTACTACGCGGCCAGCGAGGGCGGCGGAGCCTTCGCCACCGCCGAGGACTGGCTGAAGAAGCCCGGCACGGTCGGCAAGGCCTGGCCGATCAGCCGACTCGCGATCTTCGACGACGACGGCAACCAGCTGGCGCCCGGCGAACTCGGCACGGTCTACATGACGATGTCCACCGGCGGCTTCAGCTACCACAAGGACGAGTCCAAGACGAAGAAGAACCGCATCGGCGAATTCTTCACCGTCGGCGATCTCGGTTACCTCGACGAGGACGGGTACCTCTACCTCCGCGACCGCAAGATCGACATGATCATCTCGGGTGGCGTCAATATCTACCCGGCCGAGATCGAGGCCGCTCTCCTGACCCATCCCGCTGTCGCCGACGCCGCCGCCTTCGGCATTCCGCACGACGACTGGGGCGAGGAGGTCAAGGCCGTCGTCCAAGCCGCCGAAGGCCACGAGCCGGGCGATGCGCTGGCCGCCGACATCCTCGCCCACTGCGAGCAGCAGCTCGCCGGGTACAAGCGCCCCAAGAGCGTGGACTTCATCGCCTCGATGCCGCGCGACCCGAACGGCAAGCTGTACAAGCGGCGGCTGCGCGATCCCTACTGGGAGGGCCACACTCGCGCAGTGTGACGCAGGACGTGCTTCTGAGCTCTCACGGGGCCCTGACTCGCGGCGTTCTCCCGACAAGTTCCCGCTTTCCGAGGAGGAACACGCGAGGGTCCTCGCCCGCTTCCTCACCATCGCGGTCAGGAACGGTCGCATCGACGCCGTGTACGGGGTACTCAACCCGGACAAGCTGATGTATGTGCCGTCGTGATCCGCCCTCTGCGCTCCCGCCCCTTCGACGCCCCTACGTGAACTGCGCGTTCGGCGGCTGACGGTGCATCCGCTCAGTTACGCTGCCCCTCACCTGCTGTGAAGAAAAGGGGGAGGATTCATGGACAGTGCTCTCAACGAGCTGCTCAAGGGTGGCAATGCGCCTCTGCCGGGCCCTCAGGCGGTGCTCACCGTGCACACCACCGTGCCGGTCGACGTGTCCGCGATGCTGCTCACGGGCGAGGGCAAGGTCCGGGGCGACGACGACCTGGTCTTCTTCAACCATCCGGAACAGGACGGCATCACGGTCGACGGCCTGACGATGACCGCGGACCTCGCCCGGATACCGGGGGAGATACAGACCGTCGCCCTCACCGCGAGCATCGATGTCGACAGGCCCGGGACGACCTTCGAGGCATCCTCGACGCCGCGAGTGGAGATCGAGAGCGCTCACGACCGGCTCTCCTTCGCGCCGCCGCCCCTGACGTCGGGTGAGACCGTCCTGCTCCTCGCCGAGTTGTACCGGCGCGGCGACGGGTGGAAGGTCCGCGCGGTCGGGCAGGGGTACGCGAACGGGCTTGCCGGAGTCGCCGCCGACTTCGGGATCATGGTCGCCGAGGAATCCGCCCCGGAGCCCCTCGCCGCACCGGCCGCGCAGCAGGCGCTTCCTTCGCCGGTCCCTCAGCCCTCCTCTCAGCCGGGCCCGGCGGCAGCACCGCCTGTGTCGGCGTCCCAGCCCGCCCTGTCCAAGGTGCCCCTGGGCAAGATCGAGCTGACCAAGTCGGGAGCCGCGACGATCAGCCTCAACAAGGCGGATCCGGCGATCGTCGTCACGGCGTCCCTCGAATGGGACGGCGGCACGCGCGGCAGCCGTGGTGCGGACCTCGATCTGTACGCGCTCTTCGTCCCCGCCTCCAGGGTCAAGGACGGGCTGGGGCGCGACGACAGGCGGGACGAGGAGGACGATGCCAATGACGACCCGACCGCCGGCGGGGTCTACTGGAACAACCGCGGCTCCCTGGAGGGGGCCCCGTACATCGCACTCGACCAGGACGCCAAGCAGCCCGGGCGCGAGACGGTGCGCATCAAGCGCCCCGACCAGCAGGGCTACCTGCTGATCTGTGCCTACAGCGCGATCTCCAACGGCACCGGCAGCTTCAAGAGCTTCGGCGCCAAGGCCGTGGTCAGCGACGGAGCCGGCTCCACCGTCACCGTCCCGCTGTACTCCGAGAACAACAACGCCTACTGGGTGGCCATCGCCCTCGTCGACTTCACGGCTCCCGAGGGTGTGAAGATCTCCCAGGTCGAGAAGTACAGCAAGCGCCACTCCGAGTCCCGGCCCATGCTCTACAGCGACGGGCAGTTCAAGATGGACCGCGGCCCCGTCGAGTTCAAGGACTGAGCCGCAGATCCAGGACTGAGCCGCAACTCAGGCACTGAGTCCGTCCACTGCCATGTGCCGTGCCGTCCGTGCAGACGTCTTGACCTGCCGCACGGTGGCCCAGAGGATCACGCCATGGCAGGTGGACACAGCAGCACGGTCGACGGCGTGGTCCGGCGCAGCGCACGGCGTACGCCGGACCGGACCGCCGTCCGGTACCGCGACCGGAGTTGGACGTACGCCGAACTCGACGAGGCGATCTCCCGCGCTGCGGGCGTGCTGCGTGAGTCGGGCCTCGCGCCCGGAGACCGGGTCGGCGCCTACGCGCACAACTCGGACGCGTATCTGATCGGTTTCCTCGCCTGTTCCCGGGCCGGACTCGTGCACGTCCCCGTCAACCAGAACCTCACCGGCGACGACCTGGCGTACATCGTGGGCCAGTCCGGGAGCGCTCTCGTACTGGCCGATCCCGATCTCGCGGACCGGCTCCCCACCGGCGTACGCACCCTGACCCTGCGCGACACGGACGACTCGCTGCTCGCCCGGCTCGCGTCCACGGCACCGTACGACGGGCCGGAGCCGGCGGCCGAGGACCTCGTGCAGCTGCTCTACACCTCCGGCACCACCGCACTCCCGAAGGGCGCGATGATGACGCACCGCGCCCTCGTCCACGAGTACGTCAGCGCCATCCACGCGCTGGACCTCGACGCCGGCGACCGGCCCGTCCACTCGCTGCCGCTCTACCACTCGGCGCAGATGCACGTGTTCCTGCTGCCGTATCTCGCCGTGGGCGCCGAGAACACCATCCTCGACGCGCCCGACGCGGGCCGGATCTTCGATCTGGTCGAGGCGGGCCGTGCGGACAGCCTGTTCGCGCCGCCCACCGTGTGGATCGGGCTGTCCAACCACCCCGAATTCGCCACACGGGATCTGAGCGCTCTCAGAAAGGCCTACTACGGGGCATCGATCATGCCTGTCCCCGTCCTCGAACGGCTGCGCGGACGACTGCCCCGGCTCGCCTTCTACAACTGCTTCGGGCAGAGCGAGATCGGGCCGCTGGCCACCGTGCTCGGACCCCACGAGCACGAGGGCCGCATGGACTCGTGCGGCCGCCCGGTGCTGTTCGTCGAGGCACGGGTCGTCGACGAGTCGGGCAAGGAGGTCCCGGACGGCACACCGGGCGAGGTCTGTTACCGCTCCCCGCAGCTGTGCGAGGGCTACTGGGACAAGCCGGAGGAGACCGCCGAAGCGTTCCGGGACGGCTGGTTCCACTCCGGCGACCTCGTCGTCCGGGACGCCGAGGGCTACTTCACCGTCGTCGACCGCGTGAAGGACGTCATCAACTCCGGTGGCGTCCTGGTCGCGTCCCGTCAGGTGGAGGATGTGTTGTACGAACACCCCGCGGTCGCCGAGACGGCCGTGATCGGCCTCCCGGACGAGCGGTGGATCGAGGCCGTCACCGCGGTGGTCGTGCCACGCGGCGAGGTCTCCGAGGCCGAACTCATCGCCCACGCACGCGAGAAGCTCGCCCATTTCAAGGCGCCCAAGCGCGTCCTGTTCGTGGACGAACTGCCGCGCAACGCCAGCGGAAAGATCCTCAAGAGGGAGCTGCGGGACCGCTTCAGCTCGTGAAGGGGTCCGTGAGGGGACTCGTGAAGGGGCGCGTCGCGTGACGGCCGTGCCGTGAGGCGTACCGTGGTCCTTTCAGCGGGACGCGGAACTGCTCCGCTCACGGCGTACTCGCCCGAACTCCTCCGCCGAACGGCCTACGTTGACCGGATGGAGAACGCTCTCAGGACAGTCAAGGCGAACGGGATCACGCTGGCCTACCGCACGTGGGGACCCGATGACGCGGCGGCGGACACCCCGCCCGTCGTGCTGCTCCACTGTCGCGGCGCCGACAGCACGGACTGGGACCGGATCGCCGGTCCGTTGTCCGCTGCCCGCCGTGTCCTCGCCCTGGATCTGCGCGGGCACGGCCGCAGCGACTGGCCCGGCACCTACAGGTATGAGTCGATGCGCGACGACGCGTTCGGCTTCCTCACCGCCCTCGGGATCGAGCGCGCCGATGTCGTCGGGCACTCCCTCGGCGGAGCTGCCGCGTATCTCCTTGCGCAGCAGCATCCGGAGCGCGTACGCCGTCTCGTACTGGAGGACGTGCCCGCCCCCTTCCCGCTGGACCCCCCACGCCCGCCGGCGGAACGCCCCGACGGCGATCTGCCCTTTGACTGGGAGATGGTGCTCCAGACCGATGAGCAGCGCAACGCGCCCGATCCTGTGTGGTGGGACCACATGGGAAAGATCATCATGCCCACGCTGCTCATCGGCGGCGGCCCGTCGAGCCTCATCCCGCAGGACCAGATCACCGTCCTCGCCGGCCTCCTTACCGACGCCCGGCTGGTCACGATCGATGCGGGCCATCTCGTGCACGAGACCCGGCCGAAGGAGTTCCTGGCGGCCGTGGAGGCGTTCCTCAGCGAGTGACAAGCGCTCGGGCGGGAGCCCGAGCGCGGAGGATCTCCCCGAGCGGACGGCTGCGCCGACGGACCAGGTGCCCGCCTCCGACCGCCCTACTCGCCCCCTGCCGCTCCGTCCGCGGCCCTCGCCACCGCCCTCGCCCACCGGTAGTCCGCCTTGCCGCTCGGCGAGCGCTGGATCCGGTCCGTGACGACGAGCTGGCGCGGGATCTTGTAGCCCGCGAGACGAGTACGGCAGTGGGCCTGGATGGCGTGCAGGGAGGGCCGCGCCGCGCCCTCGCGCAGCTGTACCACGGCCGCCACGTGGTTGCCCCACTGCGCGTCCGGCACGCCGGCCACCAGTGCGTCGTACACGTCCGGATGGGCCTTGAGAGTCTCCTCGACCTCCTCCGGATAGACCTTCTCGCCGCCGGTGTTGATGCACTGCGAGCCCCGGCCGAGGACGATGACGATGCCGTCCTCGTCGACCGTCGCCATGTCGCCGAGCAGCACCCACCGCTCGTCGCCCTTCCGGAAGAACGTCTCGGCGGTCTTGCGCGGGTCGTTGTAGTAGCCGAGCGGCACGTGGCCGCGCTGCGCGATGCGTCCCACCTCGCCGGGTGCCACGGGCTCGTGCGTGGCGGGGTCCACCACCTGCGTACGGGCGTTGACGCGGACCCGGAAGCCGGCGTCCGGACCGGAGTCGGCCGTCGCCGTGCCGTTGAAACCGGATTCGGACGACCCGAAGTTGTTCAGCAGCATCACGTTCGGGACGAGCGCGAGGAACTGCTCCCGCACCGTCTCCGACAGAACGGCGCCCGAGGACGACACGCTGAACAGAGAGGAGCAGTCGGTGTCCTTCAGTGGGCCGCCCAGGGCGTCGATCAGCGGGCGCAGCATCGCGTCGCCCACCAGCGCCATGCTGGTGACCCTCTCCTTCTCGATCGTGCGCAGCACTTCCTCGGGTACGAACCTGCGGTGCACGACGACGCGTTGGCCGAAGTTGAAGCCGATGAACGCGGTGAGCGTCGAGGTGCCGTGCATCAGCGGGGGAGTGGGGAAGAAGGTGATGCCGTCGCCGCCCGCCGCGACGCGTTCGGCCAGCTCCTCCGGCCTTTTGACGGGCTCGCCGGTCGGTGCGCCGCCGCCGAGACCCGAGAAGAAGAGATCTTCCTGGCGCCACATCACGCCCTTGGGCATGCCGGTCGTGCCGCCGGTGTAGATGATGAACAGGTCGTCGGCGGAGCGGGCCGGGAACCCGCGCTCGGGGGAGCCGGCCGCCTGGGCCTCCGCGAAGGGCACGGCCGGCACATCGTCGCCGCCCTCCGGTGGGGCGCCGACGCGCACCAGATGCCGCAGTTTGTCCGTGTGGGGCAGGGCCGCCGCCACCCGCCCGGTGAACTCCGCGTCGAAGACGAGAGCCGCCAGGTCTGCGTCCCGGTAGAGGTAGGCCAGCTCGTCCTCCACATACCGGTAGTTGACGTTCACCGGCACGATGCGCGCTTTGAGACACCCGAGGACCGTCTGCAGGTACTCGATGCCGTTGTACAGATGGAGGCCCAGGTGTTCGCCCGGCCGGATGCCGCTGTCGATCAGATGGTGAGCGATGCGGTTGGCGGCCGCGTCCAGTTCGGCGTAGGTGAGTCTGCGCTCCGTCCCCGTGCCGGGGTGGTCGATGTACACGAGCGCCTCGCGGTGGGGCACCACATCGACGACCGATTCGAACAGATCGGCAAGGTTGTACTCCACCGCTCCTCCTGACCGGGCGTCAAAGCTCGTGACCCAGACCGTCCAGCTGACCTCTCCAAGTGACCCGGCGGTCATCAGAGCAGAGGTGCCCACAACTGGGAAGGCCCCCCGCACAAGAAATCTGACTGTCAGTCAGAAAACTATTGAACTGGGCACGCGCCTCCTGCAACCTGTTCCAGTCTGAAGACGGGAGGACGGCAATGGGTGGGACGGAACACCTCACCGTGCAGCGCGAAGGCGCCACACTGGTGCTCACGCTCAACAGGCCGGAGGCCAAGAACGCACTCTCACTGCCGATGCTGGTCGGCCTGTACGACGGATGGATCGAGGCCGACGAGGACGACACGGTCCGCTCCGTCGTACTCACCGGCGCCGGCGGCGCGTTCTGCGCCGGCATGGATCTGAAAGCGCTCGCGGGCAAGGGGATGGAGGGCCGGCAGTACCGGGACCGGCTCAAGGCCGACCCCGATCTGCACTGGAAGGCGATGCTGCGCCACCACCGCCCGCGCAAGCCGGTCATCGCCGCCGTCGAGGGCCACTGTGTCGCGGGCGGCACGGAGATCCTCCAGGGCACCGACATCCGGGTCGCAGGGGAGTCCGCCACCTTCGGGCTCTTCGAGGTCAGGCGCGGCCTGTTCCCCATCGGCGGATCCACGGTCCGCCTGCAGCGGCAGATCCCTCGTACGCACGCTCTGGAGATGCTGCTCACCGGCCGCTCGTACACCGCCGACGAGGCCGCGCGCATCGGGCTGGTCGGACACGTCGTCCCCGATGGCACCGCGCTGGAGCGCGCGCTCGCCATCGCCGAGCAGATCAACGCCTGCGGCCCGCTCGCCGTCGAGGCGGTCAAGGCGTCCGTCTACGAGACCGCCGAGATGACCGAGGCGGACGCGCTGAAGTCCGAACTCGAACGCGGCTGGCCGATCTTCGACACCGCCGACGCCAAGGAAGGCGCCCGCGCCTTCGCCGAGAAACGCCCGCCCGTCTACCGGCGCGCCTGACGCAGACCGACGCATCCCGACCCTCCCACGAGGAGATCCCGTGCCCGAAGTCCTCAAAGCCCCCCTCGTCGTCGAGTTCCCCTTCACGCGTTCCCTCGGCCCCGTGCAGAGCGCCTTCCTCACCGGTCTGCGCGAACGCGTCGTTCTCGGCGTGCAGACCGCCGACGGCAGGACCCTGGTGCCTCCCGTCGAGTACGACCCCGTGACCGCCGAGGACATACGCGACCTCGTCGAGGTCGCCCCCACCGGCACCGTCACCACCTGGGCCTGGAACCACGAGCCCCGCCGCGGCCAGCCCCTCGATCGGCCGTTCGCCTGGGTCCTCGTGAAACTCGACGGCGCCGACACCGCCCTCCTGCACGCCCTCGACGCACCGGGACCCGATGCCGTGCACACGGGCATGCGCGTCCGCATCCGCTGGGCCGGCGAACGCTCCGGCGCCATCACGGACATCGCCTGCTTCGAGCCGTACGACGGTGCGGGACGCGGGCCCGGCGGGCATGACGGCCGCTTCGAGGAGATGGTGACCGGCATCGTCGCGCCCGCCCGCCTCGACTACACCTATACGCCGGGCCGCGCCCAGTCCGGCTACATCAGTGCCCTCGCGGAGCAGAAGACGGTCGGAGAGCGCTGCCCGTCCTGCCGCAAGGTGTACGTACCGCCGCGGGGCGCATGCCCGACCTGCGGTGTCGCCACATCGGAACAGGCCGAGGTCGGCCCCCGCGGCACCGTCACCACCTACTGCATCGTCAACATCAAGGCGAAGAACCTCGACATCGAGGTCCCGTACGTCTACGCGCACATCGCCCTCGACGGCGCCGACCTCGCCCTGCACGGACGTATCGCCGGCATCCCCTACGACCAGGTGCGGATGGGCCTGCGCGTGGAGCCGGTGTGGAGCGAGGGCGGCCGCTACCCGGACCACTACCGGCCCACCGGCGAACCCGACGCGGACTACGAGACGTACAAGGAGCTGGTCTAAATGCCAGGCACACCACCGGGGCGCGAGATCGCTGTCGTCTCCTTCGGGCAGACCGACCACCGGCGCGCCACCGACGAGCTCTCCGAGGTCGAGATGCTCATGCCGGTGCTGCACGAGGTCCTGGGCCGCACCGGCCTCAGGGCCGGCGACATCGACTTCACCTGCTCAGGCTCCAGCGACTACCTCGCCGGCCGCCCCTTCTCCTTCACCATGGCGCTGGACGGAGTCGGCGCCTGGCCGCCCATCTCCGAGTCGCACGTCGAGATGGACGGCGCCTGGGCGCTGTACGAGGCGTGGATCACACTGCTGACCGGCGAGGCCGACACGGCACTCGTGTACGCGCACGGCAAGTCCTCGCCGGGCTCCGTGCGGGACGTGCTGACCCGCCAGCTCGACCCGTACTACGTGGCACCGCTGTGGCCCGACTCGGTGGCGCTCGCGGCCCTGCAGGCCCAGGCACTGATCGATGCAGGGGACACGGATGAGCGCGCCCTTGCGGGCGTCGCCGCACGCAGCCGCGCGGCCGCCGCGGACAACCCGCACGCCCAGGTGCCCGGCGCGCGTCGCCAGGGCGAGTACGTCGTATGCCCCCTGCGCACCGGGGACTGTCCCCCCGTGGGCGACGGGGCGGCGGCCGTGATCCTCGCCGCGGGCGAGCGGGCCCGCGACCTGTGCGAGCGGCCGGCCTGGATCCGCGGGATCGACCATCGCATCGAGGCGCACAGCCTGGGCGTACGCGACCTCACGGATTCGCCGTCGACGCGGCTGGCCGCGGAGCGGGCAGGCGCCTTCGAACGGCCGGTGGACACGGTGGAGTTGCACGCGCCCTTCTCCTCTCAGGAGGTGGTGCTGCGCAAGGCGCTCAGGCTCGACGACACGGTGAACGTCAACCCGTCCGGCGGCGCGCTCTCGGCCAACCCCGTGATGGTCGCGGGCCTCATCCGGATCGGCGAGGCCGCCGGGCGCATCCACCGCGGTGAATCGGACCGCGCCCTCGGTCACGCCACATCCGGCCCGTGCCTGCAGCAGAACCTGGTCGCCGTACTGGAGGGAGACCCGCGATGAGCACAGTGCGACCCGCGCCGGCGGGCAGGGCGGGCAAGGAGCCCGTGGCCGTCGTCGGCATCGGCCAGACCAAGCACGTCGCCGCGCGCCGCGACGTGTCCATCGCGGGCCTGGTCCGCGAGGCCGCCGGGCGCGCTCTCGAAGACGCCGAGCTGACCTGGGCGGACGTCGACGCCGTGGTGATCGGCAAGGCCCCAGACTTCTTCGAGGGCGTCATGATGCCCGAGCTGTACCTCGCCGACGCGCTGGGAGCCGTCGGGAAACCCATGCTCCGGGTGCACACGGCGGGGTCGGTCGGCGGCTCCACCGCACTCGTGGCCGCCAACCTGATCGCGGCCCGCGTCCACGGCACCGTCCTGGCGCTCGCCTTCGAAAAACAGTCCGAGTCCAACGCCATGTGGGGCCTGTCCCTGCCCGTCCCCTTCCAGCAGCCGCTGCTCGCCGGTGCCGGCGGCTTCTTCGCCCCGCACGTGCGCGCGTACATGCGGCGCAGCGGCGCTCCGGACACGGTCGGCTCCCTCGTCGCGTACAAGGACCGGCGGAACGCTCTCAAAAACCCCTACGCACACCTCCACGAGCACGACATCACGCTGGAGAAGGTCCAGGCGTCCCCGATGCTGTGGGATCCGATCCGCTACTCGGAGACCTGCCCGTCGTCCGACGGTGCGTGCGCCATGATCCTCACCGACCGCTCGGGCGCAGCCCGTTCACCGCGGTCCCCGGCCTGGGTGCTGGGCGGCGCGATGCGCAGCGAACCGACGCTCTTCGCCGGCAAGCAGTTCGTGTCGCCCAAGGCCGGCACGGACTGCGCGGCGGACGTGTACCGGCAGGCGGGCATCGCCGATCCCCGGCGGGAGATCGACGCCGTCGAGATGTACGTGCCGTTCTCCTGGTACGAGCCGATGTGGCTGGAGAACCTCGGCTTCGCCGACGAGGGCGAGGGCTGGAAGCTCACCGAGTCCGGGGTCACGGAACTGGACGGCCACCTTCCGGTGAACATGTCGGGTGGGGTCCTGTCCACCAACCCCATCGGTGCCTCCGGCATGCTCCGGTTCGCCGAGGCGGCGCTCCAGGTGCGCGGACAGGCGGGAGAACACCAGGTCGACGGCGCCCGCAGGGTCCTCGGACACGCCTATGGCGGCGGCTCGCAGTTCTTCTCGATGTGGCTGGTCGGAGCGGAGCCGCCGACCGTCTGAGCGGACCGGCGTATGCGACGCGGCCGCGTCCCCGCCGGTGACCTGTCCGGCGCACGTACCGCTCGCTAGTCTGGCCGCGGACGACGAACCGGGAGGAGCAGGGACGTGGCCGAGAGCACCATCACGCAGCATCCGCGTGCGGGCTGGGAGAAGCCGGAGCATCTGGACCTGAGCGCCGCCGAGTGGCGCTCCAGCAGCCGAGGGGTGGGGGACGTCGAGATCGCCTTCGTGGAGGGGTTCATCGCGATGCGCAACAGCGGCCTCCCGGAGAGCCCGTCCCTGATCTTCACCCCGGCCGAATGGGGGGCTTTCGTGCTCGGGGCACGCGAAGGGGAGTTCGACCTCACCTGAGCGTCGGGGTGACTTTGCGCAGCTCACGCGGGAGGCGCGGACCGTAGCAGGGTGCCTGCGATTCCTCGAATCATCCGAATGTGTGACTTTCGCCCCTTTTTCTCGAGTGTTCGTCTGAGTGAGTCTGGCTCGAGGAACTGGTCGATCGTGGCACAAGCCGGAGACGAGGAACCATGAGCACCCTGCCGGTCATCACGGCAGTCGACGGATCTGAAGACAGCCTGCGAGCCCTGGAATGGGCCCTGACGGAAGCACGGCTGCGGGACGCGCCGCTACGGGTCGTGCACGTCCGGCAGTACACCGAGTGGACACGTCCAGGGGCGCTGGTGGTGATCCCTGAGCCCCCGTTCCCCGCGCACGACGAGGTGCTGGACCAGGTCCGCGCCTCACTGGCCGGCCGTGACGGCCTGCCTGAGATCGATTACCGGACGGCCGACGGCGAGCCCGCCGCGCTCCTGCCGGGCATGGGCTCCGACGCCCAGCTGATCGTGCTCGGCTCGCGAGGCCGTGGCGGATTCAAGAGCCTGCTGCTCGGCTCGAACAGCATCGCCACGGCACGTGACGCCACCTGCCCGGTCGTGGTGGTGCCGCGGCCCGGACGCGAGGTGGAAGGAGACGGTCCGGCCGAGCCCGGACCACGCATCGTGATCGGCGTCTCCGCGGAATCGCCCGACCGCCACGCCCTGGCTTTCGCGTTCGAGACGGCCGCCCGCCGCGGCGCCCGCCTCCACGTGGTCTCCGCCTACCCCTGGCCCTTCTACGCGTGGTCGGTGCCCAGCGACTTCGCCGCGCTGGCCGTCGTCGATCAGGACGCGGTGGTCGCCGACATCAGGCGACAGCTGGACGACCTCCTGACCCCCCACCGGAAGGAATACCCGGACGTGCGGGTGGATGTGTCCGTGCTGGGCGGTGACGCGGCCGGCTATGTCGTCGCCGCGTCCAAGGACGCCGACCTCGTGGTGGTCGGCCGCCACCGCAGGCGGCTGCTCCAGCCCGCCCGGATGCTCGGCTCGGTCACGCATGCGGTACTGCTGCACGCGGCGAGCCCCGTGGCGGTGGTGCCACCCGCACCGGAGGACGACGACTGAAGTCCCCGGCACGCGCGGCATGAGCGCTGAGCGCTGACAGCGACGTCAACGCTCAGCGCAGCACCACGCAGCCCCTTCTTCCGAGGTCCCGCAGCACATCGCGCGGGACCTCGACGTCGTTCCACCGAAGATCCAGCTTCTCCAGCGCGGGCAGCTCGGCGACCCAGCCGGGCAGGACACGCAGTCGGTTGCTGCGCAGATCGAGCCGCCGCAGCCGAGGCAGCCCGCGCAGCTCCTCCGGAACTGCCGTGAACTCGTTCTCGCGCAGTTCCAGTTCCCGCAACTGCTCAAGATTCCGTACGGAGCCGGGGAGGCCGGTGAGTCCATTGCCGCGCAGCCACAGTTCACGCAGCGCCGCCAGGCCCCCGATGGAGGACGGGAGCGCGGTCAGCCGGTTGCCCTGGGCGCGCAGCTCCACCAGACCCGTCATGGAGCCCAGCGACTCGGGCAGCCGGGTGAGAGCGTTCTCGCCGACGTTCAGATAACCCAGCCGGCTCAGCCGGCCCAAGGACTCCGGGAGCGAGACGAGTTCGTTGTCGTGCAGATACAGGAATTGGTCGAGTCCCTCGAGCTCGCCGAGCTCGTCCGGCACACGGGTGAGCTTGTTGTGCCCCAGGTCCAAGGTGTGCAGCGCCTTGAGCGTGCCGATCTGCGCGGGGACCTGGGTGAGCGCGTTGTCGGGCAGCAGCAGGACCGTGAGATCCGGATGGCGCCAGACCTCCTCGGGTACCGCGTGGAGCCCCGCCCTCCAGTAGTTGAGCACCCTCTCAACGGCCCTGTCCTCATGATCATTCACGGTCACGCGAATGGCTCCGTTCCACCGGCCCATGGGTCATGTACACGAACACCCCTCACCGTGGCAGATGCACGTCGCCCGCGCCCGGCCCACCGCGGCGGAGCCACGTGGATCCGGCCCGCCCCCGCCGCCGCAAAGCCGCCACGGCCACGTACCATGGCCGCATGTCCTTCCTCCGCCGCCGCAGCGCCGCCACACCCGCGGGCCCGGATTTCGACGTCCTGGCCATGGACCCGGGCGACTGGCCGGGCAATCTCGGCGCGGGCCTGCTGCCCGCACCGGACGGCAGCTGCCAGGGAGTCTTCCTGCGCTACGACCTGTTCGGCGGCCGCGGCCCCGCGATGATCATCGGCAATCTGCCCGAGGGCTCCCCGGCCCGCGAGACCGCTGAGGGGCAGATCCCGTTCGAGGTCGCGCAACTGCTGCTGGCGCTGGAGAACGACGAAGAGGTCACCGTCCTCGACACCGAGGACATGCCGGTGATGCAGGGCGACAACCTCTTGATCGTCCGTCGCCTCAAGCTCTCCGAGAGCCGCATCTCCTGCGTCCAGTTCGACCGCAGCGACGGCGTCCTCGTGACCATCGCCGCCTGGGACAGGCCGATCACCGAGGACCTGTACGCGCTGCTCAAGCCCCTCCCTGCCGAGCTGTTCCAGCAGGGCTGACCCCCGGAGCGCTGTGGCCGGGTCCGCCAGGCGGACCCGGCCACACCTGTCGTGCGGTGGACAGCAGCCCTACGAACCCGACGGCACCACATCCACGTCGGCCGCCCGCACGAACGCCACCCGGTGCCCGAACTGGATCTCGTAGTACTCGTCCGCGCCCCGCACCACCTTGTGCGCCGCCGTGTCGAACGTCGTCGAGTAGTAGTACTCACCGGGCACCTTGTCACCCACCACATACCTCTGCCCGGCGAGCAGCTTGTACGGCAGGGGGGAGACCGCCTGAGCGGGCACGCCTGCCGGGTACGCCTCCTTCTCCGGGTACGCCCGCCCGTAGACAGGGATGTCCGCGGCACCGGCCTTCGGCGTCACCACCAGCCCGGCCGCGTCGACGGCGGTCGGCTGCTGCTTCGGGTTCCTGAACCAGGCCTTCTGCCCCAGGTACCAGATCGCCGTCCAGTCCCCGTCACGTCCGGCGACCGCGTACTGCTGACCGGTGGAGACACGCGACGCCATGTCGTTCACATCGATCGTGGAGTCCTCACCGCCCGGCCGCAGGCCGATGTCCTTGACCAGCGGAGCGTCCTCGCTGGGCTGGGTGTGGAGCCGCACGGCACTGGACCCGTGCGTCGCGCAGGGCTCGCCCTTCGCGGTGCAGCCCGTGAACTCCGGCTGGTTCTCGGTGAATTCCGGCAGTACGGTCACGAGCCCGCCGTTCGGCCCAGCCGTGGCGTGGAACGGCTTCCCCAGCAGCGTGAAGTAGTGCTGCCAGTCCCAGTACGGGCCCGGGTCGGTGTGCATCGACCGGATGGTGGACGTGGTCGGTCCGGGGACGGTGTCGTGGCCGAGGATGTGCTGCCGGTCCAGCGGGATGTCGTACTTCTTGGCCAGGTACTTCACGAGCCGCGCCGACGCGCGGTACATCGCCTCGGTGTACCAGGCGTCGGGATCCGTGAGGAATCCCTCGTGTTCCAGGCCGATCGACTTGGCGTTGACGTACCAGTTGCCCGCGTGCCACGCGACGTCCTTGGCCTTCACGTGCTGGGCGATGTGCCCATCCGTCGACCGCAGCGTGTAGTTCCAGGACACATAGGTCGGGTCCTGCACCAGCTTCAGGGTGGTGGCCCAACTGGCCTCGGTGTCGTGGATGACGATGTAGTCGATGCTCTGGGACGCAGGCCGGTCGGACAGGTCGTGGTTGCCGTAGTCCCCGTCGCCGAACTCCTCGTACGGGGCCGGGATCCACTCGCACGCCACGGTTGCCGGGCACTCCGTGTCGCCCTCGTCCGCCTTGCGCAGCCCCATCCGTTCGACCTGGGCCGCGTCCGTCGACAGCCCGGGGGAGGGCGCGAGTTCCACGCGCTGGCCCTCGTCGTTGGTGCGCTGCTCGCCGTCGCGGATCACAGCGAACACATCGTTGGCGTACGTCGCCGCGGTCGCACTGTCGTCCGCGCCCGAGAAACGCGCCACCGCCCCGTACCAGTCGGCCGCGTCGTCGCTGAGCGGCCGGCCCAACTGCTCCTGAGCGGCCGCGAGCAGGGCGGCGCCACCCCGTACGTTCGCGGCCTCATCCGTGCGCAGCTCCTCGGCGGAGAGCCCGGTGAGCTCGGCCGCCTTGGACAACGTCTTGAGACGAGCGGGGAGTTGGGAGTCCTCCGGCACAGCCGCGGCGGATGCCTCCGGGACGTCGGCGGGGCGCGAGGAGTCGCCACGGGCGTCCTCGTCGCCCTCACTGTGGTGCTGCGTGGCATCGGCGAGCGCGGTACGGACGTCGGTGAGGTGCATGGGACCGTAGCCGCCGGCCACACTGGGAGCCCCGCTGTGGGTGTCCCAGCGCGACTGCAGATACGAGACACCGAGCAGCACGCTCTGCGGCACGTGGTACTCGGCGGCCGCCGCGGCGAAGGCGTCCTGCAGGCGCTCGCTGCCGGCCTGTTCGGCGGTACCGGACGGTGCGGCACCCAGCAGGGGCAGTAACAGGGCGACTGACGCGACGGCTACCGCCGTGCGACGCGCACCTCTGTGTGCGGCCAGGGTGCGGACAGGGGCGGATCCTCGCAATGCAGCCTCCCGGGCAATCGAACGTTCTGGTGCGTGCGGGGCCGGACGTGCGTCAGTGGTATCGGCTCTCCGACGATCCGTCAATCATGCCCAGGACAAGTGTTTTCCCAAGTCAGCGCCGGTCGGTGGGGTTTTCGCGCGGGAGGGTGCCACGGCCAGCGGCGCGTCAGTGGAGTGGACCAATGAGCAGCCCGACCGTTGTTGCGGAGTGGCGCCGCCGACCGCCCCCGGATATACGAAGGTCCGCGGTGCGCCGCCACAGGGCGCACCGCGGACCTACATCCCCGTCAGCGAGTGCCGACCGCCGCACGCACGGCCCGCCGGGCCAACTGGCAGTCGTCGTGCAACCGCCTGAGCAGCAGCCGCTGTTCCTCACCGGACGACACGGCACCCGGGTGGGCAGGACCCGGTGCCGCCGGGGTCGAATCGTGCATCGAACGATGCACGGCCGTCTCGTACGTCCTGATCTCACGCGTCAGGATGAGCATCAGATTGACCAGGAACGCGTCGCGTGACGCGGGACCGGCGGACTGCGCCAGCTGACTGATCTGCCGCCGTGCCACCGATGCGTCACCGAGCACCGTCCACAGGGTCGCCAGGTCGTACCCCGGCAGATACCAGCCCGCGTGCTCCCAGTCGACCAGCACCGGACCCGGAGGCGACAGCAGGATGTTCGACAGCAGTGCGTCGCCGTGACAGAACTGCCACATCCCCTGCTTGCCGGCCGACTTCGCCACCGCGTGCAGCAACTTCTGCAGATCGCCCATGTCCCGGTCGGTGAGCAGCCCCAGGTCGTGATAGCGGGAGATCTGCCGTCCGTAGTCGAGGGGCCTGCCGAACGTCGGCTCGGGCGGCTGCCACTGGTTCAGCCGGCAGATCGCACCGAGCGCCGCACGGATGTCCGCGCGCGGAGGCGCTTCCAGGGGGTGGCGCTGCAGTGCCGCAACCCGGCCAGGCATCCGCTCGAGCACCAGCGTGCAGCTGTCCGGATCTGCGGCGATCAGCCGGGGCACCCGCACCGGCGGCCGCTGCCGGACGAACGAGCGGTATGTCGCTATCTCATGGCGGATCCGCTCCTCCCACGCCGGCGCGTGGTCGATTAAGCACTTGGCGACAGCGGTGCTGCGCCCCGTCGTCCCGATGAGCAGCACGGAGCGTCCGCTGCGCCGCAGTACCTGCACGGGGCTGAACTCCGGGCAGATCCGGTGCACCGACGCGATGGCGGTGCGCAGCTGCGCGCCCTGAGGGCCGGACAAGTCGAGTCTCCCGCTGAGCGGTTGCGTACCGAACCCCGGAGCGCGCCTCGCGAGGCCGGCACCGAGCGTTCCGGCCGCCGTGCGTGCGGGGTCGAGATACGGGCCGCTGCCCTGCTGGGGAGGCATCTCCCGCGTTCTCGGCGCGGGAGGGTAGTTGTGCAGCGGTCGAGGGGGCGCGGACACGGAGGACGATGCTGTGTACATGGGCGATACAGATCCCTTCGTGTGCCTGCGAGTAGCCGACGCCGCCCTTACCCGGCCGCCTCGGTGCACCCTGGGGAATGTCCCTGGGGCCGCCGGGTCGGGGTGGCGCATATCTACCTGACACCCGATGGCCACTGGCAGACCATCTGGCGTGCCCTGGCGAACCGTGGCGAATAGTCGCCCGGCAACTTGCCTGGGGTTACTGTCAGTTCAGCCGAGAACCTGGGGGCTTGACGTGAGCGGACAACCCAACACCCGTCTTTCGGATCTGTTCGGCCTCGCCGGCTGGTCGAAGGGCGAGCTCGCGAGACTGGTGAACCGGCAGGCGGCGGCCATGGGCCACCCCCAGCTGGCCACCGACACCTCGCGGGTGCGGCGTTGGATCGACATGGGAGAGATCCCGCGCGATCCGGTGCCGCGGGTGCTGGCGGCGCTGTTCACCGAGCGACTCGGCCGTGTCGTGACCATCGAGGACCTCGGTCTGGTCCGGCACGGGCGCACGGGGAAGCGGCGTGATGACGGGAGTGCGGAACATCCCGACGGAGTGCCGTGGGCGCCCGAGCGGACCGCTCTGGTCCTCACCGAATTCACGGGAATGGACCTCATGCTCAACCGACGCGGCTTGGTGGGCGCGGGCGCCGCGCTTGCCGCAGGATCCGCACTCAGCAGCGCCATGCACGACTGGCTGCACACCGATCCGGCCCTCGCGGCCGACTCTCCCGACTTCACCGATCCCCTGCACGCCGAACCCGCTGGTCTGGACCGCTACGAGGCCGCCCCCATCGGGTCCCAGGAGATCGAGGAGCTGGAGCGCTCGGTCGAGGTGTTCCGGGCCTGGGACGCTGCCCGCGGCGGCGGGCTGCAGCGCAAGGCCGTGGTGGGGCAGCTCAACGAGGTGGGCGGCATGCTCGCCTACCGCCACCCCGACCATCTGCAGCGGCGCCTGTGGGGCGTCGCCGCCAATCTCGCGGTCCTCGCGGGCTGGATGTCCCACGACGTCGGCCTCGAACCCACCGCCCAGAAGTACTTCGTCATCGCCGCCCACGCGGCTCGTGAGGGCGGTGACCGGCCACGCGCCGGGGAGGCGCTCTCCCGCGCCGCCCGTCAGATGGTGCACCTCGGCCGGCCCGACGATGCCCTCGACCTGATGAAGCTCGCCAAGTCCGGCTCGGGCGAGCAGACCCTGCCGCGCACCAGAGCCATGCTGTACACCATCGAGGCCTGGGCTCAGGCGTCGATGGGACGCGGCCAGGCCATGCGGCGCACCCTCGGTCAGGCGGAGGAACTCTTCGTCTCGGACAAGGGCGACGTACCGCCGCCGAGCTGGATGCAGATGTTCGACGAGGCGGACCTGCACGGTATGCAGGCCCTCGCCTACCGTACCCTCGCCGACCACGAACCGTCCGCGGCCGGCACGGCCCAGCGCCATGCCAAGGAGGCCCTGGAACTTCGGGCGAACGGACGGCAGCGGTCGCAGATCTTCGACTTCATCTCGCTGGCGTCGGCCTGCTTCATCGCGGACGACCCGGAGCAGGCGGACCGGTACGCGCGGCTGGCACTCGTGTCGATGGGAGCGAACTCCTCCCACCGCACCTGGGACCGGCTGCGCGAGATGTACCGTCTGACGGCTCACTACGCCGGCTATCCGAAGATCGAGGACCTTCGCGAGGAGATCCAGCTCGCTCTGCCCAAGGGCTCTCTCAAGCCCAAGGGCGGACGTCGGGCGCAGGCCTGAGGGAGAGGGCCGAGGAGCAAGCCTCGGGGCGGGACGGAGCACCAAGTTCACGAAACGGGACCGATCAAGTCCACGGCATCAGTGCAGCTTTGGGCGCAGCCGGTCAATGGGGCTCAGGTCGTCCGAGTCGCTCGGGCTCTCAGGCGCGCACGACTCTCAGTAGATCCTTGCGATCAGTACGCAGGCGTCGTCCTCGCGCTCGGTCTCGCCGAACTCCTCGACCACCGTCCGCACACAGTCCTGGGCGGTACGGGCCTCGGCGAAGCGAGGTGCGAGTGCGAGCAGTCTGTGCTGAGCGGCGGCGCCGGTGTGCCGCGGGACAAGTCCGTCGGTGTGCAGCAGGAGCAGATCGCCGGGCTCGAGCGTCTCTTCGGCCTGCTCGTATGAGGCGCCGGAGGTGGCCCCCAGCAGGACGCCGGCCGGTGGCGTCAACGCACACCCCGTTCCGCTGCGGAACAGCAGCGGGGCGGGGTGGCCGGCTTGGGCCCAGACGAGAGTGCGGGTCCCGGGCGTGTAGCGGCAGCAGACGGCACTGGCGAGAGTGGGCTGGACGGAGGCGTCCAGCAGCTGGTTCAGCCAGCCCATCAGCTGGGCCGGCTGTGCTCCGGCGACCGCCATGCCGCGCAGGGCGCCCAGGAGCATGGCCATGCCGGAGGTGACGGTGACGCCCTGTCCGGTGAGATCGCCGACGCTTAACAGCGACCGGCCGTCGGACAGTTCCAGTGCGTCGTACCAGTCTCCGCCGATCAGTTCGCTCTCGGAGGACGGCAGATAGTGCGCGGCGAGGTCCAGGGTCTCGGGACCGCCGTGCGGGAACCGCAGGGCGCCGCGCCACGGCGGCAGCACGGCTTCCTGCAGTTCGACCGCAAGCCGGTGTTCGGTCTGCGCGATGTGCCGCTGGCGTTGCAGCGAGTCACGGGTCTCGCTCACCGCCCGTTGGCTGCGGCGCAGCTCGCTGACGTCACGCAGGACCGCCCACATCGAGGCGGTCGTGCCGTCGGCGTCGAGCACCGGCTCGCCCATCATGTGCACGGTCCGGATACTCCCGTCGGGGCGCACGATGCGGAACTCCCCATCGATGGGCTTCCCGTCGATCAGGCAGTCCGTCACCATCGCGGTCAGCCGAGCCTGGTCGTCCTCGTGCACCAGCGCCGGAAGCTCGTCGAGCGTGAGCGGGGGAGCGGCAGGGTCACGGCCCAGGATCTGGAACAGCTCTCCGGACCAAGTCGCCTCGTCCGTCAGCAGATTCCACTCCGCGCTGCCCACCCGGCTCAGCAGCGAGTCATGCCGGGGATCGCCGGGTGCGGTGCCGGCGGGGGACGGTGCCGTCTCGGCTACCGCCTGCTGAAGGCCGTCCCGCAGTTGCCCGAGGTGCTCGTCCAGATCGTTGAGCTGATGCACCGCCAGATCGCACAGCGCCCGCTGCCAGCGGCCTTCGGGGTCGCGGTCGTCGGTCAGCCCATCGCGCCGAACGGCGTCGACGTCGCCAAGGAGCCTACGGGTCTGCGAGATCAACGCGTCGACCGAGCCGCGCTGCGGCGACTGGCCGGCTGAGCGGTCCGCAGAGACATGGGACGGCATGACGTACTCCGATGCAGGACGGTACGACCAACGCGGGAAGAAGGACCGGTTCTGACTGTCGCACAGGCTGGGACCTCATGTAAGGGATTTGGCAACACACGATTCGGTGATGCTTCTGGCATATGTCAAAGTCCCTGGTTGACAGCGTCCTTCTGAACGAGCCGCCGTGAAAAAGGAGTTGGGGCGATCCGGGCTATGCGCGCTCGGTGGCGACGCCCGGCGGCTGCCCCTCCGTCCAGATGGGCCGGACCGCGACTCGGCTGAAGCGCCAGCCGTCGGGTGTGCGGCGCAGGTCGGCCTCGAAGCGGCCCCCCACGGTGAACAGGGCGTCGGTGATGGTGCCGTTCTCGCGGAGCGTGGCGTCATGATGTACGTGGATCATCAAGGCATTTCATGAGGCCGTCGCCGTCGCCGCCTCGGTGCCCGCGTCGACGATGGCCCCGGAGGCGATGTGCTGGGTGCGGTCGTAGCGGCCCAGCGCCTCCTCGGTGGCGCGGACGGCATCGGGCCCCTGGGATGTCCCCAACGGCGTCTCCATGTGCACGTCGTCGGTCAGGAGGTCACGGGCCCAGCCCGATGTGGACTTCCGCTCGTCCAGGGCACGGAAGAGCCGGTGGTCAAGCGTGCTGATCTCTGCGTGATCCGCGTGCGTGGTCATGATGAGAGCCTGTGACGTCAAGTGGACTTGAGGTCAAGCCGCACCTTGTGGCGGACGGCGGGTATGCCGGATGCCGTCCCGTACCGGCCCTGCCTCCGACTGCCTGGCGGCGCGCGCTGCACGTGTCACGGAGTCATCCGCGACACGTGTGGGCCCTTGCGGCGCCGTTCTCGCGCCCCGGTGGGGAGTATGCGTACAGTGCCGCGCAAGAGCGGACGAGAGACGATCGTCCCGCCCGTCCTCTTCCGAGCGTCAGACGAGGCCAGCAGCCGTGAGCTTGAGCATTCGCAACCAGATCCCCGGCATCGTCGTCTCCATCACCTCCGGGCAGGCCATGGCCACCGTGCGGGTGGGTCTCGCCAATGGCGGGCACATCACCGCTGCCATCACTCAGGACGCCGTCCGGGAGCTCGACCTCGACGAGGGCTCGGCGGTCCGCGCGCTCTTCAAGGCGACGGAGGTCGCGCTGGCCACGGGACCTGTCACGGGGATCAGCATCCGCAACCAGATCCCGGGCACGGTGGCCGCCGTTCGCGTCGGCGGCGCCATGGCCTCCGTCAGGGTGAGCGTCGAGGGCGGTGAGCTCACCGCCGCGATCACCCGGGAGGCCGTCGACGAACTCGGCCTGACCAGCGGCTCTTCCGTCGTCGCGCTGATCAAGTCGACGGAGATCGCACTCGCTGCCGCCTGACCTCCAGACCCCGCGCGGCCGGTTCCCGGTCACCTCTGACGTGCCGGGGTGCCGGCCCACGGTTCACAGCCCGCAGGGCGACTGGGGCGGTTCGCAGACGGGGCGGTCCATTGCGGGACGGCCGCGTGCCACGATCCGTGCGTCGGTGTGCCCTGCTCGGTCCGGGTGACGCACGACGCGTACCTGCAGGGAGCCGCAGGCGCAACGCGTCCACACCGTCAGTCCCTGGGTGGTCGCGTGCCGGGACACCACCTCGTACGGCTGAGTCTCCGGCCATCCGCAGTGCGGGCAGTGATTCGTCATGGCTTGGTTCTCCTTCGTCATTGCGATTGCTGGTTGGGGTCGACAGGTGCTCGGATCGACTGGCGCTTCGGATCCGCTACAACAAGCCTGGTCGTCTCACTCTCTGTGCGTCCAGGTTGACTTTCTGGAGCGGACCTTGAAGCGTGGACTACATGATTGATCTGCGCCGTCTGCACGTGCTGCGCGCGGTCGACCACTACGGCACGGTCACCGCCGCCGCACAGGCCCTGCACTTCACCCCGTCCGCCGCCTCCCAGCAGATACGCCAGCTGGCCCGCGAACTGGACGTCGTACTCCTCGAACCGCAGGGCCGAGGGGTCCGTCTCACGCCCGCCGCGCGGAGCCTGCTCGCGCACGCCGACGCCATCGAGGCGCGCTGGGAGCAGGCCGAGCACGAACTGCGCGCCGGTGACGACCAACCTGCCGGACTGCTGCGGCTGAGCGGGTTCCCTGTGGCGATCTCCAACCTGCTGGCTCCGCTCGCGGCCACCCTGCGTGCTCGCCACCCGCGCCTGACCGTGCGTATCCAGGAGGCCGAGGTCCCCGAGAGCTTCAACCTGTTGTTCGAAGGGGAGGTCGATCTCGCGATCATCGAGGCCACACCCGAGAATCCACCGCGCAGCGACGGCCGCTTCGACCAGCAGCCGCTGATGGACGACCCGTTCGACCTCGTCGTCCCTGACGACCATCCCTTGGCCGCACGCGACAGCGTCCAGCTCGCCGAATGCGTGGCCGAGGAGTGGATCGTGCCGCTGCCCACCTGCCCGTGCTGGCCGCACGTCGTGGCCGCCTGCAGCGCCGCGGGGTTCACACCGAACGTCGCCCATCGCGCGGAGGAGTGGAACGCCACCGCTCATCTGGTCGCCCACGGCCTCGGCGTGGCCCTCGTACCCCGCCTGGCCCTCATCCCGCCCCACCTGCCCGTCACCCGTGTGGCCTGCGCGGGCACACCGCACAGGAAACTCCTCACGTGCACGCGCAGCGGTGCGCGGCAGCGTCCCGCGGTCGCGGCCGCCCTGGAGGAACTGCGTGCGAGTGCGCCCATCGCCGTGGCCTGACAGAGCAAGGTGACCTGACAGCACAAGGCGGCCTCGCAGAGCAAGAAAGGGACCCGAACCCCATGGCGCACCAGCCCCTCTCGCTCGACGACCTCGACCGGAAGATCCTCGCGGCTCTCGTGGCCAACGCCAGGACGAGTTTCGTGGAGATCGGTCACGACATCGGCCTGTCCCCGGCAGCCGTCAAGCGGCGTGTCGACCGGATGCGGGAG
Source organism: Streptomyces sp. NPDC002577 (assembly GCF_053594815.1). Classification (NCBI taxonomy): domain Bacteria; kingdom Bacillati; phylum Actinomycetota; class Actinomycetes; order Kitasatosporales; family Streptomycetaceae; genus Streptomyces; species Streptomyces sp. NPDC002577. Next base: position 132,540 of record NZ_JBSFWK010000007.1, on the reverse strand, counting down.
GCCGAGATCATCACGGGGTTCACCACCCTCGTCCGCCCCAGCGTGCTGGGCTGGCGCACGGAGGCATACGTCGAGGTGTACTGCGACAGCGCCGCTCCGCCGCGGCGGCTGGCCGAGGTCGCCCGCACCTATCCCGAGGTCGTGGCGGCCATGACCGTCACCGGCGACGCCGACGCGTTGTTGCACATCCGTGCGGCCGACATCGAGCACTTCGAGGAGGTGCTCGAACGTATCCGGGCCGAATCCTTCGTTCAGCGCACCAACAGCGTCATCGTCCTCAGCCATCTGCTGCCGGGCAGCCCGGAGGCCGCCTCGACCGAACCGTCCGCCGACGTCTCCGCCACACTGGCCGGCGGCGCCTCGGCCCGGCCTGCCGACGGCTTCTCGGCCGAGCCGTCCGACACCGCCGTGCCCCGGCCGTCGGACTCGACCCCGGCCGAACCGTCCAACAGAGCCCCGGGCGGACCACCCGGCGAAAAGAACCGCCGCTGAACCGCCGAGAACGCAAAACTCCTGCGCGTACACGCAATCGCCGCTGGTTGTGCGGTGTTTCCCGGGTTTTCTACCGTTTGTTGCAACCCCCGGATCACCCGGTGTCAGCACTTCTTCGCGGAAAGGAAGCACTGGTGCCGCTCACCCGTCCCGCGCCCGCGCGTCCCACCCCGACGCGCCGCGCGCGCACACGCCGCTATCTCCTGTGCCAGCCCAGGTATTTCGCCGTCGAGTACGCCATCAACCCCTGGATGCAGGACGCCACCGAAGTCGATCCGGCGAAGGCCCTGACACAGTGGCAGTGCCTGGTCGACACCTATCGGGGCCTCGGTCACATCGTCGAGACCATCGATCCGGTGCCGGGCCTGCCCGACATGGTGTTCGCCGCCAACGGCGCGCTCGTCGTCGGCGGCCGCGTCCTCGGCTCGCGGTTCCACGCCGCGCAGCGACAGCCGGAGGCCGCCGCGTACCAGGAGTGGTTCCAGTCCGCCGGTTTCGACGTCCGCGAACCGGACGCCGTCTGCGAGGGCGAGGGCGACCTCGTCCCGGTCGGCCCGTTTCTGCTGGCGGGGACCGGCTTCCGTACGACACCCGCGGCACATCAGCAGGCCCAGGAGTACTTCGGCACGCCGACGGTGACACTGCGGCTGACCGACCCGTACTTCTACCACCTCGACACCGCGCTGTTCGCACTGGACGACGACAACATCGCCTACTATCCGGGCGCGTTCACGCCCGGCAGCCTGGACGTGCTCCGCAGGCTGTTCCCGGACGCGGTCGTCGCCACCCGCGACGACGCCATGGCGTTCGGACTGAACTCCGTGTCCGACGGCAGGCACGTCGTCATCGCGCCCCGGGCCACCGGACTCATCGCCCAGCTCGCCGACCGCGGATACATCCCCGTCCCCGTCGACCTGTCCGAACTGCACAAGGCAGGCGGAGGCGTCAAGTGCTGCACCCAGGAGGTACGTACCGCATGACCGCGACCACGCACACCACCGGCGCACCGCTGTCCACCGCCCCGCGTTCGTCGGCCGAACTCATCCGGGCGGAGGCCGCGACCGTCGCGCACAACTACCACCCGCTGCCCGTGGTCGTCGCGCGTGCCGAGGGCACCTGGGTCGAGGACGTCGAAGGGCGCCGCTACCTCGACATGCTCGCCGGTTACTCGGCTCTCAACTTCGGCCACCGCCACCCGGCGCTCATCGCGGCGGCACACGACCAGCTGGAGCAGGTCACCCTGACGTCGCGCGCGTTCCACAACGACCGCCTCGCGGGCTTCGCGGAAGCGCTCTGCGACCTCACAGGGCTCGACATGACCCTGCCCATGAACACCGGCGCCGAGGCGGTGGAGAGCGCTCTCAAGATCGCTCGGAAGTGGGCGTACGAGGTGAAGGGCGTGGCCCCCGACCAGGCCACGATCGTCGTCGCTGCGGGCAACTTCCACGGCCGCACCACCACCATCGTCAGCTTCTCCGACGACCCCGTCGCGCGCACCGGCTTCGGCCCCTTCACGCCCGGCTTCCGCACGGTGCCGTACGACGATCTCGCCGCCCTCGAAGCGGCGGTCGACGACACCACGGCGGCCGTGCTCATCGAGCCGATCCAGGGCGAGGCCGGCGTCCTCATCCCGGCCCACGGCTATCTCGCCGGCGTACGCGAAGTGACCAACCGCAAGGGAGCGCTGTTCATCGCCGACGAGATCCAGTCCGGTCTCGGGCGCACCGGCACCACCCTGGCCGTCGCGCACGAGGACGTACTGCCCGACCTGCTGCTTCTCGGCAAGGCCCTGGGCGGCGGCATCGTCCCGGTGTCCGCGGTCGTGGGCCGCCGTGACGTCATGAGCGTGCTGCACCCCGGGGAGCACGGATCCACCTTCGGCGGCAACCCACTGGCCGCGGCCGTCGGCTCAGCGGTCATCGACCTGCTGCGCACCGGCGAGTTCCAGGAGCGTGCCCGGACCCTCGGCGCCGTCCTGGCGGAGGGTCTGGCGGGTCTCGTCGGCCGCGGAGTGTTCCGCTACCGGTCGCGCGGCCTGTGGGCGGGCGTGGACGTGGACCCGTCGATCGGCACCGGACGCGAGATCAGCGAACGCCTGCTCGCCGAGGGCATCCTGGTCAAGGACACCCACGGCTCGACTATCCGCATCGCACCGCCGCTGACCATCACCCGGGAGGAACTGGAGTCGGCCCTCGCGGCGTTGGGGAAGGTGCTCGGCGCCTGAGCGGACACTCCCACGGGCGCGGCTCTCCTTCGCTGACGGGGGCCGCCCCGCCGGAGCCGCTGGACCCGCCGGTCCCGGCGGTCACCTGGTGGACTGCCCCGCCCGGCCAGGCCGGCGTCGACGACCATGCCGTCACGCCGGCGTCGGCGCTCCGTCGGGCGCATCGTCCGATGCGTCGTCCGAGGCGCGCGAGAGGATGTCCGGCCGCCGCGGTAGGACGTTGGTGACGTAGTCCTCGACGGCCGCGTCGAGCCCGATGTCGTGCTGGGCGCGCTCCGACAGGTACCAGCGGTGCTCGAGCAGTTCGTGGTAGAGCTCGGCCGGGTCCACGGAGCCCCGCAGCTCCTGCGGGACTGTGCGTACCGTGGGCCGGAAGACGTCGCGGACCCAGCGGTGGGCGAGCACCTCCGGGCGGGCGCCGAGAGGATCGCCGGGGGCGTAGTCGTCCTGGGTGGCCATCCAGCTCTCCAGGTCGTTGAGGAGCCGGCGGGCCTGGTTCTCCTCGGCGTCCATGCCGGTCAGACGGAGCAGTTGGCGCTGGTGGTGGCCGGCGTCGACGACCTTGGGGACGAAGGTGACGGTGTCGCCGTTCGAGGAGTGCTCGATCTGCATCTCGGCGACGTCGAAGCCGAGATCGTTCAGGCGGCGGATCCGGCGTTCCATGTAGTGGTGCTTGCCCGCCGGATAGACGGATGTGCGGGTCAGCTCGTCCCAGAGAGCGTTGTAGCGCTCGCATATCTCGTGCCCGAAGGAGATCGGGTCCACGGAGGGGTGGAGCGCACCGGCCGCCTCCAGGTCCAGCATCTCGCCGCTGATGTTCACGCGCGCGAGGTCGATGTCGTACTCGCGCTGTCCCCGGCTGAGGCTCGGGTGCAGATCGCCGGTCTCCGCGTCGACCAGATACGCGGCGTAGGCGCCGGCGTCACGCCGGAAGAGCGTGTTGGACAGCGAACAGTCACCCCAGGCGAAGCCCGCCAGATGGAGCCTGACGAGGAGCACGGCGAGTGCGTCCATGAGCCGGTGCACCGTGGCCGGACGCATGGTCGTCTCGAACATCGAGCGGTAGGGCATCGAGCCGCCCAGATGGCGGGTGATCAGCACGGGTTCCAGCGGCTCGCCGTCCTGGTCGGTCCGGCCCGTGACGACCGCCAGGGGATCCACGGCGGGGATGCCCAGCCGGTCGAGGGTGCGCAGCAGCTCGTACTCGCGCACGGCGGGCCGCTCCGCGAGCTCCTTCACGGCCACGACCTCGGCCCCCGCGCGCGCGTAGCGCACGACATGCCGGGAGATGCCGCGCGGGAGCGGTACCAGGTACTCCTCCGGCCACTCCTCCAGCGGCACATGCCACGGCAGCTCCAGGAGGAGCGCCGGGTGTTCGGGATTCGTGGCGCTGATCTGCAAAGCCATCCATGCCTCGCGTCGCTCGGGGGCAGAGACCACCAGTGTGGCCCGGCGGCCCGCCGCTGTTGCGACGGGGGTCCCGGTATGCCATACGCGCAGGTCGCGGGCGCTGGCCGCGCCGGCAGGCCATTGCGGCCCCGGACGCTCCACAATGGTCGTAGACGACGCCATGGTCGCCGCGGCCACGGGCGGTGGACGGTGAAGCGGGCAGAGGCCCTGCCGAACGGTTCTGCTCCGGCCCGGCCCGACGCTCCGGAGGAGGTGCGCATGGAGACCGACGCAGGATGGGGAGACGACGTCTATCAGCCCGACGGGTCCGAGGTGCAGGACGACGAGGGCCTGCTCGACGCCGAGGACACGCTGATCGACGAGGGCGTGCGTGACCCCTTCGACGAGGGCTACTCACCGCCCGAACGCCCACGCGCCGTCGAGAGCACCGGCGTCACCGCCGCGGAGCAGCAGCACGGCGAAACGCTCGATGAACGCCTCGCCAAGGAGCTCCCCGACGTCGCCCCGCCGGAGGGCGACGACATCGGTGACACCTGGGACACCGACGGCGAAGTGCTCGACAACGAGGTCGGGGGAGCACGAGCCGGCCGTCTCGTGGCACCCGACGAAGGGGTTCGCGAGGACGACGAGAGCCACCTCATCGCGTTCGACGTGGGCATCGACGGGGCGGCCGCGTCGGCAGAGGAGGCCGCCATGCATGTCGTGGAGGAGACCGTCGAGACCGAGTGACCGTCCACGTGCGGCATACGTGGGCCGGGCACCGGACCGCCGACACCTGTGAGCAGGGACGGGACGGGATGGGGCGGCACGCGCGTGTGGGGATGAACGGCCGGGGACATCGGTGACATATCTACCGACGCCGACGAGCGGCAGGGATCCCGCGACCGGGCCGAGGGCGCGGAGCCCCGTGACGTACGCGCGTATCGGCGCCGAAACACCCGAACACCACGCCCGCGGCGCTGCACACATACGTGCCACGCGCGCGGAGGCAAGCGCATCCGCACACCCGCTCAGTCCGCCCCGCCAGCCGGCCGTGGCGCAGCGGATCCCGGCTCCAGTGCCGGGGCGTTCACCCCGAGAGGGGAGCGGCACATGGGTTTCGGCGCACCATGCAGGCACTTCCGCCCGTGCGGCCGGATGAAGAGCGCCGCCACGGCCGAGCTGAGCACGAACAGCAGTGCACAGCCGATCGCAGCCCGGTGGAACGACGTGTTCACGGCCGCGGCGTCCTGGTAGGCGTCACCCGACAGACCGACCACGAGCGGCAGCCCGGCCACGGCGAGCAGCTGGGCGATGCGTGCGGCGGTGTTGTTCACCCCGCTGGCGACTCCGGCCCGGTCGGCCTCGACGGATGCCAGCACGGTGGCCGTCAGCGGCGCCACGAAGATGCTCATGCCGAGTCCCAGGGTGACGACGGCAGGGAGCACGTCCGTGGCGTACGGGGATCCGGGCCGCACTCGCAGCATCAGCAGGACGCCGGCCGCCGCGATCAGCGGCCCCGCCGTCAGCGGCAGCGCGGGCCCCACCCGCCGGGCGAGATCACCGGCCCGCGCGGACAGCAGCAGCATCAGCACCGTCACCGGAAGCGTCGCGACGCCCGCCTGCAGGGCGTCGTATCCCAAAGCCGTCTGCAACTGCACGGGCAGGAAGAAGAACATGCCGCCGATGCCGGCGTAGAGCCCCAGCGTCATCGCGTTGGTGGCGCTGAACAGCCGGGACCGGAACAGTGTCAGCGGCAGCATGGGGTCCGGGCGCCGGCGCTCCACGATGACGAAGGCGACGCCTGCTGCGGTGCCGAGCAGTCCCGACAGCACGATGCCGATGAGGGAGCTGTGTCCCGAGGCACCGATGAGCGCGAAGCTGATCCCCGCGAGGCACAGTGCGCCGAGACAGGCGCCCAGGACGTCGAAGGGCTTCGCAGCGGCCTCGGTGTCCCGGCTCTCGGGTACGTGGCGCAGCGCGACGGCCAGTACCACCGCGGCCAGCGGAACGTTGATCAGGAAGATCCACCGCCAGCCGGGGCCGTCGATCAGCCAGCCGCCCAGGAACGGCCCGAGCGCCCCGGCGATGCCTGTGAAGCCCGACCAGGCGCCGACGGCGCGCGACTGGTCGTCGGGATGGAAGACGGATCGCACGATCGCGAGCGATCCCGGGGTCAGCAGGGCACCGCCCACACCCTGCAACGCACGTGCCGCGATGAGCGTGCCCTCCTCGGGCGCCAGCCCGCACAGCACGGATGCCACGGCGAACCACGCGACGCCGAGCACCAGCGTGCGACGGCGTCCCATACGGTCGCCCAGGGCACCGCCCCACAGCAGCAGGGCCGACAGCGTGAGCATGTACGCGTTCACGACCCACTGCAGTGCCGACAGCGACGCGTCGAGGTCCCGGCCCATCCTCGGGAGGGCGACATTGACGACCGTGCCGTCCAGCATCGCCATCCCGGACGCCAGTACCACGCATCCCAGGACCCACCGCCCGCGCGCCGAGGACAGCCTGACGCCGCCCGCGCCACCCAGCTCCTCCGCGGCGCTCATGACCTGCCTGCCTGGCGCCTGCCGCGCTCCAGGTGCTCCATCGGGGTCACTGTCCTGTCCGGGTACCGGCGCCCCTCGGGCGGGGCGCGTTGCGGCCACTCACCACACAGGCTAGGGCCAGGCCATTTCTCGGGCACGTAGAAGCGGGTGGTCCCCCGCACCGCCGTCGCCACTGTCGTTCGTCGCTCTCGTAGCCCGGCCCATTCGCGCCTGTTCGTCGTTCAGCCGGCGGCGCTCGTGCCTGCCCCGGGTCGGCTGCGTGCCGAGCGCGTCCAGCCGCTGCTCCCAGAAGCCGCGGGACCGCTCCAGCCACACGTCGACCTCGCGCAGTGGCTGGGCATCGACCGCGTACAGGCGCCGTGTGCCCTCGGCACGTACGGACGCGCAGCGGGTCTCCCGCAGCGCCCGAAGATGCTGCGAGACGGCCGGCTGCGAGATGCCGAACTCCGCGCGGATCAGGGCGCTTTCCGCGCCCGACGACTGCTCGCCCTGCGCCCATATCCGGTTCGACAAATGGGCCACTCGATGGAGTGAGGGCCCTTGGCCATAACTCTGTTGGCCCTTGGGCGTTTTCTCCGGTGCGAGCGAGTGCTCGCGACGATGTCTGGAAGGCAGGGAACCGATGAAACGGGTTGCCCGTAATGGACTGATCGCCGTAGCCGTCGCCGGAGGCGCCATGGCCTCAGTGGGGGTGGCATACGCCGACGCCGGGGCGAGCGGCGGCACGGCGGGCTCACCGGGCGTGCTCTCCGGCAACACGGTCCAGATCCCCGTGCACGTGCCGATCAATGTGTGCGGCAACACGGTCAATGTCGTGGGGGCGTTGAACCCTGCTGCAAACAACACCTGCACGAACGGGGCGGGTCAGAGCGGGGGCGGCGCTTCCGCAGTGGGTCAGGCGCAGGATTCGCCGGGGGTGGTGTCCGGCAACGATGTGCAGGTGCCGATCGATGTGCCGGTCAACGCGACCGGTAACTCGGTGAACGTCATCGGCATCGGGAACGCCGCCACCGGCAACGAGTCCTCGAACGGCTCCGGCTCCGGCACCGTCTCCGGGCCGGTGCTGCTGCCGGACACGCCGCCGGTGTCGCTGCCCGACATGCCGCCGGTGTCGCTGCCCGACATGCCGCCGGTGTCGTGCGGCTGCGGTAACGACCAGCCGGTGTCGCTGCCCGACATGCCGCCGGTGCTGCTGCCGGACACGCCGCCGGTGTCGCTGCCGGACGTGCCGTCGGTGTCGCTGCCCGACATGCCGCCGGTGTCGTGCGGCTGCGGTAACGACCAGCCGGTGTCGCAGCCGCAGTCGCCGGTGTCGCAGCCGCAGCCGCAGTCGCCGGTGTCGGTGCCAAATGAGAACGGCACGCCGGCGACGCAGCCGCAGTCGCCGGTCTCGGTGCCGAATGAGGACGGCACGCCGGAGACGGTCGGGGGGTCGCCCGACGGCGGCGACGACACGCAGCTGACCTCGGCGGGCCACCCCCTGGGGGACTCGGCCGCGACGCTGGCGCACACCGGCGCTGACTCGCTGATCCTGGCGTTCCCGGCCGGTCTGGCTCTGCTCGGCGGAACCATTCTGTACCGGCGCTTCAGGTCCGCTGCCCTGGCGTAGTACTCCGTAGCACCCGACGGCACAGCGCCGTAGGGGTCGGGCCCCACCGGTCGCCGCATGGTGGTGGGGCCCGCGTTCCTCCCGGTCCTGGCTGGGCTGCGCGTTCGACGCGCGGGGCGCCGGGAGACTGGCTAGCGTGGCAGAGGGAGCCCGCCGAACGGGCGAAGGGGAGCCGCCGTCGCGCAGGACCGACAGCCGATGACTGATCGCCGACCAGGGGAGTGCAGAACCATGGCCGTAGAACCTGAGGGCACACCGTGCTGGGCCGACGCGATGTTCAGTGATCTCGAGGGAGCGAAGAGTTTCTACGGTGACGTGCTGGGCTGGACGTTCGGCGAGTCGTCGTCGGAGTACGGCAACTACACGCAGGCCTACTCGGGCGGCAAGGCGGTGGCCGCTGTCGTACCGCCGATGCCGGGCCAGGAAGGCCAGTCGGCCTGGTGCCTGTATCTGGCGTCACCGGATGTCGCCACCACCGCCGGGAAGATCCGTGAGGCCGGCGGCGAGGTGCTGATGGAGCCGATGCAGGTCGGGGAGTTCGGTTCGATGCTCCTGGCCCGCGACCCCAGCGGGGTGGCCTTCGGCGTGTGGCAGGGGGGAACCCATGAAGGCTTCGAGGCCAAGGGCGAACCCGGCGCGTACTGCTGGGCTGAGGTCTTCACGCGGGAGCCCGAGAAGTCGGACGCCTTCTTCCCCGCCGTCTTCCCGTACAGCGTGCAGCGCCTGGAGGACGACGCGGTGGACTTCAAGCTCTTCAACGTCGGTGACGAAACGGTCCTGGGGCGCATGAAGATGACGGAGGAGTTCCCTCCCGAAGTGCCGCCCTACATCAACGTCTACTTCGCCGTCGACGACTGCGACACGGCCGTGGCCAAGGCCACCGAGCGTGGCGGAGTGCTCAGGTTCGGGCCGATGGACAGCCCCTTCGGCCGGTTCGCGGCGCTCAGCGACCCGCAGGGGGCGTCGTTCTCCGTGATCGACATCGGCACCACCAAGGGCGACAGGCCCCAGATGTCAGACGCGTCCTGAGCCCCGACTCCGGAACCCTGAGCCCTCACTCCTGACCCCGGACCCGGTAGTGCGGCCCGCGCGGATTCGCCAGCGCGTGCCCGCGCCGGTCCTGTGTTCCGTGAGAGCGCTCTCGCCACGCCTGGGCCGGACGACGTACGTCCCAGGCCTGCCACGTACGATCACCTCATGGAACAGCGAGTACTGGGCAGGACGGGCCGGAACGTTTCCGTGGTCGGGCTTGGCACGTGGCAGCTCGGCGCCGACTGGGGCGACGTGCGGGAGGAGGACGCGCTGGCCGTCCTCGACGCGGCCGTCGACACCGGCGTCACGTTCTTCGACACGGCAGACGTGTACGGCGACGGCCGCAGCGAGCAGCTGATCGGACGTTACCTGCGGGAGCGGCCGGACGCCGGGGTGTTCGTCGCGACGAAGATGGGCCGCCGCGTCGAGCAGATCCCCGAGAACTACGTGCTCGACAACTTCCGTGCCTGGAACGACCGTTCGCGCAAGAACCTCGGCGTCGACACGCTCGATCTCGTACAGCTGCACTGCCCGCCCACGGCGGTGTACTCGTCGGACGCCGTGTTCGACGCGCTCGACACCCTCGTCGCCGAAAAGCGCATCGCCGCGTACGGCGTGAGTGTCGAGACGTGCGCCGAGGCGCTCACCGCGATCGCCCGGCCGGGCACGGCGAGTGTCCAGATCATCCTGAACCCGTTCCGGCTCAAGCCGCTCGAGGAGGTGCTGCCGGCCGCCGCCGGGGCCGGGGTCGGCATCATCGCGCGCGTGCCGCTCGCGTCCGGACTGCTGTCCGGCAAGTACACCAAGGACACCGTGTTCGCCCCCGACGACCACCGGACGTACAACCGGCACGGCGAGTCCTTCGACCAGGGCGAGACCTTCTCCGGAGTCGAGTACGAGAGCGGTCTGGAGGCGGCCGCCGAGTTCTCGGCCCTGGCTCCCGAGGGCGCCACGCCGGCGCAGACGGCGCTGCGGTGGATCATCCAGCAGCCCGGTGTGACCAGCGTGATCCCGGGTGCCCGTTCGGTGGCCCAGGCCAGCGCCAACGCGGAGGCGGCACAGCTGCCCCCGCTCTCCGAGGCCACACTGGCGGCGGTGCGGGAGCTCTACGACACGCGGATCCGGCCTCAGGTACACCACCGCTGGTAGGCGCCAGGAGGCGCCGGGCCGCCGCTGGCCGGCCCTGATGGTCGGCGGCCGGCCGCGGTGGCCCTCAGGGCCCTCCCGTAAGGTCGGTCGGCCGCGCCGCTTCGGGCGGAGCGCTGCGGTGTCCGGTCGCGCCAACCCGCCCGGGTGCGGCCACCGCGGGACGGCACCCTAAGATGTGACATGTACTCGGCTGGTTGTTCGGTCTGTCGCACGCCGAGGTCCATCAGTGGCGCCGCCGTACACACTCGAGCGCACGCGCCCGGCGCGCCCCGTGCCTTCGCGGGAGCTCGCCTGGGCGCTCGACACCGGCGACGCCCCGAGGAGCGCAGTGGGGAGCCGGACAGGCGCCCCGCGCGCGGACCGCGGACCGACCCCCGCGGCTCGGCCTGTCCGTGGCGTCGCCGTACGCCAACTCGCGGGAGGGGCACGGGACGGTGTTCGCACTGCTGCGGGCCGCACACGAGGCAGGCCGTCCCGGACCAGCCCTCCGCGCGCGTAGTACGCAGCGCATGCAGCACGAAGAAAGGTGAACGACATGGCACTGGCACTGTTCCGACGAAGGCGCCTTCGGGGCGGATCTCTCGGCGGAGCGGGGCTTGTGCTTCCCCTTCCGGCGGGAGCAGGTGGCTTCAGCCGGACGGTGGTCGACCCGCTGGGCCATCCGCTGGGCGGCGCCGACGTCACGGTGACCTCCACGGAATCGCAGCGTGTCGCCGCGCAGGGCACGACCGACCCGTACGGGGTGTTCAGCGCGATGCTGCCGCCGGGCGAGTACAGCGTGCGGATCGCGGCGGAGGGTCTGCAGCCGCACCGCGAGAGTGTGGACATCGTGCCCGGCGCGATGCTGCCGATGGACAGCGTGCAGATGACGACAGCCCCTCAGGTCGAACTGCCGCCGCCCGGCAGCTGGCTCTTCGACCCCCCGCACACCGCGATCCGGTTCATCGCCAAGCACGTCGGCATGGCGAACGTGCACGGCCGCTTCACTCGCTTCGACGGCGGCATACGCGTCGAGCACGAGATGGAGCGCTCCTCGGTCGAGGTGAGGATCGACGCCTCCAGCATCGACACCGGCAACAAGACCCGTGACAACCATCTGCGGTCGGCCGACTTCCTCGACGTGGAGAACTTCCCGTACCTCCACTTCGCGAGCAACCGCTTCATCTACCGCGGCGGAACGAAGTGGACGGTGCAGGGCTCACTGACCATGCACGGCGTGAGCCGCACGGTGGCGCTCGACACCACGTATCTGGGGGCGGTCAACGGCGGATACGGCGAGGAGCTGCGCTGTGCCGCCCTGGCCAAGGCCGAACTGCACCGCGAGGACTACACCCTCAACTGGCGGAGCATGCTCGCCCGCGGGATCGCCGTCGTCGGCCCGACCATCAAGCTGGAGCTGGACATTCAGGCCATGTACCGCAGCCACGACACCCCGACCCCGCCGGAGTAGGCATCCGCTTCCCAGCGAACCACGAGGCCCCGCCGGGCAGTTGGCGGGGTCTCGGTCCATACCACGAGCCCAGCGGCTCTCGCAACGGACCCTCCCGGGCGGCCCGCACTCGGGTACTGTGCCGCCGGTGTCGGGTGCAACTCGTATGCGCCGTACGTGATGTGAGCCATCACGTCACACAGACTTCGCGCTGATCACATACCGGAGCGGGCAGCCATGACGACCGTCGACCTTTTCCACACCGACCTGGGCCCCGAAGACGCGCCCGCCGTGCTCCTGGTGCACGGCTGGGGCAGCGACGGCCGGGAGTGGTCGTGGCACTCGGAAGCACTCGAGGACGACTTCCGTGTGATCGTGCCGGATCTGCGAGGCCACGGCCGCTCGCCCGTGCTCGAAAAACACAACACGCCCCTCGACATGGCGCACGACCTGGCGGTGCTCGTGGCACGCCTGGGCTGCGGGCCCATCGTCGCCGTCGGTCACTCGATGGGCGGGCAGGTGGTCAATCTGATGGCCGTTCACCACCCCGACGTGGTGCATTCCGTGATCGCCCTTGACCCTGCCCATGGTGCCCCGGAATCCGACCTCGCCTTCATCCGGCCGAACCTCGCCGCGTACGAGAAGGGCGGCTCCGAGGAAGCGGCCGACTTCATCGAGGCAGCGTTGGCCAAGACCGCACCGCCCGGCCTGCGCGCAGCCCACGTGCGGACGATTCTCGGCACGCCCGGCCATGTCATCGCGCAGGCCTACGCCGGCATGTACGTGGACGCCGGTGCCGTGGGCATCCGCCCGTACTCGGAGCAGTATCTGCGCATGCGCTCCTGCCCGTCGCTGACCGTCTGGACGTCCGAGGCCATGGCCGCCTGGGAGCGCACCACGTTGCACCTACCCGAGTCCCGCGTCGAGCACTGGACGGCCACCGGGCACTATCTGCACGAGGAGCGTCCCAAGCGCACGTCCCGGCTCATCAGTGACTGGGTCCAGTCCCAGTGAACCGCCAGTGATCGTTCTCGGTCTTCGCGACCGCCTGTTCACACGCGGCGCGCCACGACCAGCCGGCAGCGCGGGCTTCCGTCCGGCTGTCGGCCGAAGTCCGGCAGGGGCAGCAGCTCCACCTCGAACCCGGCGGTCTTGAGCTCCTGGCATACGTGGGGCAGCCGGAACGTGCGGTAGTACATGACGAAACGCGGCCGCCACAGGGCGTTGCGCACGCGCATGGCGACGTCGAAGGACCACAGAGCCCAGTAGAACCGTGAGCCCACCCGGGGCGGTGCCACGATGGGGAAGGCGAACCGGCCGCCCGGCCGCAGCGCGGCGTGCACCTGCGCGAACAGCACACTCTGCTCGCGAGGCAGGAAGTGCCCGAACGCTCCGAAGCTCACCGCCAGATCGAACACCGGCCGGAAGGGCAGCGCCCGCGCGTCGGCACGGACCCAGTCCACCACGGGGCCGAAGCCCGGGCGCCTCTGAGCGCCCGGACTGCCCGGCCCGCCACCACCATCGTGATCATCCGTACCGTCCTGGCCGTGGGAAACGGCAGACCGTGCGGTGGCCAGCATGCCGGCACTGAAATCGACCCCGGTGACCCGCTCCTCGCACAGCTCCCGCAGCACGTCTACACCGGCGCCCGTACCGCAGCAGACGTCGAGGCCCTTGTGGAAGGGGCCGAGCGGCCGGAGAGCGTTTGCCACCGCGTCCAGCAGCCGGTCCGGCGTCCTGAACGGCGTCTGGTCGAACTTCGGCGCGAGCAGGTCGTAACCGCGCTCGGTGGACGACAACGCCTGCACGGCGAGCTCGAGGAAGGTGGGGCCCTGTGGTGTGAACATCTGTTTCAGCGTAGTCATGCGTGGTATCCCGGACGAGACGCGCGAGAGGGCCTTGTGTATGCCCCTGTACGCACGACGGAAGCGCTCTCCGGCCTGAGGGGCGTCCCGACAGCCCACAGGTGCCACCAAGACAACCAGGAGTGGTTATGGATCCGGCATCGTTCACCCCCAGCCCGCCCGCCGAGGTCGAGTGCCAGGCCGGCCAGGGCCGCTGGATCCTCGTCTTCACCCGCGGACTGCGCCACCCGCCCCGGACGGTGTGGGACGCCCTGACCGAGCCGGCACAGCTCGCCGCATGGGCGCCCTACACCGCGGACCGGAACCTCACCGGCACCGGCCCCCTCACCCTCACGATGATCGACGACGTGTCGCCGCAGGACATGGCGGCCGAGGTGCTCCGCGCCGAGCCGCCGACCCTGCTGGAGTACACCTGGGGCACCGACCAGCTGCGGTGGGAACTGGAAACGAGCGGCATCGGCACGCGGCTGACGCTCCGGCACTCGCTCCAGGACCGCGCGTGGGTGCCCAGGGTCGCGGCCGGCTGGCACCTGTGCCTCGACGTCGCCGAGCGCCTGCTCGACGGGCAGCCCATCCAGCCGATCCGGGGCGCGGCAGCCGGTGAGTACGGCTGGCTGGAGCTGAACGACGCGTACGCGGAGACGCTCGGCATCCCCAGCACCGGCTGGCCCGAGGGCATGCCGGAGGACGATTCCTGAGCGCCGCCCGGTCCTGGTGTGTGCCGAGGTCCGATGGCCTCGCCGGGCGGTGCCTGGTCCGTCCTCCTGCTGCGTCCTCGAGGTCGCTCCGTCTCTCAGAGTGTTCCGTTGCCGAGGGTGATCCGGCGTGTCACGTCAGGAGCTGGAGCCGTCGTCCTTCTGAGCCGTGTCGTCCGTCTCCGCAGCCGGGGCCGGTGTGTTGCCGGCGGCGAAGTAGAAGACGGACTTCTGCTGCTTGTTCCGCTGGACGTGACCCTTGGCCACGAGAGCCTCCAGCGTGTTGCGCACCACGGTGCCCTGGAAGGTGCGGTCCGGGTGCGCCTCGGCCAGGCCCGTGGTGACTTCGGCGGATGAGCGGGGTTCGCTCTGCCCGCCGATGTGCCCGAGCACGAGGTCACGGAGTGTGGGAGACCCGGCGGCCTTCGGCTGCGGCTGCTTGGCGGGGACCGCCGCGGGCTGGGCCTTCTTCCTGCCCTTCGTGGCCGCCTTGTCTCCGGCCGCCTTGTCCGCGGTGGCCTTGTCCGCGGCCGCCTTGCGCCCGGTCGTCTTGTTGCCGGCGGTCTTCCCACCGTCCTTCGGTTTGCGTGCCGTCGGCACCGCGGCAGGCTTCGGGGCCACCGCCGGCTCCGGTGACGCAGTGCTCGCCTCGGCGTCGGACAGGGGCGCGGACTTCCCGTCCGTGAGAGCCTGTTGCACGGTCTCGAGCAGCGCATGGTCACGTCGCAGTGCCTGCAACTGGCCCTCGAGAGCGGTCAGTTCGCCGCTGATACGTTCCTGCTCCTTGGCGTTGCGCTCGAGGTCCCCGGCAACCTGGGTGACGTACTGGGACTTGAGGTTCGTGGTGTCCAACGTGTCTTCTGGCATAACTGCCTGCTTCCCTGGTGTGGCGACATGATGTGGTGTTAGTGGGGGATGGTACTCACCTACGGCGCGCGAAGGGGACGGTGTAGGCGATACCCACCCGCCCGAGTGTGTCACCGTGGCCTTCCGCGACGCCGCTCGGGACCCGGGACACACCGCACACACCCACTCACCCATGGACGGGCGGACTCGTGCGATGACGATGTCCACTGCCGTGAATACTGGTGCCACCTGCGTGGAACCGGTGTATGCATGACCGAAAGTGCGAGCCCCCACATTTCGCATCCTCGGATCGTCGTGCTGGCGGTACAGCCCGGTGATCCCCCCTTCCGCATCGTCGAGATCGACGGAGACGTGGTCGGCCAGGCGACGGGCATCACGGACGTGCTCTTCCACGCAGCGGTCGCCGGCATCACCGTCCATGACCTCGACGATCCGGACGCGGTGCGCTGGGTGGGCGGTGACAAGTACACCTGGCGGGTGCACAAGGTGCGCTAGACCTCATACGGTCCGTGAGCACCGGCTGCCTCCGTCCGCCAGGTGGTGTATGCGCCCTGCGTACCCGCCTCGGCCGGGAACAGCGGTGCCGGCAGTGCACTGCCGCTCCCGGCCCGGGGCGGACGAGGCATGCACACCGGAGGGGTGCAGTAGTCACTGCCTGCGCGCGGCCGGGCGGCGGTGCTCCGGACCGGTGGTGAGGTGGCCTCTGCGACCGTCCGTGACGCCGGTGAGGTCGTAGCGGAGTCGGTCGACCACACCTGCTCCGCGGACTCGTCGCGGACCCTGACCGCGATCTCGGAGCCCGCGGTCGGGGATGCCGGAGCCACTGCCGGCTCCGCGCGCCAGCGGGGGATCAGCCGGCCCTGCACGGTGAGGTCGTAGCGCACATCGGCGGCATCCGGTGTCTTCGGTCCCGCACACCCGCCCAGGGTGACCGCCCCGTCGTCCGCCTGGGAATCCAGGCACAGATCGGACTCGGCCATGCTGCGCAGCAGTCCGTCACTCTCGTACGACCACTGCTGGGTGGTCGCGGACGAGCATGGCGCCGGCTTCGGAGTTGCGGACGGAGGGCGGCGGTGGGCGCGGTCGTGGGTCCGCCGGCGCGCTCGGTGGCCCGGCTGTACGGCTCTCAGCAGAGCATCATCCACACGACGGCCGCGGTGATCGCGACGGTCGCGACGCCCGCCATCCCCGCGTGCACCCAGAAGACCGCGGATCCGCCGCGAAGCGGTGCTTCGTGGGGGAAGTCGCGCGTGTACGTCGCCTCGCGGAGCTGGATGCACCAGATGCATTCGTCCGCCCCGTGTACCGGCGATGCGACCTCGGTGCGTGCGCGTGGCGGACGGATGCCCGGAGCCTGGATGTCGTCGTCTCTGTCGAAGCCGTCCATACCTTTGGCCAACGGCTTCCCGCCGGCCGGGCAACGGCATCGGGGCTCACCGTGCCCCTTCGTCACCCGAGTGGCGGTCAGCGCACGCCCGTGTCGGATCCCTCCAGCGTGGTCGCCAGCTGCGCAGAGGCCCTGCGGAGTGCGAGCTCCAGGATGTCCGGGGAGTTGAGCAGGCCGCTGCCATCGGGCGGCTCCAGCCAGCGGATGGCCCCGGTGGTCCGTATGGGGGCGGGAGTGACGATCCACGCCCCCTTCCGGGCATAGCGAACGCCTGTGCCGGCCCAGAGGCTTGAGGTGTCCGGCGGAAGGAAGAAGCCGATCCGGTGCGCGTCGAAGTCGGCAAGTACCGGGCCGGGGTCGAAAAGGGGCAGGCGAAGCAGCACGTCGAGGGTGAACAGGCCGAGGTCTTCCGGGACGACCAGCACGTCCCAGAGCCGCCCGGCTGCAAGGAGTGTGGTGCCGGACTCCCCGTGTTCCCAGTCGCGTTTGCACTTCCTCGGGTCGGGCGCGGCGGCTGCGAGCCACTCCACCGCTCTCTTCGAGGCTGTTCGCTTCATTGTTCTCCCGTCTGACCGTGCCCCTGAACATGACGGACGCACCCCTTCGAGAGCGCACGCCGGGTGTCGTCAGGCCCGACGTGGATTTCCGGGGTGATCCATCCTTCTCCGGCCCGGAAGGGGTGGCGCAACGTGGCGTTTTCTGTGATGCACCTGTGAGTTGCCTGTAAGAGGAGCGTCAGCGTCACCGCGCAACACTCGCGTGCGCGGGGCGCGGAAGGGGGCGCGCAACACGATCGGGGTAACATTCAGTGGATTCACTGCTTCCGGTGGAGCGGTGCGAAGCCGTCGCACCACCGGCTCCCACAGCGCGTTGGATGAGGGCCATGGACAGTACATCCGCCACCCCTGGGTGCCTGCCAGGACACACGCACCATCACGCGACCTACGCCGAACTCACCGACGCCTACTGGCTTGAGCCGCCGATATACATCCACAGCCGGTACGCCGTGGATGTGGCCGAGGAAGACGCGGCGCGCGCGGAGGAGGGGGCAGACAGGGAAGAAGAGCCGCACCACAGCCCGCATCTGGAGCTACACCGCACCGCGGTACACGCCGCCGACTGAGCAGTCCTCACAGTCCGGGAGCGCCCCAGACCGGGAACCAGCGCGTCAGATCCTGTTCGATCCGCAGATCGTCCGCGACCGCCGCCCTGACCTGCAGTTCCAGGGCGTGGTCGCGGCGCTCGCCGGGCAGTGGCGCGAAGGGGTAGAACGTACCCCGCTTGTAGAGATAGACGAGCGCGAGCGTCCGTCGCTCCGCGTTGCGGAACCCCACCAGCGAGCACAGCAGCCCGGTGGCGAAACCGCTGTCCTGGAGGGTGCTGTTGACCGCGTGCAGATCCCCGACCAGGCCGGTCAGGTCCTCGGGGTCCCGCTGGGAGAGCAGCCATGTGTAGCCGTACTCGTCGCGGCTGAACTCCACGGGAATGCCGCCCCGGCCGCTGTCCGCGTCGAGCAGTTCCCGGGCATCCTGCCGGATCTGCTCGAAGGCCGCGCCCTCGGCGGTGGCGAAGCACACCGAACCGCGTCCGGTGGGTGTGAAGCCGACGGCGGCCTGCAAGGTGATCGCCGCCGATGGCAGCCCGAAGAGCCGGTCGAGATCAGGCAGCGCCGGTTTGCTGCGGCCCAGCAGTACGTCCAGGAGACCCACGGTGTCGTCAACTCCTCGGTGCGTCCGGGTGAGATCAGTGCGTACGCGCTGTATCAGGCCGGGCGGCTCAGCTGCTCGGAGATCTTCGCCAGCTGGTCCAGGCGCTGCTCCAGGGTCGGATGCGTGGAGAACAGGCGTCCCACCACGGCCCCGGCTCCGAGCGCGGGGATGAAGTAGAAGGCGTTGAACGCCTGTGCGGTGCGCAGGTCCTTCGTCGGAATCCGGGCGATGTCGCTCTCGAGCCGGGTCAGCGCCGAGGCCAGGGCGGACGGGCGGCCCGTGAGCAGGGCGGCGGCCCGGTCCGCGGCAAGCTCGCGGTAGCGCGACAGTGCCCGGATGAGGACGAAGCTGATCGCGTAGACGAGAGCGGAGACCCCCATGACGCCCAGGAACACGACGGCGGTGTTCTGGTCGCGGCGTCCCCCGAACATCTGGGAGTAGAACGCGAAGCGCACGATCAGTCCGGCGATGACACCCAGGAACGAGGCGATGGTGATCACCGCGACGTCCCGGTGGGCCACATGCGAGAGCTCATGGGCAAGCACACCCTCCAGCTCCTCCGGCTCCAGGCGGCGCTGCAGCCCCGTCGTCACGCAGAGCACTGCGTGATCGGCGTTGCGGCCGGTGGCGAACGCGTTCGGCATGTCCATGTCCGAGACGGCGAGCCGCGGTTTGGGCATGTCCGCGCTCGCGCACAACCGGTCGAGGATGCCGTGCAGTTGCGGCTGCTCCTCGCGGCTCACCAGGCGTCCTCGCATCGCGTACATCGCGATGCGGTCCGAGTACCAGTACTGGGCGCCGAGCATCGCCGCCGCGATGACGACCACCAGCACCCAGGACTTGAGGAGCACGATCAGGGCGGCCATGAAGGCCACGTACAGCAGGCCGAGCAGGAACAGCGTCAGCCCCATGCGGGCGGTCAGCTGCCGGTCGGGCTCGAATCGGGAGCGCATTGTCGTCATCACCCCAGTCACCCCGTGAAACGGCCGCCGGGTTGCGGCGGCTTCGCGGCGTCCACTCCATCATCGCGCATTCGCCGCGAAGCGGTTCCTGTGCGGAGGTGCTTCTGTCGGCCGCGTCGCACTCGGTGCGCGACTTGTTGCTTTGGGTGGTCGGCTTGTCGGTGGCCGGGGCTATCGTGGCCCCATGCGCGCCCTGAGCTACGAGCGTCACTGTGCCGAAATCGTCAGGCAGACGGAGCTGTTGAGATCCCGTGTCGACGACGCGGATCTGACCGTCGCCGTGCCCTCGTGCCCCGGCTGGAACGTCGGTCAGCTCCTGCGGCATCTCGGCGGCGCTCAGCGCTGGGCCGAGGAGATCGTACGAACGCGCGCGACGGAGCCGCCTTCCGACGAGCACTTCCGCGACCTCTCCGGATACACCGACGAGGACCCAGCCGTGCTCGGCCCCTGGCTGGTGAAGGGCGCCGCGCAGCTGGTGGACACGCTGCGGGCCGCCGGGCCCGACGCGCAGATGTGGACGCCGCTGGCGATCCGGACCGCCCGGTTCTACGCCCGCCGCTTCGCGCACGAGACGCTCATCCACGGGGCCGACGCCACACTGGCGCTCGGCGAAGACTTCACGGTGGACGAGGAGGTCGCCCTCGACGCCTTCGACGAGTGGATGGAGCTCCACTCGCTGCCGGAGATGTTCGAGTACCACCCGGAGATGCGCGAGCTGCTGGGCCCCGGCCGCACGCTCCACTTCCATGCCACCGACACCCCGCCGGAGGCGGGTGCGGAGTGGCTGGTCGACCTCACCGGTGACGCCATCGTCTGGCGCCGCGCACACGAGAAGGCCGCCGTCGCCGTGCGCGGCCGCCTCGCCGACCTGCTGCTCCTCGTCTACCGCCGACTGCCCGCGCACAGCGAGGCCTTCGAGGTCTTCGGCGACGAACAGTTGCTCGACCTCTGGTGGGAGCGGGTCGGCTTCGGATGAGGCTCTGACGCGGCGGCCGGGGGGCTCGTAGGACATGCCGTGGGAGCGGCAGACATGATGGAGGCATGGCACCGCGGGGTGTCCTGACCACGTCCGCCTGGGTCGTCGCGAGGCCCGGGCCGGTCGACGACGGCCCGCTGCGGCGGGTCGAGCGGGAGGTACCGGCGCCGGGGCCGTACGAGCTGCTGCTGGAGGTGCGGGCGTGCGGTGTGTGCCGTACCGACCTGCATCTGGCGGAAGGCGACCTCGCCCCGCGGATGCCGCAGTGCACTCCCGGCCATGAGGTGGTCGGACGCGTCGTCGCCGCCGGTCAGGCCGTGGAAGGGGTGCGTGCCGGAGACCGGGTGGGGGCCGCCTGGCTGGCGGGGACCTGCGGAGAGTGCCGTTTCTGCCGGTCGGGACGGGAGAACCTGTGCCCCGGGTCCCGGTACACCGGCTGGGACATCCACGGTGGCTACGCCGGACACACCGTCGTCGACGCACGGTACGTCTACGAGCTGCCGCAGGGATGGACGGACGAGGAGGCCGCGCCCCTGCTCTGTGCCGGAATCATCGGCTACCGCGCACTGCTCCGCGCAGATCTGCCCGCCGGAGGGCGGCTCGGCATCTACGGCTTCGGTGCCTCCGCGCATCTGACGGCCCAGCTCGCGATCGCCCGCGGAGCCACCGTGCACGTGGTCACCCGCTCCGCCGACGCCCAACGCCTCGCACTGGAGCTGGGAGCCGCGTCGGCCGGCGCGGACGGACCGCCGGAGCCGCTGGACTCCGCCGTCCTCTTCGCGCCGGCCGGCGGCCTCGTGCCGGTGGCGCTCACGGCGCTCGACCGGGGCGGGACGCTCGCCGTGGCGGGCATCCATCTGACCGCGGTGCCCGGCCTCGACTACGCACGCCATCTGTTCCAGGAACGCACCCTGCGCAGCGTCACCGCCAACACACGCGAGGACGGGCGCGCCTTCCTGGCGGAGGCGGCGCGGCTGCGGCCCGGCGTCCGGCTGGTGCGCTACCCCATGCGGGAGGCGGACCGGGCGCTGGCGGACCTCGCCCATGGACGCATCACAGGCGTCGGCGTACTGGTCTCGGACCGAGCGGACGTCCGGCGAACCCGGTGATTCGTCGTGCTGTCGCTGCAGCATGCGACACAGAGCGGACGCAGAGTGTTCGAGAAATGGTCACAAGGGCTGCGCAAGGCTTCCGAAAGCGCTGTAATTGCGGACGTGGGGAGTCGGAGTGAGGGTGCAGCGGACCGCCGATCGCGGACCCTCCGTGCCGAACTCGCCCTCAAGACGCTCCCCGCCGACGCCGGTCCCCAAGACCGGCTCCGCTCGGTCGTCGAGCAGGCACTGGTCTTCTCCGGGGCGACACTGGTGGCCGTCTACGCGATCGACGGAGCGGCCGGCGCGCTGGGTCTGGTCGCGTCGGCCGGCTTACCACGGGCGCTGTACGGGCTGCGGGAGGCCTATCCCGTATCGGGAGGATCACCGGTGGCGGCCGCACACCGTTCCGGTGGGGCGTTGTGGCTGACGCCCGAGGAGCTCGCCGCCGCTCATTCGGAGAACATGCCCGCCGACGACTTCTCGTTGGCCGTCCTGCCGCTGGGCGATGGCAGGCGCACGGCCGGGTGCCTGCTCGCCGTGACGGACGGCCCGGACGGATTCGGCGCTGACGAGCGGCGGTGCCTGGAGCTGTATGCCACGGCGGCAACGGGCCTCTTGCCGTCTCCGCACATGCCCGCACCCGCGGTCACGCCCGTATCGTCGCTTCCCGTCTCCCCTCACGTCCCGTCGCAGCCCGGGGCCTCGCATGCGCCCGATGCGCAGGTCCCCGAGGCGTCCCACGCGCAGTCGGCCACCCCCGCCGCCCGCGGGGATGCCGCCGGGCGCGACAGCTCGTTCAGCCTGGCCATGGACACCGGGCGCATCGACGTGGACGAACAGGTGCTCGACCTCTTCGGGCTGGCGCCGGCCGAGTTCGACGGAAAGGTGGAGACGCTGCTGGCGCTCACCGTGCCGGAGGACCTTCCCACCCTGATGTCCGTCGTCGAAGCGGACCACATGACCATCGGCGACCGTGAGCTGGAGTTCCGCATCCGGCAGCCCTCCGGTGAACAGCGGTGGCTGCGCCTGCGCGGACAGCTCTTCTCCGCCGGGGACGGCCGTCCGGCCCGGCTGCTCGGCACCGTCGTCGACGCCTCCGACCTGCGAACCCGGGGCAACGACGTCGCCCGCGTACAGCGGCTGGCCGCGGTGCTGGCCACGGCGGGCACCGTCCGCGAGGTCAGCCAGGCGGTCGTGAGCGCCCTGCGGTCACCGATGGAGGCCGACCGGATGGCGCTGGCGGAGCTGGAAGGCGACAGGCTCGTGGTCACCGTCCTCGATCCGCCGGAACCCGAGGCCTGGCCCGAGGTGTGGCGCAGCGAATGGCGCTCGGAGTGGCCGGACGCCCCGGTGCGCGCCATGCCCACACTGGCGGCGGCGCTCCGCGAGGGGCGCGCCGCGGTCTGGCCGGCCGGGACCGAGCTCGAGCCGCCGCTCGCCGAGGTCGGAAGCGGCGGGCTCGCCGTTCTCCCGCTGCCGGCCGGCGACCGTATGGCGGGGGTCTGCCTCATCGGCTGGGACACCCCGCACGACTTCGGCGCCGACGAACGCGCCCTGCTCACGGCGGTCGCGGGCCTCGCGGGGCAGGCGCTGATGCGGGTCCACGCCCTGGACGCCGAGCACGAACTCGTCGGCATGCTGCAGCGGACCCTGCTGCCACGCAGACTGCCGACGCTGCCGGGCGGCGAGGCCGTCGCTCGCTATCTGCCCGCCACGGCCGGCCTGGAGGTGGGCGGCGACTGGTACGACGTGATCCCCCTGCCCGACAACCACGTGGCCCTCGTCATCGGCGACGTCCAGGGACACAACGCCGGAGCCGCGACCCTCATGGGCCAGATGCGCACGGCCCTGCGCGCCTACGCCATCGAAGGGCACCCCCCGGACGTCGTCGTCTCCCACGCCAACCGCCTGCTGGTGGGCATGGAGACCGACCTCTTCGCCACCTGCTGCTACGTCGACGTCGACATGGAGGACGGCACAGCCTGGTGCGTACGGGCAGGTCATCTGCCCCTGGTGCTGCGCCACCCGGACGGGACCGCCGAAGTGGTGGAGACCGAGGGCGGGCCGCCGCTCGGTGTGATCACCGAGGCCGAGTTCCCGATGACCCCGCTGCGGCTCGGGCCCGGGGCGCTCCTGGCACTCACCACCGACGGCCTGGTCGAGTCCGCGGACCTCGAACTCGACGACGGCATGCGCCGGCTGCGCGGCGCACTGTCCGCCACGCAGCAGGACGACCTCGGCCTCATGGCCGACGCACTGCTCTCCGACGCGCACCGGGGCGACGACGTGGCGCTGCTGCTGATGCGCTACGACGGCATGGCCGTACGGCCCGCCCGCGAGACCTGGACGGTGTGGCGGGTTCCGGAAGCGGCCCGCCACGCGCGCCGATTCACCCGGCGCACCCTGCGGAAGTGGGCGGTGACACGTGAGACCGACACCGTGCTGCTGGTCGTGTCGGAGCTGGTGACCAACGCCCTGGTGCACACCGAAGGGCCGGTACGGCTCGACCTCACACGGATCGAGGACCGGCTGCGCGTCGCGGTCGCCGACGCCTCACCCCGTACGCCGGTCAAGCCCGCGAACCTCGGCTGGGAGGCCACCGGGGGACGCGGAATCCTCCTGGTCGAGGCCGTGTCGGCGGCTTGGGGCACCGTCCCCGCCGGTGGCGGCAAACAGGTCTGGTGCGAGATCGCCATAGGGTGAGGTGACGCCCCGTCTTCACGCTGGTCAGGACGCTGCTCCACCTGGCCCTCATCGCCATGCCCACGCCTGGATCAACACGGATGTGCCGTACCGCCCCTGCTGTCCCATGGACCCGCAAACCCCCCTCGACCATGGGAGATTCTCATGCGGATCCGTACCACGGCCGCCGCGGCCGTCCTGGCCGTCGGCGCGATCTTCGGCGGCGCAGGCGCCGCGGTGGCCGACGCCGACACCGACGTCACTGTCCAGGGCGTCCTGACCGACGTCCCTCCGATCGACTTCCCGGACGATTTCCTCTACTCGTTGCTGGACTACCTCTCCGGCTTGCCCGACGACGTCTGCAACACCGTGGTCGATGCGGTGCAGGCGGTTGATCCGACGTTCGACTACACCTGTCCCAGCGGGTGATGACCGCCGGCTGTGGTGCCGTCGTGTCCCCATGTGTTCCGCGGCACCACAACCGGCAGGGCGGCCGATACGGTGGAGGGCGTGCGCCTGCTGCTGATGTCCGACACGCATCTGCCCCGCCGGGCCAGGGAACTTCCCCCGCAGCTCCTCGCCGAGCTTCCGGACGCCGACGTGGTGATCCACGCCGGCGACTGGGTGGACACGGCCACCCTGGACCTGCTGGAGAGCCGCGCGCGGCGGGTCATCGGCGTGTACGGCAACAACGACGGTCCCGAGCTGCGGGCACGGCTGCCAGAGGTGGCGCGGGCCGAACTCGGCGGCCTGCGCCTCGGAGTCGTCCACGAGACGGGTGCGGCCGAGGGGCGGGAACGGCGCTGCAGTGAGCGGTTCCCGGACCTGGATGTCCTGGTGTTCGGCCACAGCCACATCCCCTGGGACAGCACGGCGCCCGGCGGTCTGCGGTTGCTGAACCCGGGCTCGCCCACCGACCGGCGCCGCCAGCCCCACTGCACGTACATGACCGTCGTCGTGGAGGAGGGCCGGCTGACCGAGGTGCGGCTGCACCGGTTGCCGCCCCGGGCCGCTGAGGCGACCGGCCGACCTCGCGTTCCGCGACGACCGACGCCGCCCCTTCAGTGATCCTCTGCGGCCGGCTCCAGTACGAAGACGGGGATCACCCGGTCGGTCTTCTTCTGGTACTCGGAGTAGTCCGGCCACGCCTCGACCGCGCGCTCCCACCACACGGCCTTCTCCTCGTCCGTGACCTCACGCGCCGTCATGTCCTGGCGCACCGGGCCGTCCTGGAGCTCCACCCTGGGGTCGGCCATGACGTTGTGGTACCAGACCGGGTGCTTGGGGGCGCCGCCCAGTGAGGCGACCACGGCGTAGACGCCGTCGTGCTCCACCCGCATCAGCGGGGTCTTGCGGATCTTGCCGGTCCTGGCGCCACGAGTCGTCAGGATGATCACAGGCTTGCCCCGCATCGTCGTTCCTTCGGTGCCGCCCGAGCTCTCGTAGAGCTCGACCTGGTCACGCGCCCAACGGGTCGGGCTCGGCTCGTACTCGCCCTCAAGAGGCACAGGTTCCTCCGTCGTTCCGCTTCGTGTGTCGCTGACGTCCCATCATCCTCGCGCGTGATCGTCATCGGGGCGATTCAACGGATTCGGAACTCGATGAGTTTGATTCCGGGAGCGGGGTGCGCAGGGCGGTGTGGTTGTCGTGCCAGGCCTCGAGAAGCCGGCGCCCGAGCCGGTCCTCGAGCAGACCGGTGGCGTCGATGCCGAAGGCCACGTCGTCGGCGAGCGCGGGCTCGTCCGCGAGCAGGCCGCCGATGACGTCATGCCGGACGACCTGTTCGTGCACGGCGTCGGCCTCCACGTGCTCGGCGTAGAAGCGCTCGGCGGCCGGGCCCGCGCCGGTACGGCGCATGGCCTCCGCGAGGCGCCGCGAGCCGGGCGGCGACGTCACCTCGACGAACGCGAAGTGCCCGACCAGAGCGCCGCGGAGGACCCGGTGCAGTCCGAACAGCGACATGAGGTTGACCGTGGCCAGCGCTTCGGCGGGCGCGACGTCGACGTAGTGGCCGTAGGTGGTGTCCAGACCCAGGTCCGCCATCAGGTCGGCGAAGAGCCGGGCATGGATGTCCTCGGCATGGCCGGCGCCGAACTCGTCGTACTCGACGGCGACCATGGCGGCCTTGGCGCGGCCCCGCAGCCGGGGGATGACCCAGGCGTGGGGGTCGGCCTCCTTGAGGTGGTAGAGCGAACGCACCGCGGCGTACTCGCGCAGGTGCCACAACTGCCCGTGGTCCCTGAGGAAGTGCGTGACGCTGGTGCCGTCGTCGCCGACCGGTTCGACGAGCAGGTCCGCGAGCGCGTCGTCCACGCTCCTGCCGTGCGGGGTGTCGGCCCGCAACCTGGTGAGGAAGCGGTCCTCCAGGATGCCGCGCAGGCCCAGCAGACCGGCGTTCCATTCGAGGTGGTCGTCGACTCCCTCGAAGCCTCGATAGTGCATTTCGTACAGGATGTAGAGGGCCAGGTGCAGATCCTCGCCGTACGGATCGGCGCGGGCCACGTCCGCGTGGACCGGCAGGGGGTGCGCGGCGCCCTGCAGCGCCGGGATCACCGAGGAGGACAGGGGGCCGCGCGGCTGCGGAAGTGCGGTACCGGCGGGTCGCCTGAGCTGCGACCGCACCAGCCTGCGCCGTTCTTCCCGGGACGAGGGCATCGGGCGGCCTTCCTGGGAGGTGGTCATCCTGCCGCTCCGTCCGAAGCGGAGCCCGGCCGCTGCCGTTCGCCCCTGACGCGGCGGCGGTGGCTCGTGTCGCACCACGGATACGTACGGCTGCGCCGGCAGGTGCAGATCGCTGCGGCGAACCGCTGCGAGGTCACGATGCTGCCGTCCGCCAGGACGACCTCCACGGGGCCCTCCACCACGATGGGCCCGTCGCGGTCGATGGTGACCCGGCGGGGGCGGTCAGATGCGTTCGGCACGGACGACCACCAGCTCTTCCTGCTCGTCGTCGATGTCCAGCAGGCCGCGCGAGCGAAGCCACGACAGCCGGGAGCGGACGACCGGCCCGAACGGGACGGACATCCGGTCGGCGACCTCGGCCCACAGCCCGGCGGCGGACAGGCGCCTCAGGGTGGCCTCGGTCCCGCACAGGGCGGAGTGCACGAGGAGCAGCACACCGTGCGGGCGCAACTGGGCCGGCGCCGTGTCGCAGATGCGGTCCACGAACGCCCGCCCGTCGAAACCGGCGTCCCATGAGCGGGCCATGCCGTCTCGCGGCGGAGGGCCGGGAGGCGTGGGCACATAGGGAGGGTTGCTGAGGACGACGTCGAACGACCGGCCGCGTACCGGCTCCAGCAGGTCACCTCGGTGGACGGTGATGCGACGTCCGGCCAGCAGCGCGTTGAGCCGCGCCGTCACAACGGCCCGCCGTGAGATGTCCGTCGCGGTGACCCGGGCTCCCAGGCGCGCGGCGTACAGGGCCAGTGCTCCGCTTCCGGTTCCCACGTCGAGCACGTCCGTGCCGGCTCCCACGGCTTCCCGGCGTAGGGCCTCTGCCAGCAGATATGTGTCGTCCTGCGGCGTGTACACCCCTGGCGGCGCAAGGACGTGATCCATTCCGGGCAGCCGCACGGCTGCTGCCGTGGTCATCCGACACCTCCGTCACGCGGCACACCGGCCACTCGCTTCCGTCGGGCTTGCGGGTGCCCCGCAGGGAGTGATCCATACGTCGGGGAGATGCACGCGCCCGACGGTGCGGTCGCGTGTTCGCCACACCCCCTGCTCCGTACGAGGAGCGCCATCGCCTACTCCGTATGGGGAGCGCCACGCCCAGGCGGCCGACCACTCCATGTTGCAGTGAAGTTACACAGCGTATCGGTTCCGGCGGATTTGGGGTGAGAGAGTGTGCAGGTCAGGGGCATGGTCGGCTACCCAGGGTGCTCCTGTTGCAGGAGTGGAGCCATGCCCCCACGCTGGAGGCAACTCAGAAGCGACCACTGCTCACGCTTCGTGTTCGGGACTCTCCCATCCGGGTGAGGCGAATGCAGTGAGCTTCGCGGGTGAGGAGCCAAGAAATGAACGTTCCGGTCAACAGCAGCTACTACCTAGTCGAAGTAGAAGCGCGCCGAGAACGGGTTCCGCAGATCAGGCGCATCGTGGCCGCGCATCTCAGGTACTGGAGACTCGCGAACCACATCGGCCCGATGTGCCGCGGTGTTGACGAGCTGATGCTGAACGTCGTGGAGCACACCGGCGACGACAAGCGATGCGTCGTCGAGCTGTGGTGGAACGGCAAGAACCTGATAGCCGCCGTGGCCGACTACGACCGCCGTATGCCGCGGCTGCTGGGCCCCACGCAGGGCGGTCTCGCGCGGATCGCGGCCATGAGCGACGGCTGGGGCGCCTACGGAACCCCCGACGGCAAGCTCGTCTGGTTCTCGAGGCGCGTCAAGGCCCTCGACCGCGAACCGCTGGCCTGGTCCAATCCTGCACCGTTCCTGCAGGAGGCGAAGCGGGGTCCGGAGAGTCCGTCGCTGGTCCCGGTCGGCATACCGCTCATCGGCCTGGACGACGTCCGGGAGCCGGAGCGTGAGCTGGTCGAGGTCGTGCCCGCCGCCCGCCTGGTGCGGCAGCGGGCCTGACGTCCCCGAAGCCGTGGCGCATGCGTGGCGCATTCATTACGGAATGCCCCTCCGTGTCCGGCGCTCGGAAGTGGGTACTTGCCCATAGGCTCAAGTCCGCCGACGAGCGCTGCACGGCCTTCAGGCGGACGATGGGCGTCCTGGCTCTCTGCTTCCCAGGGGCAGCGGCCCCGGGGGACGTCCGTCGATCGGAAGACAGAGGTGATCGTCGGCCCCCATGGGCCCGGCGAGCCTTCACACGAACGAGACGCTGACTGCGATGGACAAGAACACCACGGCAAACCCGGCACACATGACCACGAGCGATGCCGTCTACGGAGCCCCCTGCTGGGTCAGCCTGATGACCCGCGATCTCGAGGAGGCGCAGGAGTTCTACAGCGCGGTCCTCGGATGGCACTTCAGGCCGACCAGGCTCGGCGACGAATTCAGCGTCGCCCTCTCGGGCGGTGTGCCGGTCGCGGGCATCGGCGCTCTCGCGCACGCCCTGCAGGTGGCCGTGGCCTGGACGCCGTACTTCGCCGTCAGCAATGCCGACGAGGCCGCGGCGCGCGTCAGGGAGCGCGTCGGCACGATCGCGGTCGGGCCGTTGACCTTCTCTGCGGGACGCGGTGCGCTCGCGGCCGACCGTGAAGGCGCCGTCTTCGGCATCTGGGAGGGCGAGCTCTTCGCGGGCTGGGGGACATGGCAGGACGAGGCACCGGCCTGGCTGCGGCTGCGCACCAGGGACGCCTTCGAGGCGGCGATCTTCTACGGCGAAGTCCTGGGCTGGGCCAGCGGCAAGCCGGGCTCCTGCGAGGTCGAGTACCGGGACGACGAAGTCCATCTGCGCTGCGGCGGGCACATCCTCGCCCGCTTGAGTTCCGGTGCCCTCGAAGCCGCCGCGGACCCCACGATCAGACCCCGCTGGCAGGTCATCTTCACCGTCCCCGACGTGGACGAGGCGGCCAAGGCGGCGGTCGGGCTCGGCGGCACGATCATGGAGGAGCAGAAGACGAGCCTCGGCGAGGAAATCACTCTGCGCGACGTGGAGGGCGGTCTGTTCACCATCGCACCCCGCTCCGCAGAGGAGGGCCCGGGCGCGTTGCGCATGTGACGCCGGACGCGTGCCGGCGCGCTGGACCGAACGGCCGAGTTGCAGGTTTGCGGGCGCCCGGCTGCGGCTAAGCACCTGCCGCGCTGATGCCGTGATGGCGTCAGGCCTGTCCTCGGCGTACGGAGGGTGCATGCCGCAACTCGGCGAAGAGGTGGCGCAGTCGGCACCGGAGGCGGGACCGATGGGGCCGGGCCGCCGGATCTCCGCCGGGAACAGGCTGCTGAACTACCTGACGACCACCGACCACAAGGTCATCGGGAACATGTACATGGTGACCGCCTTCGGGTTCTTCCTGCTGGGCGGTTTCCTGGCGATGCTGATGCGGGCCGAACTCGCCCGGCCGGGACTGCAGTTGGTGTCGTCGGAGCAGTACAACCAGCTGTTCACCATCCACGGCACGGTCATGATGCTGCTCTTCGCCACGCCGATGTTCGCCGGCTTCGCCAACGCCGTGATGCCGCTGCAGATCGGGGCACCCGATGTGGCCTTCCCGCGGCTGAACGCACTGACCTACTGGCTGTTCCTGTTCGGCGGGCTGATCGTCGTCTCCGGGTTCGTCGTCCCGGGTGGCGCGGCCGCCTTCGGCTGGTTCGCGTACGCGCCGCTCAACAGCTCCGTTCGCGAACCCGGCGCGGGCGGGACCCTGTGGGCGATGGGGCTCGTGCTGGCGGGCCTCAGCACCACGCTGGGTTCGGTGAACTTCATCGCCACCATCGTGTCCCTGCGCGCGCCGGGCATGACGATGTTCCGGATGCCGATCTTCACCTGGAACATCCTGTTCACGTCCATCCTGGCGCTGCTCGCTTTTCCCGTACTGGCCGCCGTACTGCTCTGCCTGGTCGCGGACCGGAAATTCGGTGCCCTTGTCTTCGACGCGGCCAACGGGGGTGCGATCCTCTGGCAGCACCTGTTCTGGTTCTTCGGCCACCCCGAGGTGTATATCGTCGCTCTGCCGTTCTTCGGCGTGGTCAGTGAAATCATCCCGGTGTTCAGCCGCAAGCCGATGTTCGGATATCTGGGCATGGTCGGAGCAACGTTCGCCATCACCATGCTGTCCGCGGTCGTCTGGGCCCACCACATGTTCGCCACCGGAGCGGTTCTGCTGCCGTTCTTCGCCCTCATGTCGTTCGTGATCGCGGTGCCCACGGGAGTGAAGTTCTTCAACTGGATCGGCACGATGTGGCACGGCAGTGTCTCGTTCGAGACGCCGATGCTCTGGGCGATCGGATTTCTCGTCACCTTTCTGCTCGGCGGACTCAGCGGTGTGCTGGTCGCCTCGCCGCCGCTGGACTTCCATCTCACCGACTCGTATTTCGTCGTGGCGCATCTGCACTACGTTCTGTTCGGCACCGTGGTGTTCGCGATGTTCGGCGGGTTCTTCTTCTGGTGGCCGAAGTGGACCGGTCGCATGCTCGACGAACGCCTCGGAAAGATCCAGTTCTGGACGCTCTTCGTCGGATTCCAGGCGACGTTCCTCGTCCAGCACTGGCTCGGCGAGATGGGCATGCCACGGCGCTACGCCGACTACCTCGCCGCGGACGGATTCACCGTGCTGAACAGCATCTCCTCCATCGGTGCCTTTCTGGTGGGCCTGTCCAATCTGCCGTTCTTTTACAACCTGTGGAAGACCGCGAAACACGGGCCCAGGGTCGAAACCGAGGATCCCTGGGGATTCGGGCGGTCCCTCGAGTGGGCGACGTCCTGTCCTCCGCCGCGCCACAACTTCGTTGCACTGCCGAGAATCCGCTCGGATTCGCCCGCCTTCGACCTGCATCACCCTGAGGCCCGGCCGAGAATCCGCACCGAGGTCGGCGACGAGGAGACAACGGGAGAGGACAGGGAGAGACGGAGCCCCGACTCGCACGGAAGGCACGGCGTGTGAAAACCGAAGCATGGCTCTTCGCCGGGGTAGCGGCATTCTTCATCGTCACGGACATCGGCTATGCCTGGTTCGCCCAGGACCCGGCCGGCACCGCGGCGCTGACGGTCTCGTTCCTGATGGCCGGACTGATCGCGCTCTTCTTCACGCGGAAATACCGGCTCGGCGGCACGCGGCCGGAGGACCGCAAACGCGGGGAAGTGGCCGAACGCGTGGGCGCGTTGGACTTCTTCCCGCCGCGCAGTGGCTTTCCGCCGGTGACCGCCCTGGGCGCGGCGGTGGCGGCCCTGGGCGTCGTGTTCGGCCTGTGGCTTTTCGTGATCGGGCTGGTGGTGCTCGTCGGCGGCGTGGTGGGGATGGCCTTCGAGTACGTCCACAGGGGTGAGTGAGGCCGCTTCCGGGCGCTACTTCCTGCCCTCGGCAGCGGACGGTTCGGCGAGGATCTCCTCGACACGGCGCTGCTGCTCGGGCGTCATCGGCATCTCCACGCGATCGCCGTAGTACCAGGAGCTCAGTACGGCCCGAAGCCGCTGCAGACGCGCCGCGGGCCGCTGCGGCCGCGGCAGGGGGCGGGGCACGTCGCGCACCAGGATGCGGTAGCGCCGCCCCGCGTTCAGCGGGCGGTGGCTCTCGCTGATCCCGCCGTAGACGCTCTGGCTCACCTCGCCGGTCTCCTCCCCTTCGAGCAGGAGCCTCCGCTCGTGGTCCTGCAGAGCCAGGCAGAGCCGCTTCGTGACGACGAAGGCCACAACGGGCCCGGCGATGACGGCGATACGGAAGCTCCACGTCAGCGCATTGACGGAGACCCGGAAGGAATACGCGATCACGTCATTGCCGCCCGCGAGCAGCAGGACGCCGTAGAACACGACGGCGGCGACGCCCAGAGCGGTGCGGGTGGGCCGGTTACGAGGCCGGTCGCACAGGTGATGCTCCCGCCGGTCGCCCGTCACCCACCGCTCGAAGAACGGATAGACGAACAGCACGAGGAACAGCACGCCCGGCAGGACCACCGCGGGAAGGAACACGTTCCACATCACCGTGTGCCCGGCCGCCGTGGTCTGCCACGGCGGCATGATGCGCATGGCCCCCTCCAGAAAACCGACGTACCAGTCGGGCTGCGCGCCCGTGGCCACCTGGTCGGCGCGGTACGGGCCGTACAACCAGACGGGGTTGATCTGCGCGACCCCCGACAGGCCGGTCAGCAGACCGGAGACCATCAGGAACAGGCCCGTGGACTTGGCGGTGAACTGCGGGAACATCGGCTGCCCGACCACATTGCGGTTGGTCCGGCCGCGCACGGCCCACTGTGTGTGCTTGAGATACACGACAAGCATCAGATGGACGGCGATCAGAGCCACCAGAAGGCCGGGCACCAGCAGAATGTGGATGGCGTAGAGCCGGGGAAGGATGTCCTCACCCGGGAACTGGCCGCCCCAGATGAAGAAGCTGAGATAGGTGCCGAGGACCGGAATCGACATGACGATGGTGTTCGCCGTGCGCAAGCCCGTGCCCGACAGCAGATCGTCCGGCAGCGAGTAGCCGGCGAAGCCCTCCAGGAGGGCGAGAAGGAACAGGGTCACTCCGATGACCCAGTTCATCTCGCGCGGCTTGCGGAAGGCACCCGTGAAGAAGATCCGCAGCATGTGCAGCCCGATGGCACCGACGAACACCAGCGCCGACCAGTGGTGGAGCTGCCGGATCAGCAGCCCGCCACGGACGTCGAAGCTGATGTCGAGCGTGGAGGCGTAGGCCTGCGTCATGGCCTGGCCCCGCAGCGGCTCGTAGCTGCCCTCATAGACGCTCGGGGTCATGCCCGGCTGGAAGAAGAAGGTCAGATAGGTGCCCGTCAGGACGAGGACCACGAAGCTGTACAGAGCGAGCTCGCCCAGCAGGAAGGTCCAGTGGTCCGGGAACACCTTCCGCATCAGGCCCCGGCCCGCCTCGGACGCCGGCAGGCGGGCATCAAGGGCCTCGAAACCGGTGACCGCCCCCGCTTTCGCGGACGCTGTCAGCCTCTCCCTCCGCTTGCGGAACAGCATGGGCCACCTTCACTCCTGGTCACCACGGATGCGCTGAGTGTTCAGGTGAGCTGATGGGTAACCGGGGAGTGCTCCGGCCAATCGTGCGGGCTGTGGGGATTAGGCAGAACAGAGGCAAGCGTACAAGCGGTCACTTACGGGTGTTTATCGCGTCTTTTCTTCATGCCGGATGTCTATGTGTCGGCTTCATGCGGAACCGAGGCGGCCTCCGGCCGCGCGCGGTGCGACGGCCACAGATAGCTCTCCGCCGCCACGGCGGCCTCGCGTGCGTTGCGCCGGCCCATGAGTACGCACAAGGTGTAGGCGGTGTCCTCGAACCTTCGGCGCACCGTGAGATTGGACGGATCTGCGAGCATCATGCGTTCCCAGGCGCGATAACGGTTGAGAAGGCGGGCGACCCGTGCCTTGTCGGGCTGAAGCATTGCACTACTCCCCTCCGGGACGGATTGGGATTCGTTGTGCCGGACGCCGAGCGCAAGAGCCACCCGAGCGGGCCATGTCGTTACACCTGGCCGTGTGCCGGGCTGTACGCCAGGCTGCTCCAGGAGTAATTTTCGCGCCTTCACCCGAATGCCTCTTGTTGGCGCTTCAACTTCACCGCAGAGCAGCCGCGTACCCCCGGGCCGCAGGCCCCGTGGTGCGCGGCTGACTCCTCGCTCGAATCGCGTGAATGCTCGCGCCTTCGGCGTCACGCCTCAGGTCGCGCCTCTGTCCGGCTGCCGAACTGCTCGCTCCGTGCCGCCCGGGCGGTCGTGGTCCCGCGGCCGGTCTTCGCTGCTGCTCCGGCGCAGACGAGGCCGAGCAGGACGGTAAGGGCGCCGATGACCACGTTGTTGACGATGACACCGACGTCGGGGCTCCGGCCGACCACCCACGGAGAGATGATCATCCAGACGCCGATGGCGCACATGGCCCAGCTCAGGCCGTACATCCTGGCGGGGTTGACGGTGAAGCCGAGGGCCAGCAGGCCGATGGCGACCCCCATGATGAGGTTGTGGCCCACGAGCGCGGGCTGGCTGGCGCCGAAGTGGAGGATCCACGGGGATGCGGCACAGTACAGGCCGATGAGGAACACCGGCGCATCCACGAGTACCACATCACGTCCGCCCAGTATGCGGGCGTAACGGTCCCGCATCTCGGAAACGTCGGGGTGAGCGGTTATGTCTCCCCGGTGCGAAACGTCGGCCATGAGACTCGTCTCCTTACCGTTCCTGCAAGTCTGACCGCGTTGCGCGGCGGAATGCCGCACATGTTCATTTTGCTCTTATTTCTTCTTTATGGGTAGGGCGTGTGAACAGGGCAAATCGTCACCGCGGGTCACCGGTGGCGGGCCGTTGAGCGCGTTCAGCGGGTGCGATGAGGCGTCTGGCGCGTACGGGTCCAGGTCAGCAGCTCCTCCGCGGACCAGCAGGTGACCACGCGCTCGGCGGGCACCCCGCACTCCTCGGCCCGGGCGCAGCCCAGGATCTGCCAGTCGAGCTGGCCCGGCGCGTGCGCGTCCGTGTCGACGGAGAACAGCACGCCCGCCTCGACGGCCCGGTGCAGCAGACGCCGCGGCGGATCGAGGCGTTCCGGACGGCTGTTGATCTCGACTGCCGTGCCCGACTCGGCGCAGGCGGCGAAAACCTCGTCCGCATCGAACTCCGACTCGGGCCGCCCGCGCCCGGAGACCAGCCGCCCGGTGCAGTGTCCGAGCACGTCCGCCAACGGATTGCGCACTGCCGCGACCATACGGCGCGTCATCGAGGCGGCGTCCATGCGGAGTTTGGAGTGCACGGACACGACCACGACGTCCAGGAGTTCGAGCAGCTCGGACTCCTGGTCGAGCGACCCGTCCGGCAGGATGTCGCACTCGATGCCGGTGAGCAGCCGGAACGGCGCCCACGTCGCGTTGAGTTCGGCCACCACGCGCAGTTGCTCCCGCAGCCGCTCGGCCGAGAGACCGCGTGCCACGGTCAGCCGGGGGGAGTGGTCGGTGAGCGCCACCCATTCGTGTCCCAGCTGCGCCGCCGTCCGCCCCATCTCCTCGATGGGGCTCCCGCCGTCGGACCAGTCGGAGTGCACATGGCAGTCGCCGCGCAGCAGCGCACGCAACCGCTCGCCTGCGCGCCCGGTACCACCGTCCGCGCTGCCGTCCGCCCCGTGCGGCGACGCGGCGTCCTGCTCGAGGCGCTGCAGATAGCCCGGCACCTCGCCGGCCAGGGCCTCGCGCACCACGTTCGCCGTCTTGGGCCCGATGCCCTTGAGCGCTTCCAGCGTCCCGGCGGCGACACGGGCCGCCACCTCTTCGTCCGTCATGGCCGCGACGGCATCGGCGGCGGTGCGGAAGGCCCGTACGCGGTAGGTCGGAGCCTGGGTCCGCTCCAGGAGGAACGCGATCCGCTTGAGTGCCTCGACGGAATCCATGGGCACCTCCTGCCGGCGGACCGGCGCCTCCGGCCCGGCCCGCGAGGTCACGGGCCCGCGGCTCCAGGTTCACTCAGCCGCCTCGGACCCGCACGGCGTGCGAGCCGCTCCTCGCGATGCCCGTACTGGAACTGCCGACCCGCTGAGGCGCGTGTCATTACGCCCTGAGCAGAGGGGATCAAGAGACCGTAAGTGATGTGCGACACCGGGGCTCGAGCAGAAAACGACCCTTATTGATCAGTTCCCATCAGGATGCCCTGGTCACCGGCTACGGAACCGAAAAAACTGCGAAACGATGTTGGTTTCGGGTATTTGACACCCCGCTGCGCGCGCGGGTAGGAAACAGCTCTGTGGAGCCGAGGGGTGAATTGTGCAGGAACCGAACATCGTGGGGGACTGGCAGGAGTACGACGACGAGCACCCAGGTCTCCGTGTTCGTGTCCATGATCTGAAAAAGGACGAGCCTCCGCGGGGTCGAGACGACCACGCGAAAGATCTCATCTACTTCAGTTTCCGCGTGACCGTGGAGAATCGCTCCGCGGAATCGGTGGCCATTCAGCTCGAGGACGGTCAACTGGACGTCCGGATCGGTGGCGACGGCGAAGGCGCGTTTCTCGACTGGCGCAATTCCCAGTTCATCGAGGGCTTCGACGTCTACCCCCTGCGTCGCGCCACAGCCACGATCTTCGCCGCCGGTCCGGAAGACGATCTGGAGATCGTCGACGTCCAGATCCAGCTGAGGGCCGACGAGGAATGGACCCGTCGTGGCGTGTGGGTCGGCGGCATCGGCGCGCCGCAGCCTTCGGCATGCGGCGGAAAGCGTCCCGGCGCCGCCAAGGACAGCATCGCCGCGCAGGTCAGCCGTTACCTCGAAGGGGAAACTGGAACGGCCTGACGGCCTGATTCCATGGTCATGGCGCCGAGGCGGCCACGGCGACCGGTGCCGAGGACGCGCGAGACGCCTCCGGCACCGGCCGCGTGACTCGCGGTCGGCTCAGCGGACTCGCGGTCGGGTCGGCGGGTGCTTCAGGCGGTTCAGGCCGCAGCACCCGTCATCGTGCGGCACGTCTCCGCACAGCGGCGACAGGACTCCGCACACCGCCTCATCTGCGGATCCTCCGGCATGGCCATACACGCCTCCGCGCACATGTCGCATGCCTTGGCGCACATCCTGCACATCTCGGTCGCCATGGGCGACCTGCGCATCATCATGTCCGCACATATGCGGGTCATCTCGGTGCAGTCCATCAGCGCCCGCATGATCTGCATCTGGGCCTGACCACCCATCTGCAGGCAGGAGCTCATGGTCTCCTCGCAGATGCTGTGGCACGACATGCAGGCCTCGACGCACTCCTGCATCTCCTTGCTCAGCGTGGTGGCGGTTCCGGGCTGCGGCATGGCTCCTCCTCGGGTTGCCGGGACCCGGGCCGGGTCCCGTCGCCCTTCCGTCGTACGCCTCCCCGCCGGCACACGCCATCGGGCGCAGGCGAACAGCCCACCCCGCGGTCGAGGCAGCAGAGGCACGCGTCAGTGCCTGCCGCCCTTGCTGTCCCTGTCCCTGTCCCTGTCCCTGCCCTTGCTGCTCTCGGGCCAGGCGCCGGTCGTGCGTTCGATGGCCTTGGCGCCGGCCCGGTCGACCACACTGCGGACGACGGCGAAGATCGCTCCCTGAACGGCGGCCGCCAGCAGTACCTCGCGCCAGGTCCGCTCCCTGTCGAGGGCGTCGGGGGCGTCCTCTTCGTGGCGCAGCGCCTTCCACGTCGCCTGGAAGGCCAGACCGGCCAGCGCTCCACTCGCCCAGCCGAGCACGACGCCGAACGGTTTGTAGACGCCCGGCAGCTTCTTCTTCTTGCGCACCTTGAGTCTCCTTCCTCGGGTTCGCGGGGGGTCAGGGACGTCCGGTAGCCGGGACCTCCTCGCCGGGAGGCACCGGTCCCGGCGGCGTACCGTCGCCGAACGGCCGACCGCCCAGCTCATGCCGGTGGTGGGGCGTGAGCCAACCGGCCAGATCCGGGCCGACGGGCACGATGCGGGT
Organism: Streptomyces sp. NPDC002577; assembly: GCF_053594815.1. Taxonomy (NCBI): domain Bacteria; kingdom Bacillati; phylum Actinomycetota; class Actinomycetes; order Kitasatosporales; family Streptomycetaceae; genus Streptomyces; species Streptomyces sp. NPDC002577. The sequence goes on along the minus strand of NZ_JBSFWK010000007.1, from coordinate 94,386 downwards.
CGGGTTGATGCCGGTGTGCACGCGGTAGTAGTGCTGCTTGATGTGATCGAAGTCGACGGTGTCACCGAAGCCGGGTGTCTGATAGAGATCGCGGGCATACGCCCACAGGACGGTGTCCTCCGCCAGCTTCCACCGGTTGCACTTGAAGTGGCCGTGGTAGACGGCATCGAAGCGGACCAGTGTGGTGAACAACCGGATGTCCGCCTCCGTCAGCGCCTCTCCGACCAGATAACGGCGGTCGGTGAGCCGCTTCGAGAGCGCTTCCAGGCGCCGGAAGACGCCGGCGCAGGCTTCGCCGTATGCGCTCTGGTGCGTGGCGAACCCCGCCCGGTACACGCCGTTGTTGACGTCGTGGTAGACGTCGGCCATGACCTCGTCGATCTCCTCGCGCAGCCGTTCCGGATAGAGGTCGGGCGCGCCAGGCCGGTGCAACGCCGTCCACTCCGTGGCGAAGTCGAGCGTGATCTGCTGGAAGTCGTTCGTGACGAGCCGGCCGCTGGGTATGTCCACGATCGCCGGGACGCTGACGCCGCCGGGGTGGCCGGTCTCCCGGGCGTCGTAGGCCTCGCTGAGATAGCGGATGCCGAGGACGGGATCACGGCCGTCAGGATCAAGCGTGAACCGCCAGCTGCGGTCGTCCTGTATGGGATCGGCGATGGCGAGGGAGAGTGCGTTCTCCAGCCCCAGCAGGCGGCGCGAGATCAGGGAACGGCTCGCCCATGGGCAGGCGCGGCTGACGACCAGGCGGTAGCGGCCTTCCTCGACCGGCCAGCCGTCCCTTCCGTCCGCGGTGATGCGATCCGCGAAGTGGCTCTTGGACCGGGTGAAGGTGCTGCGCCCGTATTCGGTGTTGCCGCCGCCGTCTCCGGTACCGCTGCCGTCGCCGGTGCTCCGGCCGTGGCAGCCGTCGTCCTTGTTGTAGCGGCTCCTGCCTTGGTCGGTGCGGCTCATTCCTGGTCTCCCTTCTGCGGCATGCGAGACGAGTGCCCCCTTTTCCTCCCCTTTCGCTACCTCGTTCTCTTCCGCTACCTCGTTCCGTCTGATGACTGTGTGAGGCCGTGCCGTCGGGGCATCCGGCCGGAAGCGACGCGAGGAACAGGGCTCTTTCTCCCGCTGCGTGCGGAGGGGCGTACCGCCGAGGCGGTGGCGCGCGACCCTGCCCCGCGCGCGGTCCTCGCCGAGGACGGCACGGCCGTGATCGGGGCGTCTGTGGAGTCACATCACCGAGCCCCCACCGCCGAAGGACACCGGAAAGCCCTTGGCCCAGGGGAGGAGCCAGCCGACCCTGCGCCGTCGTAGCGTGTGGTCTCGCTGATGTCGTGTTGCAGGTGACGAGATGACGAGATGACGAGGAGCGGGCCGTGCTCAGTGGCGTACTGATCGGAGAGAGCCTGCGTGTGGGCAGCGAGCTGAACAGGGTGCCGTTGCAGGTCACGACGGTGCGGAGGATCGAGGTCGGCAGTGCGGGCGCTGGGCAGCCCGGACGGTGGACCCTGCTGGACTTTCAGGCCCCGGAGGCGGAAGCCGAGCGGCTGGCTGACGCGGTCGCCGAGTGCCTGGAGCCGACGGGCGGTTGGTACGTCAACTACAACACCACGACGGAGGCGTTCGTGGTGTTCGCCGGTCGGGTCTTCCGCTACCCACGAGGGGATGCCGCCTCGCGCGCCGAGGTGCAGGAGTACGCCCGCTCGATCGGCATTCCCGAAGAGCAGCTGGACTGGGAGGACTGAGCACTGGCCGTCCGGAGGGGCGGAAGGCTTCGACGCCGGACGCCGGACGCCGGACGCCGGACGCCGGACGCCGGACGCCGGACCCCGGAGCGGGCCGGTCCGCGGCCGCCGTCTGGCGTCCGGCGTCCCTTATTGGTCGCCCGCACTCGCCAGATCTCCGCCCCTCAGCCCAGCACCACCGAGGCAGCCGCCGCGATGATGGTGGCAAGTGCGGTCGCGAGCATGGCCGCTCGGACGGTGAGGCAGTTCAGCTCGGCCGGCCGTGGGGCGTACGCAAGGGTGGTCTTGGGCTTGGCAGGGACGGAAAGGTTCCTGCTTACTGTCTGATCATCGGTGCGACGTTTCTCCGACTCGCGCAGCTCTTCACACCACGGGCAGTCCTCCGCGTGTCCGACGGGGCTGTCCAGCCAGTAGGCACCTGTAAGCCCCGCGTCGGGCGTCGGAATCGGATTACCAGCAGAAGCGTTCATGCTTTGACCAACGTCGTCCGCGATCGCGTGGCAATGCATCCGGCCGGTTCTGCAACCGTCCCGTTATCAAGGTCTCGATTTCTGTCGATCAGTCGACGTACGACTGACCGAGCCGCGAAGCCACGGCGTCTGGCCGACCTGGAACCCGAGGCGGCAGACATGAGCAACGCCGGGGTGCCGGGACAGCGGATTCCAGTTCTGGGGCGGCCGCCGCCGTGCCCGGCACGGAGCCGGCTCGAAGCGCCAGAGGCATCGAGCGGCGGCCGCCTGTCGGGTGCTTACCTGTGCGCCCCGAACCACGACATCGCCGGCAGGGCCTTGTCGTCGTAGCCGAACAGGGCCTGGTTCTCCCAGCCGTTGCCCGAGGCCGAGTCCGTCGGGTCCCAGCCGTTGCCGGTGACCGCGGTCCAGGTGGACTCCCAGTAGAAGACACCGAGGCCGCGGCCGTTCGGGACGGCCTCCACGATGTTCATGACGTCCCGGAGCCAGGCGGACTGCCCCGCAGTCGAGGCCGGGTAGCCGGACACCAGCTCACCGGTCGTGTCGATGATGTTGGTCAGCGAGTCCTCGCTGTCCAGCCGGAACGGGTAGGCCGTCTCGGCGACGAAGACCGGCTTGCCGTAGCGGGACGCCGCGTCGTCGAGGGTGGTCTGGAAGTCGTAGAGCGAACCGTGCCAGTAGCCGTAGTAGGACAGGCCGATGGCGTCGAACTTCACACCATTGGCGACCGCGTTGTCGAACCACCAGCGGGTGCCCGACAGGTCGCCGCCCTTGGCGAGGTGCAGTGCCACGGTCGTGGACGAGCTGACCGCCTTTGCCGCGTCGTAGCCGGAGTTGAGCAGTCCGGCGAGCTGTGACCAGTTGTCGGTGGAACCCTCGGACCAGAGGATGCCGCCGTTGATCTCGTTGCCGATCTGCACCATGTCGGCCGTGGTGCCCTGCGCCTTCAGGGCGTTCAGGACGTCGTACGTGTGGTTGTAGACGTCCGTCTTGAGCTGGCTGTACGAGTGCCCGGACCAGGCGGCCGGCTTGGTCTGCGCGCCCGGGTCGGCCCAGGTGTCCGAGTAGTGGAAGTCGACGAGCAGCTTCATGCCTTGCGCCTTGATGCGCTTGGCCATCGCCAGCACGCGCGTCTTGTTGTTGTAGCCGTCGGCGGGGTTCACCCACACCTTGAGGCGGGCGTAGTTCTGCCCGGCGGACTTGAGGATCGCGAGCGCGTCGCCGGTGGTGCCGGAGCTGCTCTTGTAGACGCCGCCGAGTGCCTCGCTCTTGGCGAGCGACGAGACGTCGGAGCCCTTGATGGACAGGCCGGTCTGGCCCGACGTGAAGGTCAGGTCGTCGACGTTGATCCAGTTGCCCGCGTTGGCGTCGGAGTTGATGCTGATCGTGCACTGGTTGTTCGTCACCGCGATGGAGGTGACGATGCGTATCCAGCCGCTCGCGGAGACCGGCAGGTCCGTGCGCTGTTCCGAACTTCCGCAGTTCTTCAGTGCTATGTACGCGGAGTTCTGGCCGCCGCCCGAGCGCACCCACGCGGTGAGGGTGTAGTTCCCGTTGGTCAGCCCGGACAGGTACTGGTACGTCTCCACCTTGTACGCGGACGACGACCAGTGGGTGAGGCGGTAGCTGCCGCTGTGACCGCCCGCCTCGGTGTAGGAGGCGGAGTTCTGGCCGGCCGCGGAGTAGGTCGACCAGCCGGACGGGATCGCCGTGCCGGTGCCGTCGGACTCGAAGCCGCCGTTGGTGAGCGTGGACGCCGCGTGGGCGGCGGTGGCAGGCAGTGCGGTGAACGCGAGGCCGGCTGCCAGCGGGAGGAGCAGGGCCCGCAGGGTGCGTCTCGTATGGAACATCGTCGGTCCCTTCGACGAGATTCAATTGAGGTGGGGGGTGGGTTGAGAGTGGCGGCGTCCTGCCCCTTGCCCGAACAGGACGCCGCACGTACCGGCCGGGGATCCCCCTGCGGTCCCGGTCGGCGATCAGAGGGGGCGGCCGCGCGAGGGCGTACGAGCCGCTGCGGTCAGCCCCTGCGGAGTGCGCCTGGACGGTCAGCCGTCCAGGCGCTCACCCCGGGCGGTCAGCCGTCGAGGCGCACGACCCGCACGGCGCCGGCGGGCACCGCGAGACGGCCCGCGGCGCGCTCGCCCGTCAGCAGCTCGGTGCCGTGTGCCTCCAGCGGCACCTTGGCGTCCGAAGCGGTGTGGTTGATCGCGAAGAGGTAGCGGCCGGACTCGCCGGAGCGGGTCACCACCTCCACGTCGCGCGGGAGGTCGGTGCGCGGCGCGATCCGGGCGTCCTCGCAGGCCCAGCCCAGAAGGACGTCCAGGTCGCGGGGCGCGAGACGCGTGGAGACGTACCAGGCCGTGCCCTCGCCGAGGCTGTTGCGGGTGACGGCCGGGCCTCCGGCAGCGAGCCCGTCCGCGTACGTCCACACGGTCTCGGCGCCGCGCGGGGTGACGAACTCCGTCCACACGTCGCCGGAGAGCTCCGAGCCGTCCGCTGCCGTGATCCGCACCAGCTCACCCTGGAGCAGCGGCGAGAACTCCTCGACCGTCAGGCCGAGTACGTCCCGAAGGGCCCCCGGGTACGGCCCCTCGTGGACGGCGTCGTGCTCGTCGACGATGCCGGAGAAGTAGGAGACGACGAGGGTGCCGCCGTTCTCCACGTATGCGCGCAGGTTCCGGCCCGCAGCCTCGGTGGCCAGGTAGAGCGCGGGGACGACGACAAGGGGATACGCCGACAAGTCGCTTTCGGGGTGGGCGAAGTCGACCGTGAGGTGGCGGTCGTACAGCGCCTCGTAGAACGAGTCGGCACGCTCGCGTGCGTCGTGGTCCTCGCTGGGCCGCCACTCCAGGGACTGCGCCCACCAGGACTGCCAGTCCCACACCATCGCGACGTCGGCGACCGTGCGCGTACCCTGCAACGACTTCAACGTATCGACGTCCGCGCCCAGTTGGACCACCTCGCGCCACACCCGAGAGTCGGTGCCCGCGTGCGGCAGCATGGCCGAGTGGAACTTCTCGGCGCCGCGCCGCGACTGCCGCCACTGGAAGAACATGGCGCCGTCGGAGCCGCGCGCGACATGCGCTAGGGAGTTGCGGGCCATCTGGCCGGGCGCCTTGGCGGGGTTGCGCGGCTGCCAGTTGACGCCGGACGGGGAGTGTTCCAGGAGCAGCCAGGGCGCGCCGTCGCCCACGGAGCGGGTGAGGTCGGCGGCCATCGCGAGGTTGACGTGCGTACGGCGGCCGTCGGTGATCAGGTAGTGGTCGTTGGTGACGATGTCGACCTCGCGGCCCCAGGCCCAATAGTCGACGGAGTCGCACTGGCTGAGCGCCGTCATGAAGTTGGTCGTCACCGGGACGCCGGGGGAGAGGCGGTGCAGGATGTCGCGCTCTCGTACGAAGTTCTCCCGCATCGTGGCGTCGGCGAAGCGGCGGTAGTCGAGCTGCTGGGCCGGGTTGGCGGCGGTGGGCGTCTGCCGGGGCGGGTCGATCTGGTCGAAGGACGCGTAGCGCTGGCCCCAGAAGGCGGTGCCCCAGGCATCGTTGACCGCGTCCACCGAGTCGTACGTGGTGCCGAGCCAGCGGCGGAAGTGCGCGGCGCAGGTGTCGCAGAAGCAGGACGAGACCGGCACGCCGTACTCGTTGTGGACGTGCCACATGGCGACGGCCGGGTGGGATCCGTAGCGCTCGGCGAGCTGCGTGGTGATCGATGCGGCCGCGTCCCGGTAGGCCGGGTTGCTGTGGCAGATCGCGCCGCGCGAGCCGAAGGAGAGGCGGACGCCCTCGCGGGTCACCGGCAGGGCGTCGGAGTGGGCCTTGTAGAACCAGGCCGGCGGGCACACGGTCGGCGTGCCGAGATCGGCGCGGATGCCGTTCTCGTGCAGCAGGTCCAGGAGTCGGTCGAGCCAGCCGAAGTCGTAGGCTCCCGGTTCGGGCTCCAGCAGGGCCCAGGAGAAGATCCCGACGCTGACCATGGTGACGCCGGCCTCGCGCATCAACGCGACGTCCTCGTGCCAGACGCTTTCCGGCCACTGCTCGGGGTTGTAGTCCCCGCCGAAGGCCAGCCGGGTGAGGCCCTTGGGTGCTGCGGCCCCCGCGACCGCAGGGGGAGCCGACTTCGCGGTCTGCGCCGCTTCCGAGCCGTCCGGCATGGATGTCTCCTGAAAACTATCGATCAATTGGGAACGTGCACACACGGCGGCGGCGACGTAAGTCAAACATAACCGCACAGCAACAACCATTGACAAGTGTCTGGGATGTTTCTCTACTGTGAACGCTCACAGAGCACAGCACACCGCGCATGGCCGGTTTGCTGATCCAACGCCTTCAGGCCCTTGTCAGGGGAGACCACCCATGCAGTTCACGATGCGCCGCCGCCTCGTGGCCACCGCGATAGCCGTTGCCGTCGGTGCCACCACGCTTGCCGCCTGCAGCTCCGACTCCGACGGCAAGGACTCGGCCGACTCCGGTCCGGTCTCCCTGACCTACTGGGCGTGGGCCCCTGGCATGGACAAGGTCGTCGCGATCTGGAACAAGGAGCACCCCGAGATCCAGGTCACGGTGAAGAAGCAGGCATCCGGTGACGAGCTCGTCACCAAGATCATCACGGCTGCCAAGGCCAAGAAGGCCCCCGACCTGGTGCAGGCCGAGTACCAGGCGCTCCCCACCCTCGTCAGCAATGACGTCCTCGCCGACATCACGGACGACGTGAAGGACACCAAGGACAAGTTCGCCCCCGGCGTCTGGCAGATGGTCACCCTCGGCACCGACAGCGCCTACGCGATCCCCCAGGACTCCGGGCCGCTGATGTTCTACTACCGCGAGGACCTCTTCAAGAAGTACAAGCTGTCCGTCCCGACCACCTGGGACGAGTTCGCGGAGACCGCCCGCGCGCTCAAGAAGAAGGACTCCTCCAAGGCGCTCACCACCTTCTCCTCCAACGACTCCGGTCTCTTCGCGGGCCTCGCCCAGCAGGCCGGAGCGAAGTGGTGGACCGCTGAGGGCCAGAAGTGGAAGGTCTCCATCGACGACGCGGCCACCAAGAAGGTCGCCGACTTCTGGGGGGGCCTGGTCCAGGAGGGCGCCATCGACAACCAGCCGATGTACACCCCCGCCTGGAACAAGGCGCTCAACACCGGCAAGCAGATCGCCTGGGTCAGCGCGGTCTGGGCGCCCGGCGTGCTGACCACCGCGGCCCCGGACACGGCCGGCAAGTGGGCGATGGCCCCGCTGCCGCAGTGGAGCGCCGGCGAGAACGCCACCGGCAGCTGGGGCGGCTCCTCCACCGGCATCACCAACGACTCCCAGCACAAGGAGGCCGCGGCCAAGTTCGCCACCTGGCTGAACACCGACGACGAGGCCCTCGCCGCGATGGTGAAGGACGGCGGTATCTACCCGGCCGCCACGGCCGCCCAGACCGGTGACGCCCTGTCCAAGGCCCCGGACTTCTTCTCCAACCAGCCGGACTTCTACACCAAGGCCGCCGAGATCGCGAAGACCACCGCGCCGTCCGCCTGGGGTCCCAACGTCAACGTCGCCTACACCACCTTCAAGGACGCCTTCGGCAAGGCCGCCAAGGCCAAGAGCAAGGCCCAGTTCGGGTCCGCGCTGACCGCCATGCAGGACGACACCGTCGCCGACATGAAGAAGCAGGGCTTCGAGGTCTCCGAGTGATGTCCGGCACCACCGAGATCACCGGCAAGGTGGCGCGCGGCTCCGGCCGCGCGCCGCGCGCCCGCGCCACTGGTGGAAGCGTGCGGCGCGCCCCGTACGCGTTCCTCTTCCCCGCCGTCGTCCTGTTCCTGCTGTTCTTCGTCCTGCCCATCGGCTACGCGGTCTACCTCAGCCTCCGCAAGGTCGAGGTCAAGGGCCTGGGCCTGGGATCCGGCGCTCGGCACGAGGCGTGGACGGGGCTGTCCAACTACACCGCCGCCCTCTCCGACTCCGAGCTGGTGCACGGTGCCCTGCGCGTCCTCGGCTACGGCGCGATCGTCGTCCCCGTGATGCTCGGTTCCGCGCTGCTCTTCGCGCTGATGTTGGACACCGACCGGGTGCGGCTCGCCCCCTTCACACGGCTGGCGATCTTCCTTCCCTACGCCATCCCCGGTGTGATCGCCGCCCTGCTGTGGGGCTTCCTGTACCTGCCGAGCGTCAGTCCCTTCTACTTCCTGCTCGACAAGGCGGGCCTCCCCGAGCCCAACCTGCTGGACGGCGGACCGCTGTTCATCGCCTTGTCGAACATCGCGATCTGGGGCGGCACAGGCTTCAACATGATCGTCATCTACACCTCGCTGAGGTCCATCCCGGCCGAGGTGTACGAGGCGGCGAAGCTGGACGGCTGCTCCCAGCTGCAGACCGCGCTGCGGATCAAGATCCCGATGGTGGCGCCCTCGCTGGTGCTCACCTTCTTCTTCTCGATCATCGCGACGCTGCAGGTGTTCGCCGAGCCGACCACCCTCAAGCCGCTGACCAACTCCGTCTCCACCACCTGGAGTCCGCTGATGAAGGTGTACCAGGACGCCTTCGGCAACAACGACATCTACTCGGCCGCCGCCCAGGCCGTGATCATCGCCGTCGCCACCCTGGTGCTGTCCTTCGGATTCCTGCGCGTCGCGAACGCCCGCTCCAAGCAGGAGGAAGCCCGATGAGTTCTCTTGCCGTCCGTAAGGCCGCCCCGGCCGCCGGCACCACCCCCGGCACGGCCCAAGGGCCGCCGCTGCGCCGCCGTATCGCCTTCATCCCCACCCTCACGCTGCTGCTCGGCGCCGTGTACTGCCTGCTGCCCGTCGTCTGGGTGGTGATGGCCGCCACCAAGTCGGGGAAGGAGCTGTTCTCCACCTTCACCTTCCTCCCGGGCACGGGCTTCGCCCAGAACCTCTCGGACCTGAGCGCCTACCGCGACGGCATCTACTGGCAGTGGATGGGCAACTCGGCCCTCTATGCGGGACTGGGGGCGCTGCTGTCGACCGCGGTCTCCGCCGTCTCCGGCTACGCCCTCGCCATCTACCGCTTCCGCGGACGCGAGACTGTCTTCAACATCCTGCTGGCGGGTGTGCTGATGCCACCGGTCATCCTCGCTGTACCGCAGTACCTGCTGCTGGCCAAGGCCGACCTGACGGATTCCTACGCCTCCGTGCTGCTGCCGCTGGTCCTCTCCCCGTACGGGGTCTACCTCGGCAGGATCTACGCCACCGCGGCCGTGCCGGCCGATGTGGTGGAGGCGGGACGTATGGACGGTGCCGGGGAGTGGCGGATCTTCGCACGGATCGGGCTGCCGATGATGGTGCCCGGCCTGGTGACGATCTTCCTCTTCCAGTTCGTGGCGATCTGGAACAACTTCCTGCTGCCGTACATCATGCTGAGCGACGACGAGAAGTTCCCCATCACGCTCGGCCTGTTCACCCTGCTCAACCAGGGCAACACCACGCCGGCGCTCTACACCCTGGTCATCACGGGCGCTCTGCTGGCGATCATCCCGCTCATCGCCCTGTTCCTGGTCATCCAGCGGTTCTGGAGCCTGGACCTGCTGTCCGGGGCCGTAAAGTCGTGACCATGAGCAATCAGGCGGGGGGCAGGCGCAGGCCGCCGACGATCCACGACGTGGCCCGCGAGGCCGGAGTCTCGCGGGGCACGGTCTCCCGGGTCCTCAACGGCGGGCACTACGTCAGCCCCGCCGCGCAGGAGGCGGTCAACGCCGCGATCCGCAAGACCGGATACGTCGTCAACCGGCACGCCCGGTCGCTGATCACCGGCCGCTCGGACTCCGTGGGCTTCCTGCTCACGGAGCCGCAGGAGAAGTTCTTCGAGGACCCGAACTTCAACGTGCTGCTGCGAGGGTGCACCCAGGCGCTCGCCGCGCACGACATCCCGCTGCTGCTCATGATCGCGGGTACGGAGGACGAGCGGCGGCGGATAAGCCGGTACATCACCGCGGGCCATGTCGACGGAGTGCTGCTGGTCTCCAGCCACTCCGGAGATCCGGTCGCCGCCGAGCTGCGCGACGCGGGGGTGCCGCTGGTGGCCTGCGGCAAGCCCATAGGGCAGGCCTCCAAGGTGAGTTACGTCGCCGCCGACGACCGGGACGGCGCCCGCGACATGGTCCAGCACCTGCTGTCGCTGGGCCGCCGGCGCATCGGCATGATCACCGGCCCGCTCGACACCCCGGGCGGCGTCGAACGCCTCGCGGGGTACCGCGAGGTGCTCGGCGAGGCGGGCGTCGAGGTCGACGAACGCCTCATCGTCCCCGGTGACTACAGCCGGGCCGGGGGTGAGGCCGGAGCGGCCGAACTCCTCTCCCGCGTACCGGACCTGGACGCGCTGTTCGTCGCATCCGACCTGATGGCGCAGGGTGCGCTGACCGCCCTGCAGCGGGCGGGCCGGCGTGTGCCGGAGGACGTCGCCGTCGGCGGCTTCGACGACTCGCCCGCGGCGACCGCGGCCAGCCCGGCCCTCACCACGATCCGGCAGCCCTGGGACCGCATCAGCGCCGAGATGGTACGGGTGCTGCTGGCACAGATCGGCGGCGAGGATCCGTCCGCCGTGATACTCCCGACCGAGCTCGTGAAGCGGGAATCGGCCTGACGGCCGAAGAGACTCCGTCCTGCGTCGCTCAGATCCGCTGCACCGTCCCCGGCGATCGGACAGCTGTCCCAGGGGTGAGGGTGACATGGCCGACGGCCTTGAGGGTGCGGAGGACGGGGGCGGTCTCAAGGGTGCGGATCCCGTCGAGGGTGCCGAGCCGGCGAGTCAGATAGCGGTGCAGGTCGGCGGGGTCGGAGCACAGTGCCTGGGCGAGTACGTTGGTCGGCCCGGTGGTGGCGACGACCACGGCGAGCTCGTCGTGGGTGGCGAGAGTGGTCGCGACATGATCGAGGTCCGCGGGTGCGACGGCCATCCACAGCAGCGCCTGGGTTCTGACGCCGTATGCGGCGACGTCGATCTCCACGTCGAAGAAGACGTTACCGCGGGCGCGTAGATCGCTCAGGCGCCGGGCAACCGTGGCCTGTGACCAGCCGGTGGCTGCGGCGAGTTGAGCGTACGGGGCGCGGCCGTCATGGCGCAGGGCGTCGATGAGGGCATGGTCCATGCTGCTCAGCGGTCCCTGACTGCTCAGTGGTCCATGACCGGAAGGGACCGGGAGCGTCGGCCGGAGCTGTTGTTGCTGGTGGCGGCTGAGTGTCTGCAGGCGACCACGCCATGCCGTGGGCCCGCCCAGGTATGTGTGCAGCAGGCAGTGCGCGGAGACCGCGGTGATGCCCGCTCCGCGGCGGACGTCGCGCAGCAGCAGTGGCTGTTCGGCGTGGGGGGCGTGGACGATGGCGAAGATCTCGGTGCCCGCGGAGGTCAGCTTGACCCATGAGGTGTCGGAGCGCCGGGCCAGTGAGTGCCCGAGCGCCTGGGAGGCGGCCGGCGTGGTGGTGATCCGGACCATCCATTGCGTCTCGCCGGAGCGGTCTCGATCGGGAAGGCCGACGACGCGCAGACCCGACTCGGCACGGAGCCGCCGGTAGCGGCGCGCCACGGTCTGGGTGGATACGCCCAGGACCTCGGCGATCCGGCTGAACGGTGCTCGCCCGTCGATGTGCAGGGCGTGCACAATGCCTCGCTCGAGATCGTCCAGCATGGACGTATTTTCTCACCCGGACCCAGTTCATGGAAGAAAACTCCCAGTCGGCCGGCATGGATGGAGCAAGCGAAGCGATGGACCGACCCTGATTCCGGACGGACTGCCGGGATGAGGGGGGAGCCATGCTGGTGCAGGACGAAGTTCAGGTCGTCAGGGCCTATCGGTGGCGTTGGTTCGCGCTGATCACGCTGTTGATCGCCGAGGCGATGAATCTGCTGGATGCGACCATCGTGACCGTGGCGGCGCCGGTGATCCGTGCCGATCTCGGTGGTGCGGCCTCTGACGTCCAGTGGTTCGCCGCCGCGTACACGCTGCCGTTCGCAGTGCTGTTGGTCAGCGGCGGCCGACTGGGAGACGTGGCCGGGCGGCGGCGGGTGTTCGCGCTGGGAGTCGCCGTGTTCACGCTGGCATCCGTGCTCTGTGCGCTGGCGCCCGGGGCCGGACTGCTGATCGGTGCCCGAGCCGTGCAGGGGGCCGCGGCCGCCTTGATCATTCCGCAGACCATCGGTCTGATCCGCTCCATGTTCGACGGCGCCGAATTGGCCCGGGCCGTGGGCAGCATCGGACCGGTGATGGGTCTGGCGGCGATCCTGGGACCGCTGCTGGGGGCCACGCTCACCCACGCGGATCTGTTCGGCTCTTCCTGGCGGGCCGTGTTCCTCGTCAACGTTCCCCTCGCCATCGTCGTGCTCGGCATGGTGCCTCTGCTGCCCGGTCGCGGCGCCGGTGAAGGCAGCCGGCCGGGGTGCCTGGACGCGACCGGCACGGGGATGGCGGTGATCGGCACCACGCTGATCGTGTATCCGCTCATCCAGGCGAGCGCTGTGGGCTGGCCCGTATGGAGCCGGTACTCACTCGTCGCAGGATGCGCCGTTCTGACGCTGTTCGGCCTCCACCAGCGGCACCGCGCCCGAGGCGGTCGCAGCCCGCTGATTGAGGCAAGCCTCTTCCGTGACCGTGGCTTCCCCGCCGCTCTTGCGACCTCCACGCTGTTCTTCGCGGTGATGAACGGGCTGATGGTGGTGGTCGTACTGCAGGTTCAGCTCGGCCTCGGCCGCGATGTCATGACCGCCGGGCTCACCCTGCTGCCGTGGACGGCCGCGATGGCCGTCGCATCATGGGTCTCGGGTGCTCGTCTGGTGCCTCGCTACGGACCGCGGACGATGTTCGCCGGGCTTGCCGTCATGCTCGCAGGCCTGCTCGGTGCCGTCGCCGTCTGCCACACCGCACGGCCCGGCACCTATCCATGGTCTCTGCTCATCGCTCTCACAGCCGTCGGGACCGGCAACGGAGTGTTCACCGTGCCCTTCTTCACCACCGCCCTGTCGCGTGTCCGGCCCCATGAGACCGGCTCGGCCGCCGGTCTGCTCAACGCCGTACAGCAACTGGGCGCGACGCTCGGTACCGCTGTCCTCGGGACCGCCTTCCTCCGCACCATCGGCGTCGGCGCCGCCCGCGCGGCGGGCGCGCTCCACGCCGCCCAGGTCGCCTTCTGGCTGGCCGCCGGACTTCTCGCCGCCACCGCCATGACCGCGTCGCTCATGCTGGGCCGCCACCTGCGAGCGGAAGCCGGCTTCGGCGGGCCTGCGACGCCGAGTTGATCCGAGGCAGGCGCACTCCGCCGTGCGCGCCCGGTCGCGCATGGGCGCCGTCCACGGCAGCCGCCGAGCGGCCGATCCGGCGGTGGCGAGGCAGCATGGTTAGTGCCGAGTGTTGGTGTTGGTGTTGGTGGCGCGTGGTTGGTGCCTGGACCGAGCACATCGAGGAAAGATCGGCGATACGAGATGGGCCCTCGTATGACAGGGCGGGACAACGCGGGCGAGCGGACGTCCGGTCCGGAACCCGTGTCCGTCGCGGTCGATGCGCAGGGGAACGTCACGGCCTGGAGCGCCGGGGCTCAGCGGCTGCTGGGCCACGCACCGGCGGACGTCGTCGGCCGGCCGCTGGCCGGGCTGATCGACGCGGAAGATCGTGAGGCCGCCATGGCCGGGTTCCCGGCGGCTGGGCAGACCACCGAGTGGACCGAGTCGGTCACCATGGTGCACCGCGACGGCCGCCTGCTGGAGGTGTACCTGCGCGGTGTGCCGCTGCTGGACGGCGAGGGACGGCCGCTGTGGTTCCTCACCCTGCGGCAGCCGGCGCAGCCGACCACGTCCGACGATGTCGCCCAACTGCTGGAATGGGTCTTCAACCAGTCCCCGATCGCCATGACCCTCCACGACGGCGAACGGCGGATGATCCGGGCGAACAGCGAGATGACACGGATCCTGGGCCGCTCCGAGGAGCAGATGCGCGGCCTGAGAGCTCCGGACATCGCCCCGGCCACCCGCACCGCCACGCGCCTCGACCGGGCCATCGAACTCGCGCTCCGGACAGGCGAGCCCTCCATGGAGGAGATCCTGGACCGTGTGCCGCCGGAGACCCAGGTGCGCGCGTGGACCACGGTGATCTCGCCGTTGAAGGACCCGGCCGGAGAGGTGCGCGCCGCGTGCACCGCACTGTTCGACGTCACCGAGCAGTACCGGGCCCGTCGGCGCCTCACGGTGCTCAACGAGGCCAGTACCCGTATCGGCGGAGTACTGGACGTACACCGCACCGCCGAGGAGACGGTGCAGCTGGTGGTTCCGATGCTCGCCGACTTCGCAACCGTCGACCTGCTGGAACAGGAGCTGGAGGCCCCGGGCGTGGTGCCTCCGCCGGACGGCTCGGTCACGCTGGTCCGCATGGCCCAGGAGTCGGTCCTCGAGGGACATCCCGAATCGGTGGTCGCGTCGGGGGAGGCACACGAGTACCCCGCGATCTCACCGCTGGCCCGCTGCCTGGTAACCGGCCGCGCCACCCGCCACTACGTCGGTGATCCCGAGGTCCATGCCTGGCTCCACGCCAACCCGCGGCGCGAGGCGAGCGTCCGCCGGTACGGGGTCCACTCGCTGATGAGCGTGCCGTTGCGGGCGCGGGGCACCACGCTCGGGCTCCTGCTGTTCATGCGCCACGAGCAGCCGCTCCCCTTCGACGACGACGACCTGTTCCTCGCCGAGGAGATCGCGGCGCGCGCCGCCGTCTGCATCGACAACGCCCGTCGCTACACCCGTGAGCGCAGTACCGCCGTCACGCTCCAGCGCAGCCTGCTGCCGGGCCATCTACCGCCCCAGGCGGCCGTCGAGGTCGCCTCGCGCTATCTGCCCGCAGGGCCCCAGATAGGCGTCGGCGGCGACTGGTTCGACGTCATCCCGCTGTCGGGCACCCGGGTCGCCCTCGTCGTCGGCGACGTGGTGGGCCACGGCATCCACGCCTCCGCGACGATGGGCCTGCTGCGCACCGCCGTGCGCACCCTCGCCGACGTCGACCTGCCCCCGGACGAACTCCTGACCCACCTGGACGACGTGGTCAGCCGCCTCAACGCCGAACAGGAGCCGAACGGCGCCCGGGGCGACATCGGCGCCACCTGCCTGTACGCGGTCTACGACCCGATCTCCCGCCGCTGCACCCTCGCCCGCGCGGGCCACCCCGAACCCGCCCTCGTCACACCGGACGGAACGGCGCGCTACATCCGTATGCCCGCGGGCCCGCCCCTCGGCCTCGGCGGCATCCCGTTCGAATCCACGGAGATCGAACTGCCCGAGGGCAGCCTGCTCGCCCTCTACACCGACGGGCTCATCGAATCGCGTGACGGCGACGTCGGTGTCCGGCTGAGCGAACTGCTGCACGCCCTCGCGGAACCGGCGCCCTCCCTCGAGGCCACCTGCGAGTCGGCGCTCAAGGCCCTGCTGTCCGACCGCCCCTCCGACGACGTCGCGCTGCTTACCGTGCGTACCCGGGCCCTGACCGCGGACCAGGTCGCCACCTGGACGCTCCCCTCGGAACCGGCCGTGGTCGCCGAGGCACGCTCGCTCGTCGCTGGTCAGCTGGCGACGTGGGGCCTCGGCGAGGCGGCGGCGTACGTGACCGAGCTGGTGGTCAGCGAACTGGTCACCAATGCCATCCGCTACGGCAGCTCGCCCATCCAGCTGCGCCTGATCCACGACCGCACGCTGATCTGCGAGGTGTCGGACGCCAACAGCGCCGCTCCGCATCTGCGCCGGGCCCGCGTCTTCGACGAGGGCGGGCGCGGACTCCTCCTGGTCGCGCAGCTCACCCAGGCGTGGGGGACGCGCCAGACGTCCGCAGGCAAGACGATCTGGGCCGAGCAGAGCCTCGCCGACTACTGACGCGACGTCCGGCTCGACGACGAGTGGTGAAGCTTGCCGAGCGGTCCTCCGACCAGACTGAGGCGCCCTGCCCGAGGCCGGGCAGGGCGCCGCCTCTCTTCGTATCGGTTCTGTCGCCGGGCAAGGCCCGGGTGGGCGCGGCTGGGATCAGTACCGCAGGGCGCCCGCGATGTGCTGTGTCTCGTCGAGGGTGCCGTCCGGGACGAAGCGGACGTCGGCGCCGGTTTCCAGGGCCTGTTCGACGATCTCGTCGATGATGTCGTCGCGGGCGTCCAGGTCGGTGCTCTCGGCCGGGACCAGGTGGTCGCCGTCGTCGCGGACCGTGAGGCGGTAGTTCTCCTCGACGGCGAGCAGGCGGATCCGGCCGGCGTTCGCCTCCTGCCAGACCTCGTCGACGCCGGCGGCGAACTCCTTCCGGCCACGGGCCTTCTCCAGGTCCGACAGCACGGAGGCGACCTCCTTCTTCTCCTCGGCGGCGATGACGGGCTGGATGGCCTGCCACACGGCTTCGGGAGTGCGGTGCGCGAGCCCGCCGTGCGGGACGGGGGTGGCGTTCTTGGCTGCCGTGCCGGCCTCGCGGAGCAGGGAGAGGGCCGCCGGCTCGCCGGTGATGTACAGAGGCCGCGGCTCGGCGTCGAGGACGCGGCCGAGCGCGTTGTCGGCCTCCCGCAGCCACAGGCGCGACGCCTCGTCACGGAACGTGCTCGGAACATCGCCGATCTGCTGCTGGCCCCGAGGCTCGGCGTCCGGGTCCTGGAGGCTCCGGGTCAGCGGGAAGCCGCCCCTGCGCTCCTCGACGACGCGGTCCGGACCGCCGTTCCACAGGGTGACGCGGTCGGCCGAGACCGCGAGCAGCCAGAACGTGCGCTCGGCGGCCTGCGCTGCGACGAGGTTGCGGGTCAGGTACGTGTCGGAGAGCACCACACGCTCGGGCACGGAGCGAGCCAGGGACCACACCTCGTGCTCTCCAGGAGCGGCGAAGATGACCAGGCCGTCCTCGGCGTGGACGAGGTCGATGTCGGACGTGGCCCTCTCGAGCTGCTGGAGGACGTCGTTCCGCCGCTCCCGGGTGACGGCGGGGTCGGCCTCCAGCTGCTTCTTGGCCTCGGCCAGCAGGTTGCGCAGGCGGACGGGGTCCTGGGAGTTGTCCGGCTCCCGGCGGTGGGTCGGCATCAGCAGGGACACCGCCGGATACGGCCGCGGCTGGCGCAGTCGGGAAAGGGCGGAGGGGCTGAGAGCGGGCTGCATGACGCTCCTTCCGGGTTCAGAGGGTCGGTGACGCACGGCCGGGGGCGATGGACGGCGCGCCGTGTGCGGCGGGCTCTGGCCCTGGCGGGCGCAGGCCCCGCCCGCGGCCTGCGTTCCTCAGCGGTCCGCGCCGGTGAGCTGGGCGGCAAGTTCCTGGCTGCGATGCCGGGCTTGAGGAGAGCCGATCACGAGGGGTTCTGACATGGTGCCTCCCGGGCCACCGACTAGCCAATATGCACCATATGTCTGATTCGGTGATCATGCCTGCGGTGCGCTGCCGACCGCGAGCCGACCGGGTTTCGGGGGCTGGTTCGCCGCCGCGTACCGTTCACCGACCGTCACCGGTTGCCGACTGCTTCGCCAGGCATGGGGGCTCTATGCCGAATCTGCGAGATTCAGGCCTTTTCCGCATGAGACTTGCTAGGCTGTGCGCCGTGGGAATGTCTCTTGGCGAGCGAGTGCGGGTCACCGTGGCAGCGCTGATGCAGATCACCGGCGAGTCCCAGGCGGAGCTCGCCGCCGCGCTCGGCGTGAACCAGACGCAGGTGAGCCGCCGTCAGACGGGCAGTGCCGCGTGGAGCCTGGACGACTGCGACGCGCTGGCCGCGCACTACGGGATCGACGTCCTCGACCTGCTCGCCGGTCCCACCCGGGCCTGCGAATCCCTGACTTCCCGGCGTCGCCGCAGCTCTGCGCGTACGGGCCGTCGGCGTCATGCGGGCACGACGAAGGGGGCGGCGGCACAGTGACGGGCTTCGAGGCGATCGACGCACTGCTGGCAGGAGGCGGTGCCCCAGCCGTGCGTACTGTGCGGGCAGCCCGCCGCCCATCAGGTCGCCGGGTTCGCTCAGCACCTCGATCCGGCCGAGTGCGCCGGGGCCGCCGAACAGACCGGTTCGGCGCCCCCCGCGGGAGCAGCCGACCGGACCGCGGCAGATGGAGGCGATGGGCGCGACCGAGCCGGGCATCGCCCGGTGAAGGTGGTGCCGGTCGGCCGCCGGACGCAGGAGGCGTCCGAGACGCGGGACGTGATCGGCGAGGCGGTCGCGGCGGCGCTCGCCCAGCACGCCGGTGACGTGGAGGCAGCGACGGCCGCCCTGGTGAAGCGCGCCATCCCGGACGCGATGGCGCTGTTGGACGAGGCGCGCAAGGGCGGGCGGTACGACATCGTGGCGTACCCCTGGATCCCCGACATCCTGCGCAAGCAGACGTCCCGCGGAGCCGACCAGATCTGGGAGGCGCGGCCCAAGTGGGCGCGGCCGGAGCTGCCCGTGGGCCGCCATGAGGTGACGGCCCTGGACGTCAACGGCGCGTATCTGTCCGCCCTCAAGACACATCTGCCGATCGGTCAGCTGGAGCACTCCGCCGGCTTCGGCCACGACCGCCGCCGCGCCGGCGTGCACCTGATCACGCCGCCCGACTGGCAGCACGACGCGGTCCTGCCCAACCCGCTGGGCAACCGCGACGAACCCGGCCCGCTGTGGGTCACGGAACCCACACTGCGCCTGCTGCTGCGCCTGTCCGGCCCGCAGTACGGGCTGTGCGAACCCCCGGTGATCCACGAGTCGTTCACCTCCGGCGCCACGGAGAACCTGCTGGAGAAGTTCCGTGTCGCGCTCAAGGACGCGCGGGACAGGGCGATCGCCGACGAGGACGAGGTGGCGCCGGAGTATGTGAAGGCGATGTACTCCAAGTTCGTCGCGACGATGGGGGAGTCGAACTTCAACCGGGAATTGTACCGGCCGGACTGGATGCGCCTCATCCGCTCCCAGGCCTTCGCCAACCTGTGGATGAAGGCGTACAAGGCCCACGGCGATGGGCTCACCGTGGTGCGCGCGATGGGTACGGACGAGCTGCACGTCATCGGCGACTGGCGGCGCGTCTTCGCCGAGGGCCGCGGCGTTGCCGAGGTGAAGGTCAAGGACGTCTACACCGTCGGCTCGGACCCCGGCCCGGTGACGGAAGGAACCGCACGTGCCTGAGCGCACCATCGAGTTCGGCAAGTACGGTGCCCGCGGTGCGTGGGGCTGCGCCTGCCCTCGAGCCATGCCTTGAGCGTGCGGTCCGTCACCGTCAGGCCCGCCTCGCGGGCCGCGGGGGACCGCATCGTCGAGGCCTGGGCGGCGGGCGACGCGCAGGCGCTCGACGACGCATGGACCGACCAGATCGTCGACCTCGGCTCCGAGTGGGGCCAGTACGAGTACGTCACGAACGTCGGCTTCGCCGCCTAGGTGTGTCTTCCGTAACAGGAAGACACACCTCCGCCGCCCTCTCCGGCGCCGCTCACACGCCCCCACCACCCGCTGTGCAGACCGCGTAACCGGTCATGATCCACTCGTGTCACATCGGCGTAACGGGCATTTCGTACGGTCGACGTGCTGAAACCGCACGAGAGGGGCCGCCCGTGACCGAGACCGCCGACCAGGTGCGAACGGTCTGCTCGTACTGCGGTGTGGGCTGCGGAATGGTCCTCGACATCGGCATGGGCCCGGACGGGCGGCGGACGGTCCTCAAGGCGTACGGCGACAAGGCGCACCCCGCGAACTCCGGACGGCTCTGCACCAAGGGCGCCACCACCGCCGACATGCTCGCCGCCCCCGGGCGGCTGGGAACCGCGCTCGTGCGCGCCCGGCGCGACGAGGAGTCCCTGCCCACCCCCGTGGACGCGGCGATCAGCGAGACGGCGCGCCGGCTGCGGGCGATCATCGACGAGCACGGTCCTGACGCGGTCGCCTTCTACGTCTCCGGGCAGATGAGCCTGGAGGCCCAGTACCTGGCGAACAAGCTGGCCAAGGGCTTCGTACGCACCAACCAGATCGAGTCGAACTCGCGCCTGTGCATGGCCAGCGCCGGCACCGGCTACAAGCTCTCGCTGGGCGCGGACGGCCCGCCCGGCTCGTACCAGGACTTCGACCACGCCGACGTCTTCTTCGTCATCGGCTCCAACATGGCCGACTGCCATCCGATCCTCTTCCTGCGGATGATGGACCGGGTCAAGGCCGGCGCCAAGCTGATCGTGGTCGATCCGCGACGCACCGCGACCGCCGAGAAGGCGGACCTGTTCCTGCAGATCAAGCCCGGCACCGACCTGGCACTGCTCAACGGCCTGCTGCACCTGCTGTACGAGAACGGGCACACGGACGAGGCGTTCATCGCCGAGCACACCGAGGGCTGGGAGGCGATGCCGGAGTTCCTCGCCGACTACCCGCCCGCCGCCGTCTCCGAGATCACCGGAATCCCGGAGCAGGACATCCGCCGGGCGGCCGAGCTGATCGGCGAGGCCGGGGAGTGGACGAGCTGCTGGACCATGGGCCTCAACCAGTCCACCCACGGCACCTGGAACACCAACGCCCTGGTCAACCTGCACCTCGCGACCGGTGCCATCTGCCGTCCCGGCAGCGGACCGTTCTCGCTGACCGGCCAGCCCAACGCCATGGGCGGCCGCGAGATGGGCTACATGGGCCCGGGACTGCCGGGTCAGCGTTCGGTGCTCGTGGACGACGAGCGCGCCTTCGTCGAGGACCTGTGGGAGCTGCCCCCGGCGACGATCAGGAAGGACGGCGTCGGCAAGGGCACCGTGGAGATGTTCCAGCAGATGGCGGACGGCCGCATCAAGGCGTGCTGGATCATCTGCACCAACCCCGTCGCCTCCGTCGCCAACCGCAGGACCGTCATCGAGGGCCTGGAGGCGGCCGAGTTCGTCGTCACCCAGGACGTCTTCGCCGACACCGAGACGAACGCGTACGCCGACATCGTCCTGCCCGGCGCCCTGTGGACCGAGACCGAGGGCGTCCTGATCAACAGCGAGCGCAACCTCACCCTCGCCCAGCCCGCGGTGGACGCGCCGGGCGATGCCCTGGCGGACTGGCGGATCATCGCCGCCGTCGCGTGCGAGATGGGCTACGAGAAGGGCTTCACGTACGACAGCGCGGAGCAGATCTTCGAGGAGATCAAGCGCGCCTGGAACCCCAAGACCGGCTACGACCTGCGCGGTGTCACATACGAGCGGCTTCGGGACACCTCCGTGCAGTGGCCCGCGTCCGATGAGAACGGCCCGGACCGCAACCCCATCCGGTACGTGGACGGCGACGGCGGGCCGGTCTTTCCCACGGCGAGCGGGCGGGCCGTGTTCCACGCCAGGCCGCACATCCCCGCCGCCGAGATGCCGGACGACGACTACCCGTACGTCCTGAACACCGGACGGCTCCAGCACCAGTGGCACACCCTCACCAAGACGGGGAAGGTGGCGAAGCTCAACAAGCTCAACCCCGGGCCGTTCGTCGAGCTGCATCCGCAGGACGCCGAGGCACTGGGCATCGCGGAGGGTGACTCGGTGGAGGTCGCCTCGCGGCGCGGCCGGGCCGTGCTGCCCGCGGTGGTGACCGACCGGGTGCAGCCGGGCGGCTGTTTCGCGCCCTTCCACTGGAACGATCTCTTCGGGGAGTATCTGAGCGTCAACGCCGTGACCAGCGACGCCGTAGACCCGCTCTCCTTCCAGCCGGAGCTGAAGGTGTGCGCGGTGTCGCTCACGAAGGTGGCGTCGGCGCCTGCGGCCGCCCCCGCGGACTCCGTCACGAGGGACGAGGCCGCCTCCTCCGCGGTCACGCCCGTCGCTGTCATACCCACCGCCGTCACCCCCGGCTCGGCCGCGGGCGTCTTCGGTCTGGAGCCTGCCCCCCCGCCCGTGCTCACCGCGCAGGAGCGCCAGTACCTGGTCGGCTTCCTCGCCGGGATCGACTCCGGCAGCCCCGGCGTGCCCGTGCTCCCGTCCGGGGCGCCCTTCAGCCCGGAACACGCGCTGTGGGTGAACGGCGTGCTGGCCGGGATGTACTCCCGGACCACCCCGTCGCCGACCGCGGAACCCCGCACCCCCGTACGGGAAGTCGTCGTCCTGTGGGCCTCGCAGACCGGCAACGCCGAGGACTTCGCGGCGGCGACAGCCGAGCGGCTCGCCGGGACCGGACACAGGACGACCCTCGCCGGCATGGACGACACCGACCTGCGCGCGCTCCCGCCCGGCGCCGACGTCCTCCTGATCACCAGCACCTTCGGCGACGGCGACGCTCCCGACAACGGGACTGGTTTCTGGGACACCCTGGCCGCACCCGACACCCCGCGCCTCGACGGCCTGCGGTACGCGGTCCTCGCCTTCGGCGACTCCTCCTACGACGACTTCTGCGGCCACGGACGACGCCTGGACCAGCGCATGGACGAGCTGGGTGCGGTGCGACTCGCCCCGCGCACCGACTGCGAACCCGACTACGAGCCCTCGGCCCAGGCCTGGCTCGATCAGGTCCTCACCGCCCTGACCGGGGAACCGGTGGCTCCCGCTCCGGGTACCTTCGCTCCGGGCCCGGGGCCGACGCCCGTCCTCGCTCCGGCCTCCGCTCCCAGCTCTCCCCGTTCTCCCAGCTCCAGGAAGCCCACCCCGGTCACCGCCAGCCTCACCGGGAACCGCCTGCTCAGCCTCCGCGGCGCCGGCAAGGAGGTCCGGCGCTTCACCTTCGACACCCGAGACAGCGAGACCCCGCTGACCTACGAGGCCGGGGACGCACTCGGCGTACGACCGGTCAACCAGCCCGACCTGGTGACCGAATGGCTCGCCGTCACCGGCCTCGACGCCTCCGCTCCCGTGGAGGTGAACGGCGCCGGCGAGCTCCCGCTCGGTGAGGCCTTGCACCAGCACCTCGACATCACCAGGATCACCCCCGACCTGCTGCGCTTCGCGAGTGAACGCACCCACGACCCGCGTGACCTGAAGAGGCTGCTCCGTCCCGACAACAAGGACGGACTCGCACAGTGGTGCTGGGGCCGCCAGGCCATCGACGTCGTCGCCGAGTACGGCGTACGCGCCTCCGCCCAGGAGTGGGCCAAGGTCCTCAAGCGGCTGCAGCCGCGCCTGTACTCCATATCGTCGAGCCCGCTCGTCGACCCCCACCTCGTCTCGCTGACGGTCTCCGTCGTCCGCTACGAGAACCTGAAGGGCCGCCCGCGGCAGGGCGTCTGCTCGCCCTTCCTCGCCGACGCCGAGCCGGGTACGCCGGTGCCCGTCTTCGTCCAGCGCTCCCCGCACTTCCGGCCGCCCGCCGACCCCGCGACGCCGATGGTGATGGTCGGCCCCGGCACCGGCGTCGCCCCCTTCGTCGGGTTCCTCGACGAGCGCCGCGCCCTCGGCCACCGCGGCCGGAACTGGCTCTTCTTCGGTGAACAGCACCGCGCCACCGACTTCTACTATGAGGATGAGCTCACCGCCCTGCTCGACGACGGCACCCTCACCCGCCTGGACACCGCCTTCTCCCGCGACCAGCGCGCCAAGGTCTACGTACAGGACCGGATGCGCGAGCACGGCCCCCAGCTGTGGTCCTGGCTCCAGGACGGGGCCCATTTCTACGTCTGCGGCGACGCATCGCGGATGGCGAAGGACGTCGACCGGGCGCTGCGGGACGTCGCCATCACCCACGGCGGCCTGGACGAGGACGGTGCCGCGGCGTACCTCAAGCAGCTTGCCGCCGACAAGCGGTACGTGCGGGACGTGTACTGACCCCCCTCGCCCAGAGCTCGCCCGGGCCGCCTACGGGCGTCCCGTCCGGATTCGGTGGTGCTCGTGGGCGGCCCTCACCGGGGGTTCGCCGCGGCGCACGGAGCCGGGGGCACGGGCGGCAGGGCGGTCGGCCCGGGCGGAGGAGGTCAGCTGCCAGGGCACGCTGATGACCATCACGCCGGGCGTGAACAGCAGGCGGCTCTTGAGCCACAGCGCGGACTGGTTGTGCAGCAGGTTCTCCCACCAGTGGCCCACGACGTACTCGGGGATGAACACGGCGACGACGTCGCGGGGGCTTTCCCGGCGGATGGAGCGCACGTATTCGACGACCGGCCGGGTCACCTCGCGGTAGGGCGAGTCGATGACCTTCAGCGGAACCTCCAGGCCGTACTCCTCCCACTGCCGCCGCAGTGCGGCCGCCTCGTCACGGTCGACCGAGACCGTCAGGGCCTCGAGCCGGTCGGGGTGGAAGGCGCGGGCGTAGGCGAGGGCGCGCAGGGTGGGTTTGTGGAGGGTGGAGACCAGGACGATGCCCAGCACCCGGGATGGCGCGACGAGTTCGCCGTGGGGGTCGGTGACGGCGAGTTCGGCGGCGGTCGTGTCGTAGTGGCGGCGGATGCCCCGCATCATCACCCACAGCACGATCGCCGCGAGCACCGCCAGCCAGGCGCCCTCGGTGAACTTGGTGGCCAGCACGATGACCAGGACGAGCCCGGTCACGAGGGAGCCGAAGCCGTTGATGACGCGGGCGGTGTGGTGCCGGTGGCGTACGGCGGGGTCGCGTTCGGTGCGCAGTTCCTGGTTCCAGTGCCGCACCATGCCCAGCTGGGAGAGGGTGAAGGCGGTGAACACGCCCAGGATGTACAGGTGGATGAGGCTGGTGACGTTGGCGTGATAGCCCCACAGCAGCAGCGCGGCGACGACGGCGAGCGCCACGATGCCGTTGGAGAACGCCAGCCGGTCGCCGCGGTTGTGCATCTGGCGGGGCAGATAGCGGTGCTGGGCGAGGATCGAGGCGAGCAGCGGGAAGCCGTTGAAGGCGGTGTTCGCGGCCAGGATCAGCACCAGGGCGGTGGCGGCCTGGATGAAGAAGAACCCGATGCTGTGTTCGCCGCCGAAGACGGCCGCGGCGAGCTGGGCGATCACGGTGCGCTGCGTGTAGCTGCCGCAGCCTTGTAGGCCCGTCAGCCGGCACGCGTCGTCGGTGATGTGCACCTTGGAGATCAGTGCGAGCACCGTGACGCCGGCGAACATCGCGACCGCGATGGCGCCCATCGCGGTCATCGTGGCGGCCGCGTTCGCCGACTTGGGTTTACGGAAGGCCGGTACGCCGTTGGAGATCGCCTCCACGCCCGTCAGCGCGGTGCATCCGCTGGAGAAGGCGCGCAGCACGAGCATCAGCAGCGCCAGACCGGTGAGATGGGCCTCCGCGGGATCGGGCACGATGCCGTACTGCGCGCTCTCCGCGACAGGCGCGTCACCGAGGACGTAGCGGATCAGGCCGGTCACCACCATGATCAGGACGCCGCCGATGAACAGGTACGTGGGCGCGGCGAAGGCTCTGCCCGACTCGCGGACGCCGCGCAGGTTCATGGCGGTCAGCAGGGCGACGAACCCGATGGCCATGGCCACGCGGTGGTCGGCCAGCGCGGGCAGCGCCGAGATGATGTTGTCCACGCCCGATGCGACCGATACCGCCACCGTCATCACGTAGTCGACCAGCAGTGCGGCGGCGACCACCAGCCCCGCCGACGGGCCGAGGTTCGTGGAGACCACTTCGTAGGAGCCGCCGCCGCTGGGGTAGGCGTGCACCACCTGCCGGTAGGACAGCACCACGACCGTCATCAGAACCACCACAGCCGCCGCGATCCACGGCGTGAAGTGGAGATACGCCAGCCCGCCCAGCGTCAGCACGAGCAGGATCTCCTGCGTCGCGTACGCCACCGATGACAGCGGGTCGGACGCGAAGATCGGCAGGGCGAGCCGCTTGGGCAGGAGCGTCTCGTGCAGCTCGTCGCTGCGCATGGCCCGGCCGATCACCAAGCGTTTCAGGACACCGGTCACGTTGAACACGGCGCGAGCGTAAGTCGGCACATGGGCGTCAGGGGTAACGGTGAGGGGGCAGACGGGCGTTAAGGCACCGTTAGGATTTCGTCGAATTCCCCCATTCGGCGCAAAGGCACCCGGTCGCGCCCCTGGCCGATTCTGATCCCTAGTTTTCCTATCGATTTACTAGGGAAACATTGACGCCGGGTCGGCGGGCTGAGCAGGATAGGTGCATGCCCCACACGCAGCAGCCGCTCGTTCGTCGTCGGCATGTCGACCTCTGTCGCATCGCCAGCGCCGCCTGCTGTTGTGTGCCGAGCCGCGGCTGAACCGTTCCCGCGCCCCGCCCGTCTCCCGGCCCCGGCGGGTACTGCCCAGGCGGTATCCGCGTCTTCGAAGAGACCCCGTTGCCATCGCCACCGCGCGGCGTTCACGCAGGCGCACGGAGGCCGGGCACGGGCCGAGCTGCTCTCGAACACGGTGAGTTCGAATCTCCCCGCCGCCGTGTTCACACCCCCTGTCGACAGTCTTGGAGGCCTCAGTGGGCACTGCCCCAGCTCCGTCCGGCGTCGCTGCGCCGCCCATCTGTACCGGCACCGCACGCCCACGCCGCAGCCGGGAGGTCCGTGCCGACGACGGCACCTGTACGAGCCGACGCCACCCGGCCACGGGAGAGCCGGCGTGACGACGGACGCGACGGCAGTGGAGCGGCGGGCAGCGGACGAAGGCCCCGACCACGCATGGTGGCTGCACATCGCCCGCGAGGTGGCGGACGACCTGGCCATGGACGCGGTCGCCCGCGAGCAGGCCGGGAAAGCACCGTTCGACGAGGTGGCCCGGTTGCGGGAGGCAGGACTGCTGACGCTGCTGATCCCGGCCGAACACGGCGGAGGAGGCGCGGACTGGCGCACGGCCTACGCCGTCGTCCGGCACATCGCCACGGCCGACGGCGCGATCGGCCAACTGCTCGGCTGCCACTACTTCCTGTCGTACAGCGCCCGGTTCTTCGCCGGGCCCGCCCTGTCCGCACGTGTGCAGCGGGAGTCCGCGGCGGGCCAGTGGTGCTGGGGAGGCGGCTTCGCCCCCGGTGAACCGCATCTGACCCTCACGGCGACCGGGGGCGGCTATCTGCTGGACGGCTACCAGAGCTATCCCACCGGAGCCAGGGTCGCCGACCGGCTCGCGGTCCGCGCCGTCCGGTCCGACACCGGCGAGCCCCTGGCCGTCCTCGTGGATCCCGCGCACCCGGGCGTCGTGTGCGGCGACGACGAGGAAACGTTCGGACAGCGGCTGGCGGCCGGCGGCGGCGTCGAGTTCGACTCCGTGCCGGTCGCCGACGACGGCGTCTTCGGTTCTCTTTCCCCCGATGAGGGTGTGCTCTCTCCCTTCGCCGGCCTCGCCGCACCCGCCGCCCGTCTGATCTCCGTCCAGCTCTGCCTAGGCATCGCCGAAGGCGTACTCGCCGAAGCCCGTGAGTACAGCAGGCCGGTCAACTCACACGCGCAGCCGTACAGCCCGCCCCAGGACCCCTACGTCCTCACCGTCTACGGAGAGCTCGCCGTGGCCGCGCGCGCCGCGGCCGCCCTGGCCGACCAGGCCCTGGACGCCCTCGATCAGGGGCTTGCACGGGGAGAGGACCTCGACGACGACGAGTGCGCCGAGATCGCCGTACTCGCCGCCGCGGCAGAGGCCGCCGCATCCCGGGCCGCCCAGCAGATCACCGCCCGCGCTCTGGACGTCATCGGCGCCGGTTCCGCATCCTCGCGCCACGGCCTCGACCGCTTCTGGCGCAACGCCCGCACGCACACCCTCTACGAGCCCGTCGCCCACAGACTCCGTGAGGTCGGGGACTACTTCCTCAATGGTTCACACCCTCCCTTCGTCCTGCCCTCGTGATCGCATGCAGTCAGCTGTACGGAACGGCCAGACCACCGCCGCTGCCCCGCGCGCGTGCCCGGCGATCCGCCCGCGCACCGGTGTCGGATAATCGCGGCATGCGGATCTCTGCGAGGGCGGACTATGCGGTGCGGGCTGCGCTGGAGCTGGCCGCGGCGGGGGACGACACCTCGGTCAAGGCCGAGGTGATCGCCACGGCGCAGGGCATCCCGCACAAGTTCCTCGAGGGCATCCTGGGCGATATGCGCCGGGGCGGGCTGGTGGCCAGCCAGCGGGGCGGCAAGGGCGGCTACCGCCTGGCCCGTCCGGCCGACTCGATCGCCATCGCCGACGTGATCCGGGTCGTGGACGGCCCTCTGGTGTCGGTACGAGGCGTGCGCCCGCCGGAACTGTCGTACAGCGGGCCGGCGGAGGCTCTCCTGCCGCTGTGGATCGCGGTACGCGCCAACGTCCGCAAGATCCTCGGCGAGGTCACCCTCGCCGAGGTGGCGGCTGCCAAGCTGCCCGACGAGGTGCTGGGCCTCGCCGAGGACCCGGAGGCCTGGACGAACCCCTAGAGGGGGGGCCGTGCCCGCGGGGTCAACGAGCGCCACCGCAGACACTCTTGACGAGGCCCGCGAGTAGTTCGACACTCCAGGCAGTATGCGAGCGAACGGGCAGGAGATCATGGAGCGTTCGGAGCTGGGCACCAGCCGCGCGGTTCGCGCGCTCCAGCTGCCGTTGCTGACCTCCCGTCGCCACGTCGATCTGCTGCGCGTCTGCAGCGCGGCGAGTCTTCCTGCGTGAGGCGGCAGCGGTAGCAGCGGAATTCCGCAGGCAGCAGCGACGTCGCGGCTGTGACACCGCACCCCCTCCCACTTCGCGTTCCCGACTCCTGATCTCCAGGTGCCTGGTCGCGCGCCGACGCCGCCGCGCGCCACGCCCGCCGCATGTCTGCGTCACCAACCCGACGTAGCAGACCGCCCGCCATCAGCCGCGTGCCGCAACCCGGACCGGACCGAGGGAGACCCATGCTCGCCGCACCTTCGACTGCAACGCCGCCCTTCCGCGGAAGGATCGGCTGCGACACCCGCAGCGGCTACTACGCCGCACCGCACCGCTACCGGCTCCATCTCTCCCTCACCTGCCCCTACTGTCTCCAGATCGCCATCACCCACAGCCTGCTCGGCCTCGGCGAGGCGCTCCCCGTCACGCTGCTGCCGTCCGTGCCGGACGGTCCCGACGGCAGCCATGCCGCTCTGCGTCCGCTGTACGAGGCGAGTGCGCACCAGTACCCGGGACCTGCCGCGGCTCCGGTGCTCAGCGACGGATGGACGGGACGGATCGTCAGTACGCACACCCCGGACATCCTGCGAGACCTGGTACGGCAGTTCGGCGACCGCAGCCCGGATCTGCAGCCCTACGGCTCAGAGGAGGAGAGCGACGCCCTCGGGTGCCTCTGTGAGCAGGGCATCAACGAAGCCGCGCAGCGCGCCGGGCAGCCCGGCATCGACCGCACTGCCCGCGACGCCGCTCTCGGCACCCTCTTCGCCGCGCTGGACGAGCTGGAGCGGCGGCTCGCGTTCCAGGACCACGTACTGGGCGGCGAACTGACGACCGCCGACGTGCAGGTGTGGGTCACACTGCTGCAGCTGGACACCGTGCACCGCCGCCACCTGGACGCCGCAGCGGTGCACCGCATCGCCGGTCACCCCCGGCTGTGGGCGTACGCCCGTCGTCTGGCGTCGCTGGCCGCCTTCGGCTCCCACCTCGACCTGGACGGCATCGGCCGCAGGCACGACGCACACTGCCAGGGCCTGGAGTCCGCCGGTGCGGCCGTGCAGATCGTGGACTGGGCGGCCGCATACGCACCACAGGGCGCCGCGACAGCCCGGGAGCAGACGGCCTGACGGATCGGCAGCCGAACCCTCAGGCCGGGTACGGGGCCGCATCGCGTGCCGTACGCAGCGCGGCGGCCCACCAGGCGAGCTGGTCAAGGAGGGTCTTGGCGTATCCGGGCGTCTCCGGGTCCAGGGGCCGGCCGTCCTCCCAGGTGGTGAAGTAGTTCGGGAACGCCAGGCCGTCGCGGATCGTCACCGCGTGCAGTTCGGTGAGTACGTTCTCCAGGTGGAGGACGGCGTGGCGGCCGCCGGCCGCGCCTCCGTAGCTGACGAAAGCGACGGGCTTGGCCGTCCACTGGGTGAAGTGCCAGTCGATGGCGGCCTTCAGCGAGGCGGGGTAGCTGTGGTTGTACTCCGGCGTGACCACGATGAACGCGTCCGCCTCGTCCAGACGGGACGTCAGGGACGCCATCGACTCCGGGCGCGGGTAGGCGTCGCCGGCGAACTTCGGTGACACCGCCGGCAACGACAACGGAATCTCGACATCGGCGAGGTCGACGATGTCGACATCGAACCCGCCGTGTTCACGTGCTTGTTCGGCGACCCAGGAAGCGGCGACCGGCCCGAACCGGCCCTCTCGGACGCTTCCGACGATGATGACCAACCTGTGCTTCTCATTCATGCGCTCAACGATCCATCGCTGCGACGAGGGCAACCAGGCCGGGCGCAGACTGGCCCCCGCAGGGCCACCCTGCGGGGGTCAAGGGACGTCGGTATCGCCATAGACTCCTGAACATGAGCACGCCGTTGGGCGACTTCATCCGCGCCAAGCGCGACAGCATCCAGCCGGAGTCGTTGGGGCTGCCCGACCGCGGCCGCCGCCGCTCCCCGGGACTGCGACGCTCGGACCTGGCCATGCGTGCCGGGATCAGCGTCGAGTACCTCACCCGCATCGAGCAGGGACGAGACCGCAACCCGTCCCCTGCCGTGGTGAACGCTCTGGCAGACGGCCTCAGCCTGGATGCGACCGAGCGCGATCACCTGCGCTACCTCGCCAAGATCACTGGCGGAGCCTGCGTCGGGCATCAGCGGCCGGCACCGCCCAACCGCCAGGTGCGGCCGACCGTGCTGGAGACCCTCCGGCTTCTCGAGCCCGGGGTCGCGTTCGTCACCAACCGCCTGGGCGACCTGCTCGCCCACACCAGTGGGTTCGACCTGGTGATGCGCGGGATCGGGCTGCTGGAGACCGAGTCGCCGAACCTGACGCGGTACGTGTTCACCGATCCGCGCGCCCGGACGTTCTTCGCCGACTGGGACCAGGTCGCCGACGAACAAGCTTTCGATCTGTGGCTCGCGCCGACCGCGGGAACCGCCGAGTGGTTCCAGGCCGAGCTCGCCCCCGTCGCCGGAACCGAGTTCACCCGACGACTCAACCACCACCTGCCCCCACCGCACCTCCCGCTCCGGCTCAACCACCCCACCGCGCACGAGCTGCGCTGGCACCGGGAGAGACTGGAACTGCCGAGAACCGACGCGCAGGAACTGGTCGTTCTGCTGCCCGCCGACGAAGCGACAGCGCAGGCCATGGAGCGGCTGCGCCGCCGACCCGACCGCATCCTCCGCGCGATCACCTGACGCGGCCGGCCGGACCCCGCCGTCGGCCAGTCCGGCGCGCCCGCGGTCCGCCCGTCGTTCGGCTGCCCGGGTGGACATGCGAACCGCCCGGCGGTGTGGCTGAGTGTGCGTATGTGGCAGTTCTTCGCGGACAACCCCTGGGAGACGCTCTTCGCAGTGATCACCTTGGGGTCGCTCTTCGGCATGGTGCGTTTCGGGCCGGTGAAGCTGGGGGCGGCGGGGGTCCTGTTCGTCGGCCTGCTGGTGGGGGCGCTGGATCCGGACATCGGCCCGGCGGTGCCCGCCGGACTCTCGGTGTTCGGGCTGGCGCTGTACGTCTACACCGTGGGCCTGGAGGCCGGACCGGCCTTCTTCCGCGAACTGAGGCCGCAACTGATCGTGATGCTCGGTGCGGTGGCAGCCCTCGTCATCACCGCCCTGGCGGTGGGATTCCTGGGCAACTCGGTGTTCGGCATCAGCGGCCCCTTCCTCGCGGGCGGCTATGCGGGCATCGGCACCACCACACCCGGCCTGGCAGCCGCGCAGGCCGCCTCCGCGGACCCGACCGAGCCCGCCACCGGCTACGCGATCGGCTACCCCCTGGCCGTGATCGTCACCATCATGTTCGTCGCCGCGATCGCGGGGCGGCGCAACTGGCCGTCCCGCCGCGACCCCGGTGAGGGCCTGCCCGACCGGCTCGTCACCCGAACGGTCCTGGTGACGCGGCCCACCGAGTGGGCCCGGGTCCCCGGCGTCGCCGAGAGACGTCTGCTGGCCAGCGCGATCCGCTCCCGCGACGGGGCGACAAGTGTCGCCCACAGCCTCGATCAGCTGGCCGCCGGCGACCAACTGGTCCTGGTGGGCGGGCCCGACGAGGTCGAAGCGGGAGCGAAGGCCCTCGGCGAGTACGCGCCCGACCACCTCCTCGACCGGCGCGACACCGTCGACTACCGGCGCATTCTGCTCACCAACCCCGACCTCGCCGGACGCACCGTCGGCGAACTCGACCTCGAGGGCCGCTTCGGAGCCATGGCGTCCCGGGTACGGCGTGGTGACGTGGACCTGCTGGCGCACGGCGGGCTCCTGCTGCAACTCGACGACCGCGTACGCGTGGTGATGCCGCGCGAAAGGGCCACCGAGGTGACGAACCTGCTCGGCGACACCGAGGCCAAGGTCAGCGAGGTCAGCGCCGTGAGTCTCGGCCTCGGACTCGCCCTGGGCTTCCTGATCGGCATCCCGAGCCTGACCATCGGCGGCACCACGCTCTCCCTGGGCACGGCTGCCGGCCCGCTGCTCGTGGCGATGGTGCTGGGCTGGCGGCGTCGTACCGGGCCGCTGGTATGGACGCTGCCGACCCGGGCCAACGTGACCTTGCGTCAGATCGGCTTGCTGGTCTTCCTCGCCTGCGTCGGGCTGACCTCCGGCTACTCCTTCAGACGGGACGCCTTCTCGCTGTTCGGCCTGAAACTCCTGGTCGTTCTGCTGATCGGAGCCGTCGTCAGCTATGCGCTGCTGGTCGTGGCGTGCCGACTGCTCGGGCAGAGCCGCGAGCGCACGATGGGCCTGCTCGCGGGGTACGTCGGCAATCCGGCGATCACCGCGTACGCCAACAGCCGGGTCACCGACAGCCGCGTCAACACCGGCTACTCGACGCTGTTCGCCCTCGCCATCCTCGTGAAGATCGTCTGCATCCAGCTCATCGTCGGCCTCTAGAACGACGGCCGCGTACAGTCCGGTCGCCGTAGCAGCCGGACCCCGTGACCATGGTGTGATGGCGGGTGGAGAACCGTCCCGGTCGGCGCGGTACGAGCAGCGCGCGCTGAGGGCTTCGATGGCAGTCTCGGTCGCGCTCGCGGTCGTGGCTCTGGCCTGGGGGCTGGCAGCCGGCTCGCAGGTGATCCTGCTCGACGGTGTCTACGTCGTCCTCGGCCTGGGGCTGTCGTGGCTCGCGCTGTACGCCTCACGCCTCGCCGCCGCCGGCCCGACGCCGCGCTTCCCTTTCGGCCGGGAGTCGCTCGTGCCCCTCGTCGTGGGCGTGCAGGGCCTTGCGCTGCTCGGGACGCTCGTCTACGCCGCCGTGGAGGCCGTCCGGGTCATCCTCGAGGGCGGGTCCGACGTGGCGGCGGGGGCCCTGGTCGTGTACGGAGCGGTGAGTGGACTCGCGAGCCTCGCGGCGTACGGCTATCTGGTGCGGCGGGGTCCGCAGTCGGACCTGATCCGGGCGGAGGCGACGGCCTGGCTCGCGGGCACCGTGACCAGCCTCGTCGTCGTGGCCGGCGGCGTCGTCGCGATCCTGCTGGGCACGACGGCGTGGCGCGGCGCCA
Organism: Streptomyces sp. NPDC002577; assembly: GCF_053594815.1. Taxonomy (NCBI): domain Bacteria; kingdom Bacillati; phylum Actinomycetota; class Actinomycetes; order Kitasatosporales; family Streptomycetaceae; genus Streptomyces; species Streptomyces sp. NPDC002577. The sequence continues at coordinate 60,865 of NZ_JBSFWK010000007.1, read as the reverse complement.
GGGCGTACACCGACTCGGTGCTGGTCCTGGTGACCTGCGTGATGCTCGCCCGGCTGCCCGTGCGCATGCTCCGTCAGGCCGCGTCCGAACTGCTGGAGTCCGCGCCCGAGCCGGCCGTGGAGCAGCTGATCCGCGATGCCGTCGAAAGCGTGCGGGTCGTGGAACGGCTGCCCGAGCCGGTGCTGCGCACGAGCAAGGTGGGCCAGAAGCTCTACGTCGAGGTCGGCTTCGTGGTACCGCCGGGCCGCTGGAACGTCACGGACGAGGACCGTGTGCGGCGGACGCTGCGCGACGAGCTCGCCGCCCTGCCCTACAACCCGTGGGTCGTCGTCGAGGTCACCACGGACCCGGAGCTGGTGCTCTGACGCGGCACCGGCCATGTCGCCGGACGGGCTCAGCTCAGACGGAAGCCGTCCTTGACCCTGTCGAAGACCGGCTGGTACTTGTCCCACGTCGTCTCGGGGGCCGAGAGGTAGATGTCGTACTCCTTGCCGTCCTGCGTGAACCCGATTTCGACGGCGCGGAACCCGCGCACCCGCCCCTGGAACGTGAACGCCCACACCGCCGCGCGCTGCCCGCGGAACGTGGCGTGCTGAAGGTACAGCCTCCGGTACACGGAATAGTTGACCTTCGTGTTCGTCTCGACGTCCTCGAAGTGCGCCAGCGGGTCCGAGCCCGCGGGGTCCACGACGCCGATCGTGATGCCGACCAGGCCCGAACTGTCGATGTAGTTGACCTGCTCGGCGGAACGCTCGCCGGGCCTCCAGCCGTCCGGTACGGGGAAGGCGACCCCGAGCTTCGGTTCCTCGACCAGGTGGTAGCCCTGGGGGACGGGCGAAGGCGCGTACGACGTCGGTGCGGCCGCGGGGGTGGTCGCAGCGGCGGTCGTCGCCGTGCCGCCGCCGGACGCGCTGTGCGGGGTGCCGGACGGGCTGCGCGACATTCCATAGAGCCCACCCGCCACGGCCGCGGCCACGACCACCACCGCCACGGCGGTCCACAGCGGCGCACGGCTCCGGCGACCGCGGCCGCTCCTGCCGTCGCCACCGCTCCGTACCGGCTCCGGCGCCGCCGCATTCCCGCCCGGCGCCGGGTCCGCTGCCGCATACGACAGTTCGCCGTCCCGGCCCGAGGCCGCGTCGTCCACGACGGTCACGCCGTCCCACGTCAGACTCGAGGCGCCCCGGTCCGAGACGCTGTGCTGCGGGGCCGGGGTCCCGACCGGCGTCATCGCCGTCGCCGCCTGCGCCTCCGGTGCCCGCAGCCCCCGCTCGACCTCCTCCGCCGAGGGCCGTTCCTCGGGGTCCTTGGCCAACAGCGCCTTGATCAGGGGCTCGAGCGGCCCCGCCTGCTTCATCGGCTCCGCAGGGTCGACCGCGATCGCGTACGCCGTCTCCACCGCCGTGTCCTTGCGGAACGGCGGACGCCCCTCCACCGCCTGATAGAGCGTGGCACCCAGCGCCCACAGGTCCGAGGCGGGACCGGGCGTCCTGCCCCTGATCCGCTCCGGCGCGATGAAGTCGATCGACCCGACGACCTCCCCGGGCTTGGTGAGCGTCGAGGTTCCGGTCGCCATGGCGATGCCGAAGTCGGTGAGGACGATCCGGCCGTCGGCGCCGAGCAGCACGTTGCCGGGTTTGACGTCGCGGTGCAGGACCCCGGCCGCGTGTGCGGCCCTCAGCGCGGCGATCATGCCGCGCCCGATGCGGGCGGCCTCCGTGGGCGGTATGGTCCTGCCGCCCTTGAGGAGCGTCGCGAGGGTGGTCGAGGGCACGTACTCCATGACGATGCACGGCAGTCCGTCGTCCTCGACGACGTCGTGGACCACCACCACGTTGGGGTGAGCGATACGGGCGGCGCTGCGCGCCTCGCGGCGGGTGCGTTCATAGAGAGTGATCAGCTCGTCGTCGGCCAGATGCGGCTGCACATGCAGCCGCTTGAGCGCGATCTGACGGCCGAGGAGCTCGTCCTGGGCACGCCACACGGTGCCCATGCCCCCACGGCCGATCTGCTCGGTAAGCCGGTATCGCCCGGCGACCAGCCGCCCTTCGTCCGACACAGCGCACCCCTCCGCCTGCCTGCCTGCGTTCGATTCGTGGCGACACGATATCGAGTGCCGGACTTGAGCTGATCAGCGAGGGGAGGTGTCCACCCGCTCGTAACGGAGGAGCACAACTCCGTTGCCGAACGTCCGCGTTTCGACGAACCGAAGACGGGTCGTTGTGTCCGTCTCCTCGAACAGGCGCCTGCCCCGGCCGATGAGCACCGGGTGGACGTAGAGACGGTACTCGTCGATCAGATCGTGCTTCATGAAGGCCGCGGCCAGGCCGGCACCGCCGAGCGCGAGATCTCCGCCCGGCTGGGCCTTGAGCGCCATGACCTCGTCGACCACCACGTCCCGCACGATGGTGGTGTTCCAGTCGGCCCGCTCCAGGGTCCGCGAGTACACGATCTTGGGCATGTCCCGCCAGATGGCGGCGAACTCGACCATGGGCCGGGCACTGGCGGGATCGGAGTCGGCCGTCGGCCAGAACTCCGCCATGAGCTCGTACGAGACGCGTCCGTCCAGGAACGCGCCCATCGCTCTGAGCTGCTCGTTGAAGTGGTCGTGCAGTTCGTCGTCGACCATGTGCCAGTCGATCTCGCGGTCCGGTCCCTCGAAGAAGCCGTCGAGCGACACCGACATCATCAGCACGATCTTCCTCATCGCGGTCCTTCCGGAGCAGACGAGCCGGGCGGCGGCCTCCGGCCGGTGTGGCCGGGCCACCCTCACGGTACTGGCATGATCGGAGACATGGTGGAACGTGTTGTCGCCGCGTGCGACGGGGCCTCGAAGGGGAATCCGGGGCCCGCAGGCTGGGCCTGGGTCATCGCCGGGGCCGAGGAGATCCCTGACCGGTGGGAGGCCGGCCCGCTGGGCAAGGCGACCAACAACGTCGCGGAACTCACCGCGCTGGAGCGGCTGTTGACGGCCGTCGACCCGTCCGTGCCGATGGAGATCCGGATGGACTCCCAGTACGCGATGAAGGCCGTCACGACGTGGCTGCCCGGCTGGAAGCGCAAGGGCTGGAAGACGGCGGCGGGCAAGCCGGTCGCCAACCAGGAGCTCGTCGAGCGCATCGACGCGCTGCTCGACGGCCGCTCGGTGGAGTTCCGCTACGTCCCGGCACACCAGGTCGACGGCGACCGGCTCAACGACTTCGCCGACCGGGCCGCGAGCCACGCAGCGCTCGTCCAGGAACCGGCGGGCAGCGAGTACGACTCCCCGGAGCCGCCGCACGCACCCGACGTCGTCCCCGCCGGCGGTGCGCGCCGCCGCTCTGCGGGCGGCCCGGCGCAGGCGGCCGCTGCGCCGCGGCAGCGTGCCTCGGGAGGCTCACGGACGATCAAGGCGAAGTTCCCGGGCCGGTGCGTCTGCGGCCGCTCGTACGCGGCCGGCGAGTCCATCGCCAAGAACGCGCAGGGGTGGGGCCACCCGGAGTGCCGAACGGCATAGGCGGACGGACGGTGGACGTGGGGCGCGCCTGTGCCGACCAGCGGCCGGCAGCCGGAGCGTGGAACCGTCAGGGCCTAGGGTGCCCTCCGGGCCGGGGCCGGCACTGGTCTCGGTGGGGAGTCACAGCCAGGAGGCCGGAATGACGTCATCGCCCGTCCACCCCTTCGATCTGTTCGCCATCGACGGGCTGCTGTCCGACGAGGAGCGCGAGATCCGCAGGACCGTCCGGACTCTCGGAGAACGCGAGTTGCGCCCGCACGTCGCCGAGTGGTTCGAGCACGGCGCGATCCCGGCCCGCGAACTCGCCCGCCGTCTGGGCGAGACCGGTGTGCTCGGCATGCATCTGGAGGGCTACGGCTGTGCCGGCACCAACGCCGTGTCGTACGGTCTCGCCTGCCTCGAACTCGAGGCGGTCGACTCCGGGCTGCGCAGCCTGGTGTCCGTGCAGGGGTCGCTCGCGATGTACGCGATCTGGAAGCACGGCTCGGAGGAGCAGAAGCAGCAGTGGCTGCCGGGCATGGCCGCGGGCGAGAAGATCGGCTGCTTCGGACTCACCGAGCCGGATGCCGGATCGGACCCGGGCGCCATGCGCACCCGCGCCAAGCGCGACGGCTCCGACTGGGTTCTGGGCGGCACCAAGATGTGGATCACCAACGGCTCGGTGGCCGACGTCGCCGTGGTGTGGGCCCGCACCGACGAGGGTGTGCGGGGCTTCCTGGTGCCCGCCGGAACCCCCGGGTTCAGCGCCCCTGAGATCAAGGGCAAGCTCTCCCTGCGGGCCGGCGTGACCAGCGAACTCGTCCTGGAGGACGTGCGGCTGCCCGCTGACGCGGTGCTCCCCGGCGCCCGCGGCCTGTCCGGCCCGCTGGGCTGCCTCAACGAGGCCCGGTTCGGCATCGTGTTCGGCACTCTTGGCGCCGCCCGGGACTGCCTTGAGACCGCGATCTCCTACGCCGGCGACCGCACGGTCTTCGGCCGCTCGCTGGCCTCGTACCAGCTGACCCAGCAGAAGCTGGCGGACATGGCGCTGGAGCTCGGCAAGGGCATGCTGCTCGCCGTGCACCTGGGCCGGCTGAAGGATTCCGGCCGGCTCACGCCCGAGCAGGTCAGCGTGGGCAAGCTCAACAACGTGCGGGAGGCGATCGACATCGCCCGGCAGTGCCGCACCATCCTCGGCGCCAACGGCATCACCCTGGAGTATCCGGTGATGCGGCACGCCAACAACCTCGAGTCGGTGCTGACGTACGAGGGCACCAGCGAGGTGCACACGCTGGTCCTGGGCAAGGCACTCACGGGGGAGGGCGCCTTCCGCTGAGGCGCGGTCGCTGACACGGGAGGTCGAGCGGGGCGTCAGGCCCGCGAGGAGCGTCGTCGGCCACCCGCGGCGCGGCGGACACCCCGCGGGTTCAGTGCAGGATCTTCTGCTTGGCCCGCTGGAACTCCTCTTCCGAGAGGTCGCCCCTGGCCTTGATCTCCGAGAGCTTCGCGAGTTCCTCGACCTCGCTCGGCTTGCCCGCACCGCCGGCGGTCTCGCGGATGTAGCTGTCGAACGCCTTCTGCTGGGCCCGTGCCTGCTCTATCTCACGCTTGCCCATGTCCTTGCCGCGGGCGAGGAGGTACACGAAGCAGCCGAGGAACGGAAGGATCAGCACGAACACGAGCCATCCCGCCTTACCCCACCCGCTCATGCTGTCGTCGCGGAAGATGTCGAAGACGATCCGGAAGAGCAGGAAGAACCACAAGACCCAGAGGAAGATCCACATCATGGTCCAGAACGCACCCAGGACCGGGTAGTCGTACGCGAGGTACGTGTAGCCGTCCATTGTCTTCTCCTGTCCACGCCATCCCCCCACGGGTCGGATGGTTCGTGGGCCGGCCGTGCCGAGGCCCATCCCCATGGTCACGTGCCTGGTCGCTGATCGCTAGGCGAACCCCGGGCGGCGACGACCGTCCATGCCGCCCGCGCCGCGTACCGCGTTTGACGTGTCGGAGATTTCCGACGTATTTTCTCCGTGTGCCGACACACGACGTCTTCAGCGCGCTGGCCAACCCGGTGCGCCGTCGGCTGCTCGACGCGCTGCGCGACGGTCCGCGCGCGGTCAACGACCTCGTGAGCGAGTTCGAGCTGAGCCGGCCTGCCGTCTCGGAGCACCTTCAGGTCCTGCGCCAGGCCAACCTGGTGCGGGAGGAGCCCAGGGGCCGGCAGCGGTACTACCACCTCGAGCCGCAACCGCTCGACGAGGTCCGCGAGTGGCTTCACCCCTTCGAACACTATTGGCGCGCACGGATGCGCTCGCTCCGTGACCTGCTCGATGAGGAAAACCCGTGACCGATCCCAAGGACGATGCCAAGGCCGATCCCACAGTGATCCGATGCGACCAGTTCTTGGCCCACCCACCGGCGAAGGTGTGGCAGGTCCTGACCGACCCGCAGCTGCATGCGCGGTGGTGGGCCGAGGGAGACGTACGGCCCGTCGTCGGGCACCGCTTCACCCTGGACATGGGCCCCTGGGGCTCGCAGCAGTGCGAAGTGACCGCCGTTGAACCGGAGCGCATGATCAGCTACACCTTTGCCGAGGGCTCGCTCGACACCACGATCACCTGGCGTCTGGAGCCCGAGGGAAGCGGCACCAGGCTGTTCCTCGAGCACGCCGGGTTCGACCTCGACTCTCCGATCGGCAAGGCGGCGTTGGACGGCATGGGCCGGGGCTGGCCAGGCGTACTCGCAGGCATGGGTCCCGTACTCGCCGGTATGTGATATGCCAGGCGGCCATGGACGAGACACTGCTGACACGGCTCTCACACGGTAAGTACCTTCTGGTCACCAGCTTCCGCAGGAACGGCACTCCCGTGTCCACGCCCGTCTGGGTGATCCGGGACGGGAGCGCCCTCGGAGTGTGGACGGCCGCGGACTCCTGGAAGGTGAAGCGGATCCGCCACCGCGCCGATGTGCTGGTGGGGCCCTGCGATATGCGGGGGAATCCGACCGGCGACCAGGTGCCGGCCACCGCCGAGATCTGTGACGCGGCCGACACGGCCCGTTATCGGGCGCTGATCGCTCGGAAATACGGTCTCATCGGCCGGTTGACGCTGTTCGGCAGCCGATTGCGACGCGGCGTCAGCGGGACGGTCGGAATCTGTATTTCGCTCGCGGAGTGACGGGGGAGCGCTCTCCGTGCACGACAGGAGCGCTCTCCGTGTACGACAGGAGCGCTCTCCGTGTACGACGGGAGCGCTCTCGGTACACGCGGAATGCTCTCGGTGCCTGCCGCGACACGCACCGCCACGGGGAATCCCGCAACACCTTCCGTTCACCTAAGCGACATCGGACATACCCCTGAACGACGGCCCTGTGGTCACCGAAGCGGCCACATTCGGAAGCGGACACTCGCATTCCGAAGCACAGAAAGACAGCACCATGGGCGCGTTTCTTGTGGCAGTACTCGCGAAGGTCGGCGTCGCGGTCGCCGAGGCCATCATCCTTCGCCTTCTGTGGCAGTTGTGGACGACGTACTCGCATCACCTGCGCACGGCGCCGGTAATGGCCTGATCCCTCACAGCCGCCGCCTTGGTTCCCCGGCGCACGACAGGCTGAGGCCGCCGCGCGCCGGATCGTGATGGCGGTCAGGCAGCCCGGCGGGCGGAACCGACCTCTCGGGAGCCCCTCTCCTGCCGCGACTCCATGATTTCCCTACGCGCTTCCTTTCCCGTGCTGCGCACCAGCCACGTGGCTCCGCCGACGGCCAGGGCGACCGGCCACTCCAGCGCCCCGGCCACGGTGAGCGCTCCCAGGCCGCCGTAGAAGGCGACGTCCTTGGCTCGTGGGCGTCCCGGCATGCCGGGCAGCATCGACGTAGCCGCCCGGGCTGTGGCGGTCAGGTCCTTCCGGGTGAGATACGGAACCGGCATCGGGGGGTGGTACGTGTGCGTGTGCAGGGTCAGACCCCCCGGCCCACGATGGACCTGCGTGTCTTCGGTCCTCTCGGTCTCGTCCTGAACCTGCGTCGCTTGATCCTCGACCTGCGTCGCTGCGACCCTCTTACGCGGCGCGGGTCGCGACGCGGTGGTCTTCCGCGTGGTTCCCGCTGTCCTGGGCATGCGTCTCCTCCTTTTCGTCCGAGAAGGGTGCGTCACGCGTCACCTTCAATTCTGGCGCGCCCTCGGACGCACGGAGCCGCCGAAAGTGCGTCGATTGAAGCTGTGATTCCCGGCTACCCGTGGTACGGCTGATGAGACACGCCCGAGCTCAGAAAGCCGGTGACGCACAGTGGGAATTCCGGGGAGCGGACTGCTGCGCGCCGTCGTGTCGTCCGCTACCGGTGTGCTCGGTGGCCCCGCTGAGCCGCGGCGGGCGCGGTTCTTCGAGGAGCGGATCCATATCGCCGTACGCGGGCTGCGTGACCGCAATGAGGACGACGCGGCGCTGCTCGCGCGGGACATGTTGAGGGCCTATCTCACGGAGATGGCCAACCCGCTCACCCCGATCCTGGGCGCGGGAGCGGCCCTGTCGGCGGCCGTCGGCGCGGTCCTCGACGCAGGCCTGATCATCGCCGTCACCGCCGTGTCCGGGCTGATCGGAGCGATCCAGCGGAACTCGACGGACCGGGCCGTCGCCCGGCTGCGCCGCGAGGCGGCCGTCATGGCCTCAGCGGTACGCGACGGGCGGGAGACCAGCGTCCCGGCCGACGAACTGGCCGTGGGAGACGTGCCCTTGACGGCCCGTCAACTCCTGCTGGTCAACCTCTTCACCGACCTCGCCCCGGCCATGGCCGTCGTGCTGCGCCCGCCCCACCCCGAGGCGGCCGGGCGCATGCTCCACGAAGGGCCCGAGGCGTCCCTCGGCTCGGCCCTCACCGAGGAGACCGTCGTACGTGCCGTGGCCACCACTCTCGGCGCCACCGCCGGCTGGCTCGCCGCCCGCTTCACGGGCCGCGCCGTCCGCGCCCGCACCGTCGCCCTCGTCGCGCTCGTGGGCACGCAACTCGGGCAGACGCTCCTGGCAGGCGGCCGCAGCCGCACGATCGTCGCCGCGTCCCTCGGCTCCATGGCCGCACTCGCGGCCGTCGTCCAGACCCCCGGCCTCAGCCACTTCTTCGGCTGCACCCCACTCGGCCCGGTCGGCTGGGCCATCGCCCTGACCGCCGCGACAGGAGCGACCGCGAGCTCGCTCGTCCTCCCGGCGGCGGTCAGCAGGGTCCCCGCGGCGGTGACCAGGGCCCGCGCCGCGCTGTGAAGCGCGAACGGGCGTCACTGGTCGTAGAACTTCCGGCCCTCACGCAGCATCTCCATGAACTGTGTCAGACGCCGGACCCGCGTCTCGGGACGCCTCGCCGTCTGCAGGCGGTGGTACAGGGCGTAACGGTTGCGGCTGTCGAGGCCGGCGTAGAACCCCGCCGCCACAGGGTCGGCGTCCAGCGCGGCCTGCAGATCCTCGGGGACGGTCGCCGTGGCCTGACCGGCGTACGCGGCGTCCCACCGGCCGTCCGCCTTCGCTCGTTCCACATCCCGCAGCCCCGCCGGCCGCATCAGGCCCTGCTCGGTGAGGACCCGCAACTTCTCCCGGTTGATCTGCGACCACGTGCTGCTCGGCCGGCGCGGGCAGTACCGCTGCAGGAAGTACGTGTCGTCCTCCCGCTTGCGCTGCCCGTCGATCCACCCGAAGCACAGGGCCGCATCGAGAGCTTCGGCCGTGGTGACCGTCGTCTCGCCGGTGCCCTTCTTGGCTATGCGCAGCCACACGCCGGTGCTCCGGTCGTGGTGCTCCTCCAGCCACGCCGTCCAGGCCTTCGGGTCGGCGAAACGGTGGGTGGGCTCGGGGCGGGTTCCGGGTCCGGCGTGCTCCGTTGGTGTCATGGGCGGCATCCAAGCGGAGGCGGGAGCGGCGTGCAACGAGGCCGTTGAGTAGGGAACCACCCCCGTGAAAGCGCTCGCGCCGTGCCCGTCGGATACGAGAGGCTGGCGCTCGCCCGGGAGTTGACCGTGCCGACGCACACAGGCACGGACGACACACGAAGGCACGGACGACGGCGCACAGGCGCACCCCGACGGAAGGCGTTCAGCAGGCATGTCACTCATCCACCACACCACCATGAAGCCCACCAAGCTGGAGCTGCTGGAGCCCTGGCTTCCCACCCAGCCGTGGTACGTCGGCCCGGGGCACGAGCCGCGGCTGTCCAAGACGGGGGGCTTCCGGCTCGACGACCCGCAAGGCGAAGTGGGGATCGAGTTCATGGTGGTGACGGACGAGTCCGGCGATCGGCCGATGTCGTACCACGTACCGCTCACCTACCGCGGGGCACCGCTCGACGGAGCCGACCACGCCCTCATCGGCACGTCCGAGCACGGGGTGCTGGGACGGCGTTGGGTGTACGACGGCACCCACGATCCCGTGCTCGTCGCCCAGTTGCTGGCACTTCTCCAGGGCCGTGCCGAGCCGCAGGCACAGAGCGTGAGCAACACCCCCGACCCGTCCGTCACCGCGTACTTCGCCGGATCCGGCGTCCCCGTCGGACTTGAGCCGACAGCCGTCGACAACGGGGCGCACCGCACCGATCTCGTACTGGAGACAACGACGGCAGCCGGGTCGGACGCCGGGTCCGCGGGACGCTGGACCATCCAGGTGACGCGCCTCCTGCGGTCGGACCAGCCGTCCCACTCGGACGTGAACGATGCCCAGGGACACGTCACAGCAGGCTGGCGTCTGACGGACGGCGGCGAGAGCCGCGACGTGTTCGCAGCCCTTTGCGAGGCAGCGCCCTGACGCACCACAGGCCTCACCACGGGACCGCCGTCATTTGATACCGGGCCTTCGCCGCAGGACCCTGGAGGAAGCGCCTGATGTGCGGCGTTCGCAGACACGGCCCCAGGGGGCCGGCAGCGGCGAGAACGAGGGTGAGCACCTCATGGACCAGGAGCCCGTCACCACTCGGCGGCCGGGGGAGGAGCGAGTACCACGGGACCTGGCCGTGGTCATCGACGCACGCGGAGTCATCACGGCATGGAGTGCCGGCGCTCGGCGTCTGCTCGGATACGAGGCCGACGAGGTGGTGGGCCGGGCCGCGGACACCCTGCTCGCCGCCGGTCTGCCCGCCGCTGCGCGGCGCCGCGTCACCGGGCCCGGTGTATGGGCCAGTGAGGTGGCGCTGCGGCACCGCAACGGCAGCCGCGTCGTGGTGCGGCTCCAGGTCGGACCGCTGGTGGGAACCGGCAGCCAGGGCCTGTGGCTGGTGACCGGCGAGACGTTTTCCATGGCGACGGCTCCCTCCGAACCGGAGGCGGCGGTGCTCTGGGACCGGACGCTCGTTCAGCTCCCGTTTCCCGTGGCGGTCTACGACGGCGAGGCACGGATGGTCGGTGCCAATGACGGCATGGTCCGCCTGATGGGCAGGTCCGTGGAGGAGATGCTGGGTCTGCGCCTGCGGGAGATCGAAGCCGGCCAGCCGTTCGACGAGTTCGACCGTCTCCAGTGTCAGGTGCTGCGCACCGGTGAGACGGTGATCCACGAGGCGTACGGCAAGTCGCCGGGGGAGACCCGGGCGCACTCCTGGTCGATGTTCTTCTTCCCGCTGAGGGACGAGACCGGCGCCGTGCACGGGGTGTCGGCGGTGGTGTTCGACAGCACCGACCAGTACTGGGCCCGGCGCCGCCTGACGGTGCTCAACGAGGCCGGCGTGCGCATCGGCAGCACGCTGGACGTGATCAGAACGGCCGAGGAACTCGCGGACGTGGCCGTGGGGCGGCTCGCCGACTTCGTCGCGGTCGACCTCCTGGAGTCCGTCGAGCGCGGCGACGAGCCGGAACCGGTGCCGCGCGCCGGGCCGGTCGTCTTCCGCAGGGCCGCACAGCGGTCGGTGCTGGAGGGTTGCCCGGAGTCCGCCACCCAGCCCGGACAGAGCGAGACCTACCCGCCGGACTCCTCACCGGTCCAGGCACTGGCCACCGGCAGGGCCGCCCTGCATCACGCCGACGATCCCCTGTTGCTGCGGTGGGTCAAGGAGTACCCGGCCCGCGCCGCGAGCCACCGCAAGTACCTGATCCATTCGGTGATGCTGGTGCCGCTGCGTGCCCGCGGGACCACCCTGGGGCTGGTGCTCTTGCTGCGGCACCGAACCGCTGAGGACTTCAGCGAGGACGACATGCTGCTCGCGGAGGAGATCGTCGCCAGGGCGGCGGTGGCCGTCGACAACGCCCGCCGTTACACCCGCGAACGCAGGACGGCGCTCGCGCTCCAGCGCAGCATGTTGCCCGAGCGGCCGCCCGGTGTGGCGGCGGTGGAGGTCGCCTACCGCTATCTGCCTGCGGGCTCGGGTACCGGCGTCGGCGGGGACTGGTTCGACGCCATCCCGCTGGCGGGCGCGCGGGTCGCCCTGGTCGTGGGTGATGTGGTGGGCCACGGCATCCACGCGTCGGCCACCATGGGCCGGCTACGGACCGCCGTACGGACCCTCGCCGATGTCGATCTGGCCCCCGACGAGCTGCTCACCCGCCTCGACGACCTGGTCATCCGCCTGGACCGGGAGGAAGGGCCGGATGTGCGCGGGCCCGCGGAGGGCACCACGGGCGAGGTCGGCGCCACGTGTCTGTACGCCGTGTACGACCCCGTCACCCGGCTCTGCAGCCTCGCGCGTGCGGGCCATCCGCCGCCGGCCGTGGTCACCGCGGACGGCACCGTGCGGTTCCTGGACCTGCCGCCGGGACCGCCGCTGGGCCTGGGCGGCCTGCCGTTCGAAGCCGCCGAGATCGAACTCGAGGAGGGAAGCCTGCTCGCCCTGTACACCGACGGCCTGATCCAGGCCGCCGGCCGGGACGTCGACACCGGGATGGACCTGCTGCGGCAGGCGCTCCGCGACCCCGCCCGCTCGCTGGAGACGATCTGCGACTCGGTGCTGGGTTCCGTACTGGCGGGCCGCCCCGCCGACGACGTGGCCCTGGTCCTGGCCAGGACCAGGGCACTCGACTCCGGCCGGGTGTGCACCTGGCCTCTGCGACCGGACCCCACGACCGTCGCGGAGGCCCGTAAGGCGGCTGTCGAGCAGGTCGCCGCCTGGGGGCTGGAGGAGGTGACGTTCGCCACCGAGCTGATCGTCAGCGAGCTGGTCACGAACGCGATCCGCCACGCCAGCCCGCCGATCCAGCTGCGGCTCATCCGCCACGACACCCTCATCTGCGAGGTGTCCGACGGCAGCAGCACCGCCCCGCATCTGCGCCGGGCCCGCGCCTTCGACGAAGGAGGCCGAGGGCTGCTCCTCGTCGCCCAGGTCGCCGACCGATGGGGCAGCCGCCAGACGCGCACCGGCAAGATCATCTGGGCGGAACAGCGGCTGCCGGACCACCCTCTGCCGGTCTGATGTGGCGGCCTGCCGCTCGGGTCGGCCTACCGCTCGTGCCGGGCCGCCGTAGGCCCTCGGCGCGGCACCTGGCGGAACACAGCGGTACCGGGCGTCCGAACCGCCATCCACCCCGGTCAGGTTGTCATCAGGGCTGCGCGGCGGGGGCGCGGGCGGCCAGGGCGGCCAGCAGCAGGTCCACCGCTTCCTCGAAGGAGCTCTCCCCCATGGCGTGCAGCTCGCCGCGTACCGTCCTGAGGGCCGGGTACGCCTCGGCGTCCGCGGCCTGGTACACCTCCGTCCACGCCTGCCGGTCGGCCTCGCGTTGCTGCCGGGGAAGTGCCAGGCAGGCGGCGTCCATGGCCGCGTGACCGAGGACGGTGTCGATGAACGCCAGGTAGAGACGGACGGCGCGATCAGGGGCGAACCCCGCCGACAGCAGCAGGGCCACGCCGGTCTCCACGGCACGGAACTCGTTCTCGCGGCGGGTCACACGGTACGAGGCCATGGCGGCCGCCCGCGGATGGGCGAGGTACCCGGCGCGCACCCGCAGCGCCATCTCGTGGAGCGAGGCGATCCAGTCCGGACCGGGCGTGAACCCCGCCATGGCGTCGCCGATGATCCGGTCGGCGACGGCGAGCAACAGGTCGTCGGTGTTGCGAAAGTAACGGTATAGCGCGCTCGGGTCGCATCCCAGGGCGCTGCCGAGACGACGTACGCTCAGTGCCTCCGGGCCGTGCTCGCCGATGAGCCGCAGCGCGGTCTCCACGATCAGGTCCTGGGACAGGAGCACACCCGAGCGGGTGGGGCGACGGCGTCTGCTCTCCTGGGGGACACGGGTGGGCATACCGGTTCCTCTCGCTCTGTGCGGGCCGGTCGCGGTCTGTGCCGGCCGGTTGCAGTGAACGGCCCGGCACAGGCTTATGTCAACACCGTTGACGCCGGATGGACCTCGGATGTTCCATCGCATCTGCTGCTCCACCGCATTCCCGCACGGCTCTTCCCCGCCCGTCCCCGTCCTCGCGAGGAGCCCTCCCGATGTCCCAGACCGCACCCAGACCAGCACAGTCAGCTTCTCCCGCCCCACTGCGCCGCTCCCTCGGCGTCCTCGACGGCGTCGCCATCGCCGCCTCCAGCACCGCGGCCACCACCAGCATCGCCATCGGCATGGGCACCATCGCCGCCACCGTGGGGCTCCAGGGCCCCGCCCTCCTGCTGCTGGCGTTCCTGCCCGTGCTCGGCATCGCCACCGCCTACGCCCGCCTCAACCGCTCGGAACCCAACTGCGGCAACGGCTATACGTGGGTCGGCAAGTCCCTCGGCCCCTGGCCCGGCTTCCTGACCGGCTGGGTCACCCTCGTCGGATCGATCATCTTCCTCGCCTACACCAGCGCGGTCACCGGCTCGGTCGTGCTGATCTTCGCCAACAAGGCGGGCCTGAACAGCGTCGCGGGGGTGCGCCTCGATCCGACGTCCACCGCGGTCAGCACCGTCGTCGGACTGGTGACGCTGACCGCGGTCACGGTCCTGGCCGTCACCGGCGTGCGCAGCGCCACCCGGTTCCAGTTCGGTCTCCTGATCTTCGAGTACGCCGTGCTGCTGAGCTTCTGTACGTGGGCCCTGGTCACGGGCTCGCAGGAGTTCTCGCTGTCGTGGTTCAACCCGTTCGCGATGTCGAGCGGCACGGCATTCGCCCAGGGACTCGTCCTGGCGGTGTTCTTCTTCTGGGGCTGGGACGCGGCCTTCAGCGTCACCGAGGAGACCAAGAGCCCGGAGGACTCGGCCCGCGGCGGCTTCATCGCCCTGTTCGCCATGCTCGGCCTGTTCCTCTTCGCCTCCGTCGCCTTCCAGCGGGAGATGAGCCTGACCGAACTCATCAAGAACGGCCCCCAGGCCCTGCCGTACCTCGGCGCCAAGCTGGCCGCCGAACCATGGGCGAGCCTGCCCCTGCTCGCGCTGATGTTCTCGGCCGTCGCCTCCGTTCAGGCCTCCGTCATCCCCACCGCCCGCGGGCTGTTGGCCATGGGCCGCGACCGCACCCTGGGCCCGGTGTGGACCCGGGTCCACCCCAAGTACGGCACGCCCGCCGCCGGAACCGTCATCGTGATGTCGATCTCCGCCGGCATCGCCCTGCTGGCCGTGGCCATCCCCAAGCTGAGCGACATGCTGCTCGCGGCCGTCAACGCCATCGGTCTGGTCGTCGCCCTCTACTACGGCCTCACGGCCCTCGCTTGCGCCGTCCGTTTCCGCACCGCCCTGCGCGACGGACTCCGTGAGGCACTGCTCGCGGTCGGTGTCCCTGCCGCGTCCGGCCTGGTCCTGCTCGGCCTCGGCGCCTACCTCGGGTACTCGTACCTCACGATGAGCGACCACTTCGAACTCAGCCCCGACAACGGCTGGTTCATGTTCTCGCTGCCCGCCACCATCGTCGTCACCGGGCTCGTCATGGCTGCCGTCGCCAAGTACGCCCGCCGCTCGCCGTACTTCGCCACCGGACGCGGCACCGACGCCGACGCCCTCACGCTGCCCATGGACCGAACGGCCATCTGACGCCGGCCCCGCATGGCAGCGTGTTGCCGTCCAGCTCCGTCCTGCCCTCGGGTCGTACGGCCGTCCGGCGTCACCTTGCGCACGGCACCTCGCTGCGGCCGTCCGACCCCCTCCCCGCCCATGGCCGCACGGCTGTCCGGCCCGCACCCACCTTGGAGTCCACTTTCATGTCCCACCTCCAGGCCGCCGATCTGGTCCTCACGGGCGGACCCGTCCACACCGTCGACCCCGCCCGCAGTCGTGCCACCGCCGTGGCCGTGCGCGGCGGGCGGATCACAGCCGTGGGCCACGACGAGGTCCACGAGCTGATCGGCCCCCGCACCGAGGTCGTCGACCTCGCCGGGCGGCTGCTGCTGCCCGGTTTCCAGGACGCGCATGTCCACCCCCAGGGTGCGGGCCTCGAGCTGGGGCTGTGCCACCTCGGCGACACCGTCGACCCGGCGGAGTACCTGCGGCGCATCAAGGCGTACGCCGACGAGCACCCGGACGCCGAGTGGATCACCGGTGGCGGCTGGTCCATGGAGGCATTCCCCGGCGGCACGCCCACCGCCGCCCTCCTCGACACGATCGTCCCCGACCGGCCCGTCTTCCTGCCCAACCGCGACCACCACGGAGCCTGGGTCAACACCCGGGCCCTGGAACGGGCGGGCATCGACGCCCGCACCCCCGACCCCGCCGACGGCCGTATCGAACGCGATGCCGACGGCAACCCGACCGGCATGCTCCAGGAAGGCGCGGCCAACGTCGTCGGCCGGCTGGTGCCCGACCCGACGCCCGAGGAGCAGACCGCCGCCCTGCTGCGCGCCCAGGCCGTGCTCCACTCGCAGGGGGTCACCGCGTGGCAGGACGCCATCATCGGCACCTACACCAACATGACCGACCCTGCCCCCGCCTACCACGCCGCCCTGGCCGACGGGCTGCTCACCGCCCGGGTGGTCGGCGCACTGTGGTGGGACCGCGGCCGGGGTGCCGAGCAGATCCCCGAACTGGTCGAACTGCGCAAGGAGTTGAGTCGCGACCGGTTCCAGGCCACGACCGTCAAGATCATGCAGGACGGCATCGCCGAGAACCACACCGCCGCCATGCTGGACCCGTACCTCACCGGCTGCGGCTGCGCCTCCGACAACAGCGGCATCAGTTTCGTCGAGCCGGCCGAGCTGAAGAAGTACGTCACCGAACTCGACGCCCTCGGCTTCCAGGTCCATTTCCACGCACTCGGCGACCGCGCGGTGCGTGAGGCACTCGACGCGGTCGAGGCCGCCCGCGCCGCCAACGGATGGCGCGACACGCGGCACCACCTGGCGCATCTCCAGGTCGTCCACCCCGACGACGTCCGACGCTTCCGCGCCCTGGGTGCCACCGCCAACATCCAGGCGCTGTGGGCCGCGCACGAACCGCAGATGGACGAGCTCACCCTGCCCTTCCTCGGCGCCGAACGCGGCACCTGGCAGTATCCGTTCGGCGATCTGCTGCGCGCCGGCGCCACCCTCGCGGCGGGCAGCGACTGGCCGGTCAGCAGCCCCGACCCGCTGGCAGCCATCCACGTGGCCGTCAACCGGATCGCCCCCGCCGCGCCCGACGGCACGGGGGTGTTCCTGCCCGAGCAGCGCATCGACCTGGGGGCCGCCATCGCCGCGTACACAGCCGGCAGCGCGTATGCGAACCACCTGGACGACACCACCGGCAGCATCGCCGTGGGCAAGCTCGCCGACCTCGTCGTCCTGGACCGGGACCCCTTCGCCGGGCTGCCTGTGGAGATCGCTGCGGCCCGGGTCCTGCAGACCTTCGTGGACGGCCGCCGGGTGTACGCGGCGCCTGACGCCTGAGAGCCCTGAGACGTCTGAGATATCCGCGGCGCCGGTGTCGGCTTGCCCTGGAGTGCACTCACATTCGTAGCATCCGGGACATGGCAACTCCTCAGCACAAGATCGGATCGGGATTCGGAGCGCGGAGCACCGCCGACGACGTCCTGCAGGGAATCGACCTCTCCGGGAAGCTCGCGCTCGTCACGGGCGGTTACTCGGGTCTGGGGCTGGAGACCACGCGTGCGCTCACCCGCGCGGGCGCCCATGTCGTCGTACCAGCCCGGCGTCCCGCGACCGCCCGTGACGCGGTCGCGGACATCGAGGGGGCGGAGGTCGACGAACTGGACCTCGCCGACCTCGACAGCGTGCGCACCTTCGCCGAACGCTTTCTCGCCTCCGGCCGCACGATCGACTTCGTCATCGACAACGCCGGGATCATGGCCTGTCCCGAGACCAGGGTCGGCCCCGGCTGGGAGGCCCAGTTCGCGACCAACCACCTCGGCCACTACGCGCTCGTCAACCGGCTCTGGCCCGCGATCGCGCCGGGCGGGGCCCGCATCGTCTCCGTGTCGTCCGCAGGCCACCACGCCTCCGGCATCCGCTGGGACGACATCCACTTCGAGCGTGGCTACGACAAGTGGCAGGCCTACGGTCAGGCGAAGACGGCCAACGTGCTGTTCGCCGTGCATCTCGACACCCTCGGCCGGGACGCCGGAGTACGGGCGTTCGCACTGCATCCCGGCGGCATCCTCACGCCGCTGCAGCGTCACCTCGACAAGCAGGAGATGATCGACCGCGGCTGGATCGACGAGACCGGCGAACTGGTCGACCCGACGGCGTTCAAGACGACCCAGCAGGGAGCCGCGACACAGGTGTGGGCGGCGACCTCCCCCCGACTGCAGGGC
Organism: Streptomyces sp. NPDC002577; assembly: GCF_053594815.1. Lineage (NCBI taxonomy): Bacteria > Bacillati > Actinomycetota > Actinomycetes > Kitasatosporales > Streptomycetaceae > Streptomyces > Streptomyces sp. NPDC002577. The sequence continues at coordinate 42,784 of NZ_JBSFWK010000007.1, read as the reverse complement.
GTGGGCGGCGTGTATTGCGAGGACTGCGACATCGCCGAGCCCGCCTCGAACGACGGCGCGTGGGTCGGCGTACGCGATTACGCGACCGACACCGAGCAGGCCGCGCGCCTGTGGGCACTCTCCGCAGAACTCACCGGAGTGGACGCGTTCGCTGCCGCCGACTGAACCGCGGACGCGCGACCACGGCCCATGTGGCCGGCCGGTCCGAGTGGCGCGGTGTTGGGCAGGCGGAGACCACCTGCCCAGCACCGCTGCGCCAGTTGTCCGTCAGCGATGCTCGTGGTCCTCGACGTAGTCCTCCTCGTCCTCCTCCGCGTATTCCTCCTCGGGGTACTCGTCCTCAGGCTGTCCCTCGCCCTCTTGCACTTCCTCGTACTCGTCTTCTTCCGCCTCGTCCCCCGGCTCCTCTTCGTATTCGCCCTCGGCCTCTTCCTCGGATTCGCCTTCCTCTTCCTCCGGCCCTTCTCCCTCGGGCTCCGGCTCTCCTTCGGCTCGCGCCTCCTCGGGCTCCTCTTCCTCTTCCTGTTCTTCCGCTTCTTCCTCGTAATCCTTCGCGGGTTCCTGCTCCTCGCGTGCCTCCTCGGCCCGGCGCACGACCTTTCCCTCGTGCACCTCGCCCCGCCGGCCCTCGACCTTCTCGGGGTGCAGCAGGGTCCGGGTCATGACGTGACGGCGGTAGTGCTTCATCTCGAGACGCGCCCGACGCCCCGGGGCTCGCCAGAGGTTTCCGGTGTGCTCGAACAGCCCCTTGGGGTGGTACTCGAGAACCAGCAGGATCCTCGTGAGCTCGGGGGCTACTTCGTGGAAGGTGACCGCACCGTCCACATATCCCTTCACCGCCTTCGAGCGCCACACGATCCGCTTGTCAGGCACCTGCTCGATGATCTCGGAATGCCATTCGCGGGTGGAGAGGAAGACCCTGGCCTTCCATTCGAGTTCCGTGTCGGAGGTCTCCTCGACCTTCTGGACCTTCTTCATGAAGGAAGGGAACTGCTCGAACTCCGTCCATTGGTTGTAGGCGACGGAGATCGGCACGCCGACATCGATCTGTTCGACGATGTTGGCGGCCTTGAATACGCTCTTGTCGGTGCGACCAGGCAGGCCGCCCGATACGGCCTCCTTGACCTTGTCTGCGGCCTTGCGCACGCCGACTTTGAGGAGCGGCTTCAGTAGCGCCCTGCCCGCCAACGTGCCGCCTGTCACTCGCTCGGTCACTTTGCTCACGGCTCGCCCGCTCAGCGCGGCGAGCAGATCCTGCGTGTCGTGGATCAGACGCTCGGTGGGCAGTTCCCTGGCAAGGGTGCCGAGCCCGCCGACCGCGCCCTGTCCGTCCGATTGGTCAGCCATGGTCCTCACCCCTGGCTTCGCCGCTGTGCTCCTTCGGGGACGGCCTTCTTGGCGGGCCTGGCAGGACGGTCGGCAGCCTTCCTCGGCTTGCTGCCGACGGAGCGCTTCACGCTCGTGGCCCGTTCCGCGGGCCGTGGCTTCTCCGCCTGGCCAAGCGACGTCTTCTTCGCTTGCTCGACCCCGGACTTAGCTACCTGCTCAGGCCCTGACTTCTCCGCTTGCTCCGTGCCGTGTGCCTTCGATTTCCCGGCCTTTCCGCCGCCCCCTTCGGCGCGTAGCGCCGAGGTCCGCTCCTCCAGCCGGTCACTCAGCGCTTCCATGCGCTGGCTGGCCGCAGCCACGACCGCCGATTTGCCCGCGGACACCAACTGGTTGCGGAGATCCTCGGTCAGACGGCCGACCTCGGAGGACACCAGCTTCTCGGAGCCCAACGGGTTGTGGCCGGCGGCGAGGCGCTTGCCGGCTGCCGCACCGGCAAGGGCGAGCGCCCATCCCATCCTGTGGTTGCGCCCGAAGAGGTAGCCGCTGGTGAAAGCCAGGGCCACCGGGCTGTTTTTCATGATCGCCGCCTCACTCTTGTAAAAGACGAATGCGGGATATGTCTGTTTCCTCCAGTATGCGCATCACCCGGTACGCGAATTTCATTCCTGACCGGGGCTGCCGCGGACCGCGGCCTTCACCTTCACAGCGTGCGCAGCACCCACGCCCAACGATGGACACCGGCGCCGACCCGGTGGCGGGGCAGGGTGTCGGGGCCGCAGGATGCCGTGCCGAGGCCGCGGTGTGCCGCGTCGACGTGGACCACGCAGCGCCGCAGCGGCGCGAGCTCGTCGTGGTGCGCGGCGGCGGCGAGGTCAGCGGCCCGGTAGCGCGTGACCGACACCTGGCGTGGGGCGTCCAACCGCACGGACAGACCGGCGCCCGCCTCCGACAGCAGCGAGAAGCCGCGCACGCCGTGCCGTCCGCCGCTCTCCTGCGGCCGCAGATACGGGGTGAACAGCTCGTCCACGCGGTCTCCGTAATGGCCTACGGGCCCGCCCGCTGCCCGGTCCGGGTACGTCTCCCAGGGGCCCTGCCCGTACCACTCCATCCGGTCCAGGCCCTCCACCGTCTCGAAGACCGTGCCCACCCGTGCGGCATCGGTCAGCGCCTCGGGGAGAAGGGCGGTCTCCTCGATGAGAAGCCCGCCGTCGGGGAGCGGGGTGAAGACCTGCAGGTGCTCGACGGTGCCGGCGCCGGTGTCGTACGCGCTGCGGGCCGTGATGCGATCACCTTGGCGGTCCGCCGACAACGGCTTGCGGACGAGTCTGTCGAGGCCCAGCCTCTCCCAGTGGGCAGCCGCGCCGCCCAGCAGATCGTTGTCCGTGGGCGCGCGCCACAGGCTCAGTACGGGCGGGGCGGTCAGCAGCGGATGGACCAGATGGCCCTCCGCGTCGATGTCGACCGCGCGACCGGAAAGTGCCGGGGCCGGTACGCGTACGTCCGCGGAGGGGCGTTCGCGCAACCGCACCTGCGGAGTGCATACCTCCGTACCCGGTCCCGCCCACGGCTCTTCGCCCGCCGTCGTCACGCGCAGCGTCAGCCAGGTCTCGCCGCCGTCCCGCTGGTCTGCACCCGGCTCCCCACCCAGCTCCGCCGGCAGCTCGACGACGGCCGAGCCGCCGGGCGGTACGTGCGGCAGCTCGGTCGGCGCCCTCCGCGTGCCTGCCGTGCCCGACTCCTCGGAGGAGAGCACCCACTCCGCGGTCAGCCAGGACAGATCGCGGAAATGCTGGTGGTTGTGGATCCGCAGCTGTCCGCCGTCGTACGACAGCCTTACGGGAGCGGCGAGTTCGCGGTGCTCGTACATCGCGGGCTTCGGAGTGCGGTCGGGAAAGACCAGGCCGTCCGCGCAGAACGCGCCGTCGTTGGGTGTGTCGCCGAAGTCGCCGCCGTACGCCCAGCGGTAACCGGGAGCGGTGACGCCCTCGCTGAAAGCTTTCTCGCTGCCCGGCCCTGCGGGGCGCCCGTCGGACAGGTCCTGCAGGATGCCGTGGTCCCAGAACTCCCAGACGAATCCGCCCTGCAGCCCCGGAGTGGACTCGATGGCCTCCCAGTAGTCGGCAAGGCTGCCGTTGCTGTTGCCCATGGCGTGTGAGTACTCGCACAGGATCAGCGGCTTGGTCTGCTCGCCTGAGGTGGCGTGCTCGACGATCTCGCTGATCGAGGCGTACATGGGACAGACGATGTCGCTGGCGATGTCGCGCGACGACCAGTCGGTCTTCGCCGCTCCCTCGTACTGGATCGGGCGCGTCGGATCGTGGCGGCGCACCCAGCCCGCGGCCGCGTCGTGGTTGGCGCCGTAATCGCTCTCGTTGCCCAGCGACCAGATCACGACGCTCGGGTGGTTCTTGTCGCGCAGCACCATGCGCGAGACGCGGTCGACGAAGGCGGGCAGGTAGCGCGGGTCGTCGGCGATCTCGTGGGCGTGGTCGTGGCTTTCGATGTTCGCCTCGTCCACGACGTACAGGCCGAGCTCGTCGGCGAGGTCGAGGAGGGCGGGATCGTTCGGATAGTGCGAGGTGCGGACGGCGTTGAAACCGAAGCGCTTCATCGTCTCCAGGTCGGCGCGCATCTCGGCGGGCGTGACCGTGCGGCCGGTGAGCGGGTGGAAGTCGTGCCGGTTGACGCCCCGGATGAACACCCGCTCACCGTTGATCAGCAGATCACGGCCTCGGATCTCGACCGTTCGGAAACCGATGCGGTGGTACGAGCTGTCGGCGATGCTCCCGTCGGCGCGGTGCAGCCGTACTGTCAGGCCGTACAGGGTGGGTGTCTCGGCCGACCAGGGCCTGACATCCTCCATCCCCGCGCGGAGTTGGGCTTCGCCGAGGAAGTCCGAGACTCGCTCGGTCTCTCGGTTGACGCGGTCGAGTTCGGCGTTCTGCGCCAGCGTGACGCCGTCCAGATCACCGGTGAGGTACCAGCCCTGGGGGAGCGGCCCCCGCGCGTCGCGCACCTGGCAGTCCACCTGCAGCGAACCGCCCTGGTCGGCCTGCACCTTGACATCCGCGAGGTACAGCGGATCCGTGGCGTACAGGAGGACGGAGCGGGTGACGCCGCCGTGCCACCAGTGGTCCTGGTCCTCGATGTGCGAGGCGTCCGACCACTTGACCACCGTCAGCCGTACGGTGTTGCGCTCACCGGGACGTACCGCCTCGGTGACGTCGAACTCGCTCGCCAGGTGCGAGTCCTTGCCGATGCCCACGGCCTGACCGTTCACCTGGGCGATGAGAACGCTCTCGGCGGCACCGACCTGCAGCACGATGCGGCGGTCCGCCCAGTCGGCCGGAACGTCGACATCAGTCTCGTGCACGCCCGTCGGGTTGGCGGCCGGTACGGACGGCGGGTACTCGGGCCAGGGCATCTGCACATTGGTGTACTGCGGTAGGTCGCGCGGGTCCTGCATCGTCCAGCAGCCCGGCACCACCAGCTCCGACCAGTCCTCGGCGAGCGGCGCATCGGGGGCGGGCAGCAGCTGGAAGCGCCAGCTGCCGTCCAGTGACAGGGCGCCGGGCCTGCGGTCCACCGTGTGCATGGGCAGCCGCCGCCACCCGGTGATCTCGGGCGACTCCCATGGACGTACGCCCATCAGCTGCCCCATGTCCATGCGCGGCTGTGCTTCCATCAGCGGATGGCCCCCTTGATGGCCCACTTGGCCAGGTCGGCGCCTCTCAGCCCGTCGTTCCGCTCAGCCACGCAACGCCCCCTCGGTGGAGCCGGCGATGAAGCCGCGGGCGAAGAACGTGAAGACCAGCACCAGGGGGATGACCGCCAGCAGGACACCGGACATCACCATGCTGTAGTCGGTGTAGTGGCCGGCGTACAGCTGGGCGAGGGCCACCTGGAGGGTGACGTGGCTCGGGTCGACGAGCATGACCAGCGGCAGGATGTAGTCGTTCCAGGCGGCGATGAAGGTGTAGATGCCGAGGAAGGCCAGTGCCGGGCGGACGCACGGCAGGACGACGTACCAGTACTGGCGGAAGAAGCCGCAGCCCTCCATGCGGGCGGCGTCCAGCAGTTCGTCGGGGACGCCGGTCATCGTGTACTGGCGCATCCAGAAGATGCCGAAGGCGTTGGCTGCGGCGGGGACGATGAGGGCCTTCAGGGTGCCCACCCAGCCGAGCTGGACCATGATCTCGTACTGCGGGATGATCGCCAGCTGGGTCGGCAGGATGTACATCCCGAGCAGCAGGCCGAACAGCGCCTTCTTGCCCGGGAAGTCGTACTTGGCGAAGGCGAAGGCCGCCAGCGAGTCGAAGAACAGCACGAGGACGGTCGTACAGACAGCGACGATCAGCGTGTTGAGCATCGACCCGAAGAAGTCGACGTTCTGGAAGAGGTGGTGGAGGTTGGTGAGCAGGTGGGAGCCGAACCACAGCTTCGGCGGGTAGCGGTAGATGTCCTGCGAGGTGTTCGTCGCCATGACGATGATCCAGTAGAACGGGAACACCGACACGAGCACCGTTGCCATCAGGATGATGTGGACGCTCAGTCCACGGGTCCGCCTGCGGCTGAGGAGGTTCGGAAGCTTCGTCAGTTGCGGGAGACTCACCGGTCATTGCTCCTTGCGGCGCTGGACCAGGCGCCAGTTGACGGCGACGATCAGCAGGATGAGCAGGAAGAAGGCCCAGACGATCGCGGCGCCGTAGCCGAAGTCGTTGTTGTCGAAAGCCTGGTGGTAGAAGTACAGCAGCGTGGTGAGGCCGGCCTGGCCGGGGCCGCCTGAGTTGGGGTTGGTGGCGGCCTCGCTGCCGAAGAGGACCTGGGGTTCGGTGAAGCTCTGAAGGCCGGTGACGGTCGAGATGACCACCGTGAACAGGATGATGGGACGCAGCAGGGGGATCGTGATGCGGAAGAAGATCCGTACCGCTCCCGCGCCGTCCATCTTGGCCGCCTCGTAGATCTCCGAGGGGATGCCCTGGAGGCCGGCCAGGTAGATGATGGCGTTGTATCCGGTCCACTGCCAGGTCATCAGGCAGGCGATGACGACCTTGATCGTCCACTGGTTGCTCATCCACGGCACCTCTGGCAGATGCACCAGCTTCAGCGCCGCGTTGATCAGACCGAAGTTGTTGCTGAAGATCGCGCTGAAGAAGATGGCGATGGCCACCAGTGAGGTGATGCTCGGGATGAACAGTGCGATCCGGTAGAAGCCCGTGAGGCGACGCGTGGAGTTCACGAGCGTGGCCATGATCAGCGCCATGAAGAGCATCGGGACCGTGGACAGCACCCAGATGACAAGGGTGTTGCGTACGGACAGCCAGAAGACCGGGTCCTTCCACAGGAACTTGAACTGCTGAACCCCCACGTATTTCATCTCCCCGACGCCGTCCCAGTGCTGGAAGGCCAGGTAGAGGGAGAAGATCACGGGGAAGAGCATGAACACCGCGAAGATCAGATAGAACGGCGAGATCGCGGCGTACTGGGGCCAGTACTTCGCGATCCCGTGCCGCGGCCCGCGCTTCGGCTGCCCGGCTCCCGAGTACACCGGCCGGAAGCGGCGGCCATGCCGGCTCCGCCCGCGATCTGCGTCGCGTGCGGAGCCGGCGGTGGTTCCGGTGGCGGCGGGGCCTGCGACCGGGGTTGACGCCATATCAGCTCACTCCCTGCCGCTGGGCTATCTGCCTGGCCTGGCTCACCGCGTCCTTCCAGGCGGCGTCGGGCTTCTTGCCCTTGCTCTCGATGTTGGTCAGCTCGTTGAAGTACGCCGCGGCGACGGCCGCGTCCGCCGGGGCCTCGTAGGCGGCCGGGATCTTCTTGGCGGCCGGCCCGAAGATCTCGATGGTCTTCTGGCCGCCGAAGTAGGGGTCGCCGCCGGTGAGCGCGGGCAGTTCGTAAGCCGCAGGGGCGGTGGGGAAGAGGGCCGCGTCGGTGAAGCCACGGGCCTGGTTCTCCGGGCTCAGTATCCAGGTGATCATCTTGAAGGCCAGTTCGGGATTGGCGCAGGTGCTGGGCAGGGCGAGGAAGGAACCGCCGAGGTTGGAGGGCCCGCCGGGCAGGCTGGCGACCCGCCACTTGCCCTTCAGATTCGGGGCACCGTTCTGGATGTCCAGCGCGTGCCAGGCTGCGCCGAGCTCCGTGCCGAGGGTGCCGCCGCTGATGGCGGCGTTCCAGCTGTTGTCGTTGATCTTGGCGTCGATGCCGAGCCTGTAGGGCTTGACCGCGGTGGTCCAGGCGGCGCGGATGTGGTCCTGGTCGCCGATGAACTTGTTGTCCGAGTCGATGAAGCGCTGGGTGCCCTGGCCGATGATCTGTGTGAAGACGGCACCGATGTTGTTGATCAGGTAAGTCTTGTGTTCGGCCTTGTGCAGCTCGACGCCGGCCGCGAAGTAGTCGTCCCATGTCGACATGGCGGCCGAGACCTTGGCCGGGTCCGTGGGCAACCCTGCCTTGGCGAACAGGTCCTCGCGGTAGAACATCGCGCAGGGGCCGATGTCGATGGGGAAGCCGATGAGCTTGCCGTCCGCGGTGGTCGCCTGCTTCAGCTTCCACGACAGGTACTGATCGGAGATCTTCTTGGCGCCGACCGTGTTCAGGTCGATGAAGCGGTCCGCGTTGGGCAGGAAGGATGCGATGTCCTCGCCCTTGAGTCCGGTGATGTCCGGGGCGAACTTCCCGGCCTTCATCGCGGTGAGCAGCTTGGTCTTGTAGTCGCCGCCGACCACGGAGGACTTGAGGGTGGCGGAGGAGAAGTGCTTCTTGGCGTCGGCCACCACCTTGTCGCTGAGACCGCCGGACCAATACCAGAGCGTGAGGTTTTTGCTGTCCTTGCTGCCGGACGATCCGGTGCCGCCGCCGCACGCGGCGGTGGCACCGGCCGTTGCGGCGGTGAGCACGGCGGCCTGAAGGAATCGTCTGCGGGAAAGGTCCACGGTCTTCTCCTTGGGTGGGGCAGGGACCTGCTGGTCTTGCGGCGGGGAGGGTTCGGGGGTCCGGGGGGTCGGCACAGAGGGATCTCTATGGGGTGCGGGGGGTGACAGGTGCGTGGGCCACGGGGCTGCCGGGATCCGCCGGGATGCGGTCGGCCAGAAACCCGTAGGCGCGGGAGAGTTCGGGGTCTTCGCTGCCGGTGGTCCGCCACCACTGGTCGATGCCGTACCAACCGGGCGCGGCGAGCGCCCCGCCGTGGTGCCGGACGGACAGGCCTGCCGCCAGCCCCGCGAAGCGCAGCCGGTCGGCGAGCGGCCAGCCGCCCAGGGTGGCGGCGACGAAACTCGCACCGAAGACGTCGCCGGCGCCCGTGGCGTCCAGGGCCTTGATGTCCAGGGCCCGGACCTGCGCGAACTCGCCCGTGGTCTGGTCCATGGCGAGGGCGCCGTCGCGGCCGCAGGTGACCACGGCCACCGGCACGAGCTCGGCAAGCCGGCGGAGTGCCGCGCCCGGGGTGTCCGTGCGCGTGTAGGCCATCGCCTCGCCGTCGTTGGGCATGAAGGCGTGGCAGAGGGAGAGCTGGTCCAGGAGGTCGCTGGACCACTGCTGGGTGGGGTCCCAGCCGACGTCGGCGAAGATCCGGGTCCCGGCGGCCGCCGCCTTTGCGATCCACTCCTGCGGTTCGGAGCCGATGTGCACGATCGCGGTCCGGGCGGGCGGCATGCCCTGCATCAACTCGTCCTGTGTGTACGGGGGTTCCTGGCCGTGGGTGACCAGGGCCCGGTCGTGGTCCTGTGCCAGGGAGAAGGTGACGGGTGTGTTCCAGCCCGGTGCCGTACGGGACAGCGACAGGTCGATGCCCTCCTGCCCGGCGAGGACGTCCCGGCAGTACATCCCGTAGAAGTCGTCGCCGAACACCGTGGCCAGTGAGGTGGCGAGGCCGTAACGGGCGGCGGCGACCGCGAGGTTGGCGATGCCGCCGGGGCCGGAACCCATGCCGTCCGTCCAGATCTCCTCGCCCGGAGTCGGCGGCTTGGGCAGCCCTGTCATGACGACGTCGTAGAAGAGCAGCCCGGTGAGAAGCACGTCCGGCCGGGCCTGCACGGCCCGGTCCGAAAGCAGGGGCTGCTCATGCACGAGCGCATCCTCTCGTCAACTATCTGCAAGTGCGTGCACAGGATCGTGCGCCCTGCGCGCTTGCTTGGCAAGAGTTGAGCGAAGATGAGCATAGAAATGATTGCGATTGACGAGTAGTGTTCATCGCGTGCTGGCTGAGCGACGACATCAACTGATCCTGCGTGCCCTGCGATCCGGCGGCCCCGCGGCCGTCGCGGATCTCTCCGAGCAACTGGGCGTGAGCCCCGCCACAGTGCGGCGCGACCTGGTCAAGCTGGAAGAAATGGGGCTTCTCACCCGTGTCCACGGTGGCGCGGTAGTCGAGGAGGGCGACCAGCCCTTCGCCGAGGTCGCCGAGATCCGCGTGTCCGAGAAGGATGCGGTGGCGGCGCGCGGGGCGGAGATGATCGAGGACGGCCAGTCGGTGCTCCTGGACATCGGCACCACCGCCTACCGCCTCGCCCGCCGGCTGCACGGCCGCAGGCTGACCGTGATCACCTCCAACCTCGTCGTGTACGAGGAGCTGGCCGACGACACCGGTATCGAGCTGGTGCTGCTCGGCGGCATGGTCCGCCGCGAGTACCGCTCCCTCGTCGGCTTCCTCACCGAGGACAACCTCCGCCAGCTGCACGCGGACTGGCTCTTCATGGGCACCAGCGGAGTCCGTCCGGGCGGTCAGGTCATGGACACCACGGTGGTCGAGGTCCCGGTCAAACGGGCGATGATCAAGGCCAGCGACAGAGTGGTGCTCCTCGCCGACTCGGGGAAGTTCCCCGGTACGGGCATGGCGAAGGTCTGCGGGCCCGAGGCACTGGACGTAGTAGTGACCAACGCATCCTCGGACGCGGCCACCTGTGCCGCGTTCGAGGAGGCCGGCGTAAAGGTGGTTCAGGCATGAGGCTGACGATTCTGGGCGGCGGAGGTTTCCGTGTGCCGCTGGTCTACGGGGCGCTGCTCGGCGATCATGCCGAGGGCCGCGTCACCCATGTCACCCTCCACGACCTGGACGCCGAACGCCTCGCGGCCGTCGCGCGCGTGCTGGCCGAACAGGCCGAAGGCATCCCGGACGCACCCGAGGTCACCGTCACCACCGACCTCGACGAGGCGCTCACCGGCGCCGACTTCGTCTTCTCCGCGATCCGCGTCGGCGGCCTGGCGGGACGGGCGGCCGACGAACACGAGGCACTGGCCGAGGGCGTCCTCGGCCAGGAGACCGTGGGCGCGGGAGGCATCGCGTACGGCCTGCGCACGGTGCCCGTCGCCGTCGACATCGCCCAGCGCGTGGCCCGGCTGGCGCCCGACGCCTGGGTCATCAACTTCACCAACCCGGCCGGTCTTGTCACCGAGGCCATGTCCCGCCATCTCGGCGACCGCGTCATCGGCATCTGCGACTCGCCCGTCGGCCTCGGCCGCCGCATCGCGCGCGTCCTCGGCGGGGACCCCGACAAGGCGTGGATCGACTACGTCGGCCTCAACCACCTCGGCTGGGTGCGCGGCCTGTACCTCGACGGCCGCGACGAGCTGCCCCGCCTGCTCGCCGACCCGGCGCTCCTCGAGTCCTTCGAGGAGGGCAAGCTCTTCGGCGCCGAGTGGCTCCAGTCCATCGGCATGATCCCGAACGAGTACCTGCACTACTACTACTTCAACCGGGAAGCCGTCAGCGCCTACCAGCACGCCGAACAGACCCGCGGCGCCTTCCTCCACGAGCAGCAGTCGCGGTTCTACGAGGACATGAAGGACCCCGCGGCGCCCGCCCTCGCCACCTGGGACCGGACCCGCGCCGAGCGCGAGGCCACATACATGGCGGAGAACCGCGAGGTCGCGGGCGTCGGTGAGCGGGACGCCTGCGACCTGGAGTCCGGCGGCTACGAGCAGGTCGCGCTCTCGCTGATGCGCGCCATCGCCAGGAACGAGCGCACCACCCTCATCCTCAATGTCCGTAATCGCACCACTCTGTCCGTGCTTGATGCGGACGCCGTCATCGAGGTGCCGTGCCTCGTCGACGCCGGCGGTGCCCACCCCGTGTCCGTGTCCCCTCTGCCCGGCCATGCCACCGGCCTCGTCTCCAGCGTCAAGGCCGTCGAGCGCGAGGTCATGGCCGCCGCCGAGAGCGGGTCCCGCACCACAGCGGTCAAGGCCTTCGCCCTGCACCCGCTCGTCGACTCCGTCACCGTCGCCCGCCGTCTCGTCGACCGCTACACGCGCGAGCACCCCGGCCTCGCCTACCTGAACCGGAAGTAGGAGCCCCCCACCATGCACGACGAACGCCGGCGCATCGAGGAGCGCGTGGAGCGCGTCCTCGACCAGCGCATCAAGCCTGCCGTTCACGCCGCTTCCGTCCCCTTCGAGGTCGAGGCCTGGGAGGTACCGGACGAGCCTGTGCCCTTCGCCGAGGCGCAGTCCGCGACGTACGAGCCCTTCACGATGGGCACCCCCTGGGGCCCGCCCTGGGGCACCACCTGGTTCAAGGTCCGTGGCGAAGTACCCGCCGAGTGGGCGGGCAAGCGGGTCGAGGCCGTCTTCGACCTCGGCTTCGTGGGCGACTGGCCGGGCAACCAGGCCGAGGCACTCGTCCACACGCCGGGCGGCAGCCCCGTCAAGGCGGTCAACCCGCAGAACCAGTACGTACCGATCGCCGACCCGGCCGCGGGCGGCGAGCCGGTCGACTTCCTGATCGAGGCCGCCTCGAACCCCGACATCCTGGCGAAGGGCTTCCGCCCCACCCCGCTCGGCGACAAGACCACCGCCGGCCGGGAGCCCCTCTACACCTTCGCCCGCGCCGACCTCGCCGTCCTCGACGAGAACGTCTGGCACCTCTCCCTCGACCTCCAGGTCCTGCGCGAACTGATGCTGGAACTCGGCGAGCACGACCCGCGGCGCCACGAGATCATGCACGCCCTGGACCGCGCTCTCGACGCCCTGGACCTGGACGACGTCGCAGGCACGGCCGCGGACGTACGGGAGCTGCTGAAGGCCGTCCTGGAGCGGCCCGCGCACGCCAGCGCCCACACCATGTCGGCCGTCGGCCACGCCCACATCGACAGCGCCTGGCTCTGGCCCATCCGTGAGACCAAGCGCAAGACGTCCCGGACCTTCTCCAACGTCACCGCGCTGGCGAAGGAGTACCCGGAGTTCATCTTCGCCTGCTCGCAGGCGCAGCAGTACGAGTGGGTCCGCGACAACTACCCGAAGGTCTGGGAGCGCATCCAGGAGGCCGTGAAGAACGGCCAGTGGGCGCCCGTCGGCGGCATGTGGGTGGAGGCCGACGGCAACCTGCCCGGCGGAGAGGCCCTCGCCCGCCAACTCGTCCACGGCAAGCGGTTCTTCATGGACGCGTTCGGCATCGAGACCAAGGGCGTGTGGCTGCCGGACTCCTTCGGCTACACCGCGGCGTACCCGCAGCTCGCGAAGCTGGCGGGCAACGAGTGGTTCCTCACCCAGAAGCTGTCCTGGAACCAGACCAACAAGCTGCCCCACCACACCTTCTGGTGGGAGGGCATCGACGGCACCCGCATCTTCACCCACTTCCCGCCCGTCGACACCTACAACGCCGAGTTCTCCGGCCAGGAGATGGCGCACGCCGTCCGCAACTACGCCGACAAGGGCCGCGGCACGCGCTCGCTCGCGCCCTTCGGCCATGGCGACGGCGGTGGCGGCCCCACCCGCGAGATGATGGAGCGCGCCCGCCGCCTCGCGAACCTGGAGGGCTCGGCGAAGGTCGTCGTCGAGCACCCCGACGACTTCTTCGCCGCCGCCCGCGCGGAGTACCCGGACGCGCCGGTGTGGTCGGGCGAGCTGTACCTGGAGCTCCACCGGGCCACGTACACCTCGCAGGCCCGCACCAAGCAGGGCAACCGCCGCAGCGAACACCTCCTGCGCGAGGCCGAACTGTGGGCGACGGCGGCGGCCCTGCACAACCCGGACTACGCCTACCCGTACGAGCACTTGGACCGCCTCTGGAAGACGGCCCTCCTCCACCAGTTCCACGACATCCTGCCGGGTTCGTCGATCGCGTGGGTGCATCGGGAGGCGGAGGCGGAGTACGCGAGGGTGGCGGAGGAGCTGGAGGCGCTTACGGCAGAGGCGCTTACCGCTCTCGCCGCCGCTACCGCTGTGGGCAATCGTTCCGCAGGGCGGAACGGCTGGGCACAGCCCACGTCTGACGGCAGCCGGACGTTCAACACCAGCCCATTCGCCCGAGCAGAGGTCATCCGCACGCCAGAGGGCACCCCGGCCTACGTGGAGGTCCCCGCCAGCGGCACCGCCCCGCTGGGCAACGCCGAGCCCCCTCACAGGGTGACGGTGACCGAGGACGGAGTCCTCGACAACGGCCTCATCCGAGTCGAGTTCGCCGAGGACGGCACCCTGGCCTCCGTACGCGACCTCGTCGCCGACCGCGAGGTCCTCGCCCCGGACGCCGCAGGCAACCTCCTCCGCCTCCACACCGACCTCCCCAACTACTGGGACGCCTGGGACATCGACAAGCACTACAAGCACCGCTTCACCGACCTCCTCGACGCCGATTCGGTCACCGTCACCGAGAGCGGCCCCCTGCTCGGCGCCGTACGCGTCGAGCGCGCCTTCGGCAAGGGCTCCCGCATCGTGCAGACGGTCACGGTCCGCGCCGGCAGCCGCCGTATCGATGTCGAGACCGAGATCGACTGGCACGAGGCCGAGAAGATCCTCAAGGCGGGCTTCCCGATCGACATCCACGCCGACCGGTCGACGGCCGAGATCCAGTTCGGCCACGTCCACCGCCCCACCCACACCAACACCAGCTGGGAAGCGGCCCGTTTCGAGGTCTACAGCCACCGCTGGGTGCACGTCGCCGAGCCCGGCTACGGCGTCGCGATCATCAACGACTCCACGTACGGGCACGACGTCAGCCGCACCACCCGCGAGGACGGCGGCACGACGACGACGGTCCGCCTCAGCCTGGTGCGCGCCCCACGTGTGCCCGACCCCGAGGCCGATCAGGGTAAGCACCGCTTCACGTACGCGCTCCTGCCCGGCGCCACTGTCCAGGACGCGATCGCCGAAGGCTACGCGCTCAACCTGCCGCTCCGCGTCGCCGAAACCGGAGCCGCCGTGGACCCGCTGGTCACCACGGACGGCCCGGCCGCCGTGGTCGAGGCGGTCAAGCTCGCCGACGACCGCTCGGGCGACGTGATCGTCCGCCTCTACGAGTCGCTCGGCGGCCGCACCCGCACCACGGTGCGCCCCGGTTTCGCCCACACCGGTGCCACGGTCACCGACCTGCTGGAGCGCCCGCTCGCCGACGCCCAGCCGCTGACGACCGACGGCGACGGCGGCGTCACGGTCGACCTTCGCCCCTTCCAGGTCCTCACGTTGCGGTTCGGGAGGGGCTGACGTATGGGCATGCAGCCGTGGTTTCCGGACGCGAAGCTCGGGATCTTCATCCACTGGGGCATCTACGCCGTCGACGGTGTACAGGAGTCGTGGTCGTTCTTCGAGGGCGATGTCCCGCACGACCAGTACATGGCGCAGCTCGACGGCTTCACGGCGGCCAAGTACGACCCCCGAGAGTGGGCCGGGCTGTTCGCGCGTGCCGGTGCTCGCTACGCCGTGCTGACGAGCCGTCACCACGACGGCGTCGCGCTGTGGGACACCGCCCAGGGAGACCTGAACGTCGTCCGGCACACACCGGCGGGCCGCGACCTGGTCGGCCCCTACGCCGAGGCCCTGCGCGAGCAGGGCCTGAAGGTCGGCCTCTACTACTCCCACAGCGACTGGAACCACCCCGACTACGCCTCCACCCGCTACGAGGGACGGCCGCCCGAGCAGGAGGACAACCCGTACGCCGAAGTCCCCAAGGAACAGGAGGACCTGGCGGCCTGGTCCCGCTATCTCGACTACCGCGACGGACAGGTCCGGGAACTGTGCACCCGCTACCGTCCCGACCTCCTCTGGTTCGACGGCGAGTGGGAGCGCACCGAGGACCAGTGGCGTATTCGCGAGCTGGCCGAGCTCATCCGCTCCGAGGTTCCCGACTGCGTACTGAATGCACGGATGCTCAGCCAGGGCGACTACGCGACACCCGAGCAGGGCGTGCCGATCGTTCCCCCGGACGGCCCGTGGGAGCTGTGCCTGACGATCAACGACTCGTGGGGCTACCAACACCACGACCACAACCACAAGTCCACCGGCCAGCTGATCCGCTACTTCACCGAGACCATCGGAGCGGGCGGCAATCTGCTCCTCGACGTGGGGCCTCAGGAGGACGGCACGATCCCGGCCGAGCAGGTCGAGCGCCTGCACGGCCTGGGAGCCTGGATCGACAGGCACGCGGAGGCGGTGTACGGCACGGTCCGGGGCCTGCCCGCCGGGCACCACTACGGACCCAGCACCCTGTCGGCCGACCGCCGCACCCTCTACCTGACGGTCTTCGACATCCCGCGCGGCTCCATCGGCGTACGCGGCCTGCGTACGCCCGTTCACCGCGTGAGCGTGCTCGGCACCGGCACCGAACTCGGCCACAAGGTCATCGGAGGCCTGCACGAGGCGCCCGGCGTGCTGTGGATCGATGCTCCGGCCGCCGCCGACCTCGACGAGCACGCCACGGTGCTCGCCGTGGAACTCGACGGCGAACTCGACATCTACCGTGGAGGCGGCCGCTCCTGAGAGGCCGTCACGGATGCGGACTCCCGCCAGTTCACGCAGCCTCGGACGTCGGCTGAGCCTATTTGACCTGGCCGAAGGGGTCGGGGACGGTATGCCCGCCCGCGTTGTTCCAGAAGTTCTGGATCACATAGCCGTACTCGGGCAGGTCTTCGAGGAACGGTGTGAACAGCGGGCCACCGCTCGGCAGCTTCCAGTCCGCCTGGAGTTCGCAGGCCAGGGCGTAGGTGGTGACCAGCTCCGCACCGGCGCGGGCCATCCTGGACATGGCGGCGTCGGCCTCGTAGTGGTTCCACGCGCCGCAGGCGTCGACCACGGGGAACACCCGGTAGCCGTCGTTGAGCATGGCCAGCGTCGGCATGGCGGTGCAGGTGCCGATGGTGACGCCGGCGATGAGGACATGGGTCCGCCCGGTGTCGGCCAGCAGGCCCTCGAAGGCGGAGCGGAACGTCGGGTCCTCGTAGCAGTTGATGATGCCGGTGCGACGGTGGATCGCCACGTCCGGGAAGAGGTCCTTGATCTCGGGAAGCGTGTCGCCGTTCTGCCACTGCGCGTTGGAGGTGCTCAGCATCACCGGGATCTCCAGCGCCTTCGCGATCTTCGCGAGGCCGACCGCGTTGGCCCGGAACTCTGCCAGCGACGAATAGTCCCTGGTGCTGTTGACCAGCCCGATCTGGTGGTCGATGAGCAGCAGTACCGCGTTCTGCGGGGTGGGTTTGTCGTAGCCGACCCGCCCGGCGGCACGCGCCTGCTCGGGAGTGACCTTCAGAGGCAGGACGCTGTCGGTGATCGGGCTGACTATGTCGGCTGCACGCTCGGCCATGGTGCGGGCCCCTTCGCTATCAACGCGGTCGGCGTCGTGCCGTCCCGCGCAGAGGTGTGTGCTGAACACTCTGGTACCGCGTCACCACGGCCTCCTGCGGTATACGACCGAACGGGTGGCGGACTGCGCGGCGCGAGCACAGGGATCGACCCGTGCAAGACTTCTCCGCTGTGGAGAGTGCAGTCCGCCGGCGAACAGCCCGCCGTGCCGCTCTTGACCATGTGCTGAGCCTCATCGCGGATGCCCCGTGGAGCGACGGTCTGGTGCTGCGGGGCAGCATGGTCATGCCGGCGTGGGCGGGCAGCGCGGCGCGCGAGCCGGGCGACCTCGACTTCGTGGTCCTGCCGGAACTGGCCGTCCCCATCGATCCTCTGCATCCCTATCCCCACGTGGAGGGGATGGACGTCATACAGCAGTGGCCGGAAGCGGCCGACGGCGCAGCGCAGTACGAGATCTGGAGGGACGGCGACGAAGAGTTCGAGACGCGGGGAATGCGGCCGGTCGTTCCGCCCGAGGGACTCCGCTGGGACATCGCCCCGGACCCGGGGGAGTCGGTCCCCTCGTTCGACGATCTGATCGACTTGGTCGGCGGGCGACCGGAAGCGGCACCAGGGCTGGTGCTCGACGCGGACAGCGCCCGCTCGGACGGCAACTGGGCGTATGCCTACAGCGGTTACGGCACCCCCGGGATGCGCGTCGTCATCCCTTGGCAGGCGGACGGACTGCCTCCCGGTGAGGTGCAGCTCGATTTCGCCCTGGACGAGAGGCTTCCCCAGCCCCCGGTGTGGACGAAGGTGCCGCGAGGGAGCGGCGGTGCCCCGACCGTCGTCCGCACGGCAAGCCGGGAACTCTCACTCGCCTGGAAGCTGCTGTGGTTGCATGCCGACGGCGCAGCCGGCGACACAGCGCAGTGCAAGGACCTGTACGACGCCGTCCTTCTGGCCGAGGGCGGGCGTACGAAACTCTCACCACGGCTCCTGCGGACGGTTCTTCGCCACTCCGCGACCACCATCAGGCCCGGGGATTTCCGCCTGGACATGGTGCGGTTCGAGGAAACCGACTGGGCGGCGTTTCGCACGGACCACTCCCGCGTGCGGGGAACCGCAGCGGACTGGCTTCAACGGCTCAGCACGGCCCTGGCGCCCGTGTTCGCCCGGCTCTGACCCCTGCCCGGCCGCCGGGCAACCGCACACTCAGGCGCGTCGCGTGCCCCACTGCGGCCCGACACGGGCCCACTCCTGCTCCCATGCGACGGCACGGTGCCGGTCGATGCCGAGCTGCACGACCCAGCGCGCACCCAGCACCACCGCACCCATCGCGCCCACGGCCAGCACTCCTGCCAGGGCGGAAGCGCTCGCGGCCTGGGCCTCGGTGGGCGGTTCGCCGGTGAGTTCGCCCCTCTGGTCGGTCCATATCAGCGCCGTGGAACCGGCCTTGCTCTCGGGCCCGACATCCGCCTTGGCCGTGTGCTTCGTGCCGTCGGGTGCCTTCCACTGCACGGTCGCCTGGAAGCGTACGTATCTGCCGGTCTGCCACGTGCTCGCGTCCTCGGCCAGCACCGCGGTGGTGCGCTGCCGCTGCTCACGCTGGTGCTGCAGCTCGTTGTCGATGTGCAGCCCGGCGAGCACCCCGGCCAGGGGCAGACCGCACACCATCAGCACGGTGACGACGAGGACCACGCATGCCTCGACGACGTCGGAGCGGCGTTTGAGCGGATTGCGCCGCCACCGCCAGAACCCGACCGTTCCGCTCTGTCGCATGGCCGCATTCCCTTCTTGGAGCCGTCACGCCGGCTGAGGTACGACGGCGACCGGGCACTCGGCGTGGTGCAGCACGGCATGGCCGACCACACCGAGCTGGAGACCGAGATGGCCCGGGCGGCGCTGGGCGCCGACGATCAGCATGTCCGCCGCCGCCGAGCGGCGCACCAGCACCTTGCGGGCCGGGCCCTCTATGGTGGCGCGGCGCACACGCACCCCTGGATGCTCCCGGGCCGCATCCCGCAGCGCCTCGTCGAGCCGGGCCGACGCCTGGCTCTCGTGGAGCCGTGCGTGCTGGTCGCCGGAGTGAGGATGCCCGGCGGCCCCCTCGAGTGGGTGTTCCAGCGCCTCCAGGGCCGGGGTGCGCCAGGCGCGTACGGCGTCGAGGGCGCAGCGGCGGGCCTCGGCCTCACGGAAGGCGAACTCCACGGCCGCCGGTGCCGAGCGGCCTCCGACACCGAGCAGGATGTGCCCGTGCCCGGACCGCACGCTGAAGTCGTCGCCGCGGACGACGATCACCGGGCAGTGGGCGCGCGCCGCCACCGCCAGGCCGACCGAGCCGAGCAGCAGATCGGCGACCTCGCCGCGGCCGTGCGAGCCGAGGATCAGCGCGGAGGCGTCCTCGCCCGCCTCCAGCAGCGCCCGCGCCGGGTCCTCGCGCACCACCTCGGTCGATATCTTCAGGTCACGATTGCGGTACCGGGCGCGTTCGGCGGCGGCTGCGACGATGTTCTCGGCGAGCACCTGGCCGGACGGACGCCTGCCGCGCTCCTGCGCGGCCGCGACCTCATAGCGCTCCCAGAGGGAGGCGTTGACCAGGCGCAGCGGCAGTCCATGGCGCAGTGCATGGTCCACTGCCCAGTCCGTGGCGCGAAGGCTGGAGTCCGATCCGTCGACGCCCACGACCAGCGGCAACTCCATCGTGTCCACCACCTTCGCCTCACCGGTGACGTCGACACGAGTTCCCACCAGCACCCTATTGGAACCGCGCACATGCGCAAACGCGCCCCTGCGGGGGTGGAATCCGGTCATGGGACCCCCTGATCATGGGCTTCCCCTTGTGTCGTCGCCGGTGGTCCGAGCGGTCGGGCCTCGGGACAATCGCCCCACCCTAGTCAACTGCCGCATGTTCCAAGGGAATTTGCCAGAATCCACCCGCAGAGCGCACACGTTCCGTAGTTTCTGCATGACTCATCCGCATCACTGGGCCGGGAGGGAGCCGAGGTGTGCCCGGAATCGACGAGAGCCTGCTGGAGGCCATGAGGGTGCCCGGCGCGCGGGGCGCCATGGTGGTCGACTGGACCAGCGGGCTGGCTCTGGGCACGGCCGGGGAGTCGCCCAACGGAGACCACGAGGCCACGGCGGCGGAGGCGGCGGAGCTCGCCCGGACCGCGGCGGAGAACCTGGCCTTCGCCCCCGCCGAGGGCTCCGACTGGTCCGACGGCGAAACCCCGGTCGAGGACCTGATCGTCAGCAACCGCGACAGCTACCACGTCCTGCGTTTCGTCCGCACGACCTTCGACAGCAGCGTCTTCCTGCACCTGTGGCTGGGCCGCACGGACGGCAACCTCGCGCTCGCCCGGATACGGCTGGGCGAGATCGCGGAACGACTGGTCCTGGGATGACGGCGGTGCACACCCCTTCCCCCAACCGCTTGCCCGCCCGGAACCCGGCGACCCGTGCGAAGGGCCGCGACGGCACACAGCCCGGGGTCTCGCCCATGCTCAGCCGGCTCGCCGCCGAGCGGGCCACCGGCGTCCTGATGCGCGAACGCGGCACGCTCTTCCTCTCCGACGGCCAGGTGGTGCACGCCGAGAGCCCCGCCTCGCCCGGGCTCGAGGTCCTGCTCACCGCCCGTGGCGCCCTGCGCCCCGAAAGCTGGGGAGAGGCCCTCACACAGGCAGGGCCGGGGCGGCGCGTCGGACGGTTCCTGGTGGACAGCGGCCGCGTGCCCCAGGGCGCGCTGGAACTGTGCCACCTCGGGGCCCTGTACGACGCGGCGTTCTTCACGCTCGGGCCCACCAGCGCTCCGGGCCGCTTCCGGTACGGAGTGGCGCACTGGCTCGGCCCCATCCACCCGGTGCCCGTCGACGCGGTGGAGCGCGAGACGCTCCGGCGCCGCGAGCTGCTGCACCGCATCTGGCCCGAACCGGCGACGGACACCCAGCCGCTCGTACGGACCGGACGTCCCGTCGACGTGGCCGTCCCCCGGCGCCGGCGCACCGTCCTGGACCACGTGGACGGGGCACGCACGGCCTCGGACATCTCCGCCGTCATCGGCAGGCCCGCCTTCCACACCCTCGTCGACCTCCGCCGTCTCGCCGCCGCGGGAATGGTGACGACGACCGCTCGCCGGGCCCCGGACGCCGTCGCCACGGCCAGCTGGCACGTGGATGCGCGCGTCCAGGCGCCGGCGGACCCCGACATCACCCTGCTGCGCCGGCTCAGAGACGCACTGGAGGCCCTGTGATCCGCGCGCTACGCCAGCGTGCCGAGAGGAGACAGCTCATGGCGGCCGAGGCCGAAGTCCTCGACGAACTGCACCGGTTGAGAGCCCGCGTGCCCCAGCTGACCGGCGCACTCGCGGCCAGCGTCGACGGCCTTGTACTGGCGCAGGACACCCCGGGAACCGAGCCCGGCGGCGTTGCGGCACTCACCGCCGCGGCGCTGGGAGTGGCCGTACGGATGGCCGACGCCACCGGGCAGGGTGACTTCCGCGAGCTCCTCATCCGCGGTGTGAACGGCTACGTGGCGACGTACGCAGCGGGCTCGTCCGCCGTACTGACGCTGCTGGCCGACGACCGCGTGAACGTCGGCCGGCTCCACCTGGAGGGGCGCCGGGCCGGCACCCGGATCGGGGAGCTGATCGATGCGGCCATGGCCCGGACCGAACCCCAGCGCACGCCTACGCCCGCCGCCGGCACGGAACCGGCGGCCTCTGCCCGGGCCGCGTCCTCGCCGGCCACGCCGCCACGCAGGAGGACACCGGCGGCACAGCGGACATCCGAAGGACCGGCCACCGGACGACCGGCGACCGAATGACCTCCGGCCGGACGACCACCCAGGGCGGCCTCCGGCCGGACCGCCACCGAGCCAACCGGCAAGAACTCAACCGGCAAGCACTGCTGACAAGAACCGTTGAAAGGAACGACACCTCATGGCCAACACCGAGACCGCCCTCAAGGACGCGATGACCTCGATCGAGGGAGCGACCGGAGCGGCACTCGTCGACTACACGAGCGGAATGGCGCTGGGCACGATCGGAGGCAGCAAGACCTTCGACCTCAATGTCGCCGCAGCCGGCAACACCGATGTCGTACGCGCCAAGCTGCGCACCATGGAGCACCTCGGTCTGAAGGACGAGATCGAGGACATCCTGATCACCCTGGGCAGCCAGTACCACCTGATCCGGCTGCTCAAGGGGCGTGGCGGCAACGGCCTCTTCCTCTACCTGGTGCTGGACGCCGGGCGCGCGAACCTGGCGATGGCCCGGCACCAGCTGAAGAAGATCGAGTCAGAACTCGAGGTCTGAGAACACGGCGGCAGTAGTCTCCACGGCTCACAGGCTCACAGGCTCACAGGCTCACAGGCTCACAGGCGACGGAGACGGGCTGCCAGGCCGTGCCCGATCAGCAGGTAGATCACAGCGGGCAGGCCGTAGTTGAGCAGTACACGAAGCCCTTCGGTGTCCATGGTGAAGATGTCTTGGGACCATCCGGCCAGGAAGTTCGCCACATCGTGAACGAAGCCGACGAACACGTTCGCACTGTTGGCGTCCAGCAGGTACAGCACGATCCACAGGACGAGGAAGGCTGCGGCGATGTCCGCGACGGTATGGATGATCAAGGCTGCCCGGTTTGCTCCGGTGCCGTCCCGGCGAGGAGGAGGATAGGAGCGGCCTCTGTCGTAGGGGTCGCTTACGGGCATGGGTTCATGGGTGTTGTTCACGGCCCGCTTCTTGCCTGCCGCGATCGTGCGAAACCTCCCTGGAGCCTGCAATTCCGCATCATCGGATGGCGGCGGACGTCGCAGCCGCCATCCGGTGCTCCCAATCCTCCCGCGGGCAGCTCGCCGGCTGGTCGTACCCGCCAGTCGTACGTATGTACGTGCTGCGTGCCGGTTGTACGCGTCGGCGGGTGCCGACCTGGGTCCGCCCAGCCGGTCATCCGGCGGGCCTTCACCGTCTAGCACCTCCACGAGCACGCCGTGAAATCGGTGCACAAGTGGCCTAAGGGGTAGAAGTGGCAGAAGCGTGATTTCATGACATAGGTGGGGGTACCCGGCGGTACGCAATGGCGCGTAGCGGAACTTCATGGTCCGCCCGGCGCGCACTGACCGCACTCTCGGAGGACGTCATGGCCGAGATCAACCCGACCGATCTGCAGAAGGCTCTGAAAGGTGCCACGTACCCCACTGACCGGGAACACCTGACCGAGCTCGCCAAGAAGAACAAGGCCGACCAGAAGGTCGTCGAGACGATCTCTCATCTGCGCGAGAAGGAGTTCGACGGACCGGACAAGGTCCAGCAGGCCATCTTCAGGGGCACGGGCACCTGAGTCACCACCGCCGGAGGGAGATTCCATGGCTGCCGCACCCTCCCCTCGCTGGGAACACGCCGTGGTCACCGGCGGAGCCGGCTGTACCGGCTCCGACCTGTGCACGACGCTGAGCGCCCGGAGAACTGCTGTGTACGACGAGGCCGAGGGCTTCGGCGCGGCGTTCACCACAGTCGAGGCGGGGGTGCACGGCACCGCAACGGGCATCGTGCGGCTGTTCGACACCTACGGCCCGCGTATGCGCGGGTACGACGGCCGCGCGGTGTCCGCCTTCGTCCGCCAGGCACTGGCCGTCGAACCGATCGAACTCGCAGGATCCGCCTCCGCCGGCCGCTTCGGCAGGTACCGCGGGCAGACGGCCGGGTGATCCGCCGAGCCGCGCCCCACACGCCGTCAGATGACTGACCGCGGCCACCGGGCCGCCGAAAGGGCACCCCTATGCGCGTTCTCGGCAACAACGCTCTCGTCCACGACCCGGCCGCCGCCCCGGACACCGGCCCCTCGCATCTCGCCGCGGCCGTCGGCACCCCGGTCGTCCTCGTCCGCCTCTTCGCGCTCGTGTTACCGGCCGAACGCCGGGCCCCGTGCCGCAGGTCCTGCTCGGCCGCCAGGACGCCCCGTGCGCCGGCGCCCGCATCTGCCCGCTCCCGGGACATCCGTGCCTCGACTCGGTGACCGATGCGGACGTGCTCGATGCCGTCGCCGCGCTGGTGACGGCGGAAGGCGGTCCGGCAGCCATCCGGAGGTGACCGCATGAACATCCTGATCTGGCACGTGCACGGCTCCTGGACGACGGCGTTCGTCCAGGGACCGCACACCTATCTGCTGCCGGTCCTGCCGGACCGCGGACCCGAAGGCCGCGGCCGCGCCCGTACCTTCTCCTGGCCCTCGTCCGCCGTCGAAATCGCCCCGGAACAACTGCGCGAAACGCCTGTCGACCTGGTCATTCTGCAAAGGCCGCACGAGGCCGCCCTGGCCGAGCGCTGGCTCGGCGGCCGCCGCCCGGGACGCGACGTGCCCGCCGTCTACGTCGAGCACAACGCCCCTGACCGGAACGTCCCCGAGAGCCGCCACCCCTGCGCCGACCGCGACGACCTCGTCCTCGTACACGTCACCCACTTCAACCGGCTCTTCTGGGACAACGGCCGCACCCGCACCGCCGTCATCGAGCACGGCATCGTCGACCCGGGCCACCAGTACACGGGGCGGCTCGAACGTGCGGCCGTCGTCGTCAACGAGCCCGTACGGCGCGGCCGCTACACCGGTACCGACCTGCTGGCCGCCCTCAGCGAGGCGGCACCGCTCGACGTGTTCGGCATGCGGACCGACGCCCTGGCAGGGCATCTCGGACTGCCCCCCGACCGCTGCCGCGCCCAGGACCTGCCGCAGGCACAGCTGCACGCGGCCATGGCGCAGCGCCGCCTCTACCTGCACCCCGTGCGCTGGACCTCGCTCGGACTCTCCCTCCTCGAGGCCATGCACCTCGGGATGCCCGTCGTCGCCCTCGCCACGACCGAAGCGGTCGAGGCGGTGCCGCCCGGCGCCGGTGTGTTGTCGACACGCCCGGACGTCCTCGCCCGGGCCGCCCGGACGTATCTCAACGACCCCCAAGCCGCGGCGGAGGCGGGAGCACGGGCCCGCCGCGCGGCCCTCGACCGGTACGGACTCAAGCGCTTCCTGCACGACTGGGAGCGGCTGATGGAGGAGGTGACCCGCTGACGACGCGCAACCTCCCGCGGTCGTCAGATCCACTGGACGATCAGCCGCCCGTGCCCGTCCGCGTGGCCGAAGGGCGACTGTGACCCAGACCGTCGCCACCATCGGCGCCCGTGTCCGCCACCGGAGGGACTCGGCCGCGGCGCCTCGTGCGCGGCGGGCCGGCCTGCGGCTGAGCGAGGTTACCGTCCGTCGGTACGGCCGCGGAGCGCCGGACGGGAGGCCATGCGGATGCCCTGGCGATGGGAGCGATGGGAATGGGGGGGCGGCGGCGGCGACGGGAGCCGCCATGGTGCTGACGACGGGTTGCGGGGCGGTGGGCGAGCGGCGCACGGCAGCCATGGCGGCAGCCTTCGACTTCGAACGGGCCCTGCGTGTCCGGGACGGCGGCGCCGTATGCCAGGTGCTGGCGCCGGGAACCCGCGAGGAAGTCGTACAGTCCGCCATGAAGCCGTGCGCGCAGGGCGTCCTGGACGAGGAGGTCCCGTCCGCCGACGCCGTACCGGGGGCCGTCCAGAGCGTCGATGTCGCCGGACGGCAGGCCCGTGTCGTCTTCCCGGCGGACACCCTGTTCCTGTCGGAGTTCCCCGGCGGCTGGAAGATCGTCGCGGCCGGTTGCACCCCGCGCACGCAACGCCCCTACCAGTGCAGGCTCAAGGGCGGGTGAGGGCCGTATGCGCGTCATGTTCACGCTGTGCCTGCTCGTGATCGCGGGCGGTCTGGCCTACTGCATCACCCTGGGGGTGCTGCGCCGATGAGAGTCCGGCGCTTTCTGAGGGACAACGGCCTTGGGCTGGCTTTCGGCACGGCCTTCTTTCTCGCCCTGATCGGACAGGCCATCGCCGGACACGCCGATTTCAACAACCAGTTGGTGGCGGACGATCTCCAGCCGATCGGCATCGGCGACTACCTGGCCTCCTCCGATTTCGCGGTCGACGTCATGGAGAACTGGCAGTCGGAGTATCTGCAGTTCTTTCTCTACGTCCTGCTCACCGTCTGGCTGGTGCAGCGCGGTTCGCCGGAGTCCAAGAGCCCGGACAGAATCGGTGTGGAGTCCGACAAGGAGCAGCGCGTCGGCCCTCACGCGGGCCCGGAATCCCCCCGCTGGGCGGCGGTCGGCGGCCTTCGCCTCAGGGTGTACGCAAGCTCCCTGGGCCTGGTCATGGGTACCATCTTCGTACTCTCCTGGCTTGCCCAGTCGATCACCGGCGTGGCCGCCTACAACGGGGAGCAACTGAGGCAGCTTCAGGCACCCATCAGCTGGCCGGAATACATCGTCTCCGCTGATTTCTGGAGCCGGACTCTGCAGAACTGGCAGTCCGAATTCCTCGCCATCGCGTCCATGGCCATTCTCTCGATCTATCTGCGGCAGCGCGGTTCCCCGGAGTCCAAGCCTGTCGGCGCGCCGCACCATGTGACCGGAGTGGGAGGCTGAGCAGACGAGCCCCAGTGGTCAGTGGTAGGCGTGGGCGACGGCGTGTCCCTTGCCGCGGCCGATCATCCACTTGTTCACCGGCGTGGTGACCACGAAGGCCACCGCGAACCCGCCGATCAGCGTGGACCAGAACAGCCCGTCGGACAGTTGGGCCTCCATCGCTCCCGGGACCACGGCGATGATGCCGTTGTCGACCAGTTCCATGACGGCGATCGAGACCGTGTCGGCGGCGAGGGCCACCTTGACTGCGGCCCTGAGGCTCAGGCCCGCCCGCACCACCGCGAAGAGGGTGAAGGAGTAGCCGAAGACGAACGCCAGGGCGATGGCCAGCACCATGGTCGGCACATTGCCCCACGCCAGGGCGGTGCCGACCGCCATGCCGAGGATCTCGCCGATGGCGCAGCCGGTCAGACAGTGCAGGGTGGCCTTCGCTGCGGTGCTCCAGGACGCGGCGCCGGGCGTGTGCCCGCCGTGATCGCGGTGATCGCCGTGCCCGGCGTGGGCGGGCGCGTTCGCGTGAGCCGGATGATCCATGACGCTCTCCCTGTCCCTGATCCAGTGTGGGCCATGCGGAAGCCCGGTACACACCGAACCATATACCCCCTGGGGGTATTCCTGAAGAGGATGGATTCTCCGCCCATGACGCCGTGAGGCCTGGTGACTGCCGTCACCAGGCCTCAGCCAGGCCGGCCCTCACCTTCGTGAGGGCCGGCCTTCGCGCTGGTTCACGTCACGCTTTCTCAAAAACCATGCGCAGTACGGTGTAGCGCTGCTCGCGCAGGAATTTCAGTCCGATGCGCTGTTCCCTGATGATGTCCGAGACAGCCTTCTCCCCGATGAGCTCGGCACCTCGGTCCCGGTTCGCCTGGGACCGCTCCAGCCAGTTCTCGACGGTCAGCACACCGTCTTCCGGGTCGTTGCGTATCTGCTGGATCGTGAACAAGGGGCGGGCGGCGGTGATGAGTTCGGAGAGGGTGGGGAGGAAGCATTCGGGAAAGACGGTCCGGGATGCGTGGATGCCCTCGCGGATGTTGGTGACCGCGTCATGGACGTCCTGGTAGACGTGCTTGGGGGTGAGGTGTCTCGGCCGGTTGTCGTACGAGTCGTTCACCGTCCGCTCGTGCGCGGGCAGCAGCAGGGATGCGATCCAGCCGCGGTCACCCCAGGCGTTGGCCTGCAGAGACAGCCGCCCGCCGGGCCGCAGCCAGGCATGGCAGTGTTGGAAGAACAGGCGGTAGCGGGCGATCCGCTGTGATCGCCGCATGGCACTGCCCGCGAAGTGTTCGATCGCCTCGATGGCGATGATGGCGTCGTAGGGCGCGTCCGGCGTGTGGTCGAACCAGTTCTCGACCCGGACCTCGCAGTGCGGCCAGCCCTGGTTGCGTATCCAGGCGGCCTGGCCCGGACTCATGGTGAGTCCCACCGCGTGCTTGACGTCGTGCTCGTCCACCAACCGGTGCAGGAGACTGCCCCATCCGCAGCCCACGTCGAGTACACGCTCGGCGCCGATGGCACGGGCTGCCTCGGCGTGGTGGTCGAGCTTGCGCAACTGGGCGGATTCCAGTGTGTCGCCGGGCTGCCACATTCCATAGGAGTAGACGAGCTCGGGACCGAGGAACAGTTTGTAGAAGTCGCCCAGGAAGTCGTAGTGGTGGCGGATCGCTTCAGGCGAGGTGCCCTTGTAGGCAGTGGCTCTCTTCGATCTGGGCAACGCCGTCACCTCACCTGGCAATTGACGGAGAACTGCTTGGGTTCATGTGTGGGGTCCGGGCGCTGCTGCGCCCGGACCGGGTTGTTCATGCTGCGGCGCCGGCGAGTGCCGGATGCAGCACCACCTTGGTGTAACCCTCGATTCGCTTGTCGAACTTCTCGTATGCCTTGGGCGCTTCGTCGAGCGGGAGCTCATGGGAGACCACGAAACTCGGCTTGGCCCGACCGGCGATGATCAGGTCGCGCAGCTGGCGGTTGTACCGCTTGACGTTGCACTGGCCGGTGCCCATCCGCTGGCCCTTCTCGAACATCCTGCCAATGGAGACCAGCAGTTGGCCGTGCTTGGCGTGCTCGTCCGGCGCACCCGGGTCGGAGGGCACGTACAGGCCCGGTACTCCGAGCATTCCGGTCGGCCGTACCGTCTCGACGAGTGTGTTGAGTACGACCGCCGGCTCCTCGTGGCTGGCGTCATGGGCCTGAGCCTGGTACCCGACGGCGTCCACGCCCTTGTCGGTGCCTTCGCCCTGGGTCTGTTCCTTGATCTGCTCCGCGGGATTGCCCTTGGTGAAGTCGATCGGGATGGCGCCGATCTGCTCCGCCTTCGCGAGCCGCTCGGGCACGCGGTCGACGGAGAACACCTTCGCCGCACCGCGCAGCAGCGCGGAGTAGGCGGCCATCAGCCCCACCGGGCCGGCCCCGTACACGGCCACGGTCTCGCCCGGCGATACCTGGGCGAGCTCGCACCCGTGGTAGCCGGTCGGGAAGATGTCGGCCAGCAGCACGAAGTCGGTCTCGAACTGTTCGCCTGGCGGCAGCTTCAGGCAGTTGAAGTCGGCAAACGGCACCCGCAGCCGTTCGGCCTGGCCACCGGTGTACGGGCCCATC
Organism: Streptomyces sp. NPDC002577; assembly: GCF_053594815.1. Lineage (NCBI taxonomy): Bacteria > Bacillati > Actinomycetota > Actinomycetes > Kitasatosporales > Streptomycetaceae > Streptomyces > Streptomyces sp. NPDC002577. The sequence continues at coordinate 13,885 of NZ_JBSFWK010000007.1, read as the reverse complement.
GCGACGTATCCATAAGCGCCGCCGGCGAACCCGGGGTTGACCGTCAGGCAGAATCCGGTGTATTCGGCAAGGCAGTTCTTACAGAATCCGCAGGCCACGTTGAACGGCATGACGACCCGGTCTCCCTTGGACAGGGAGGCCACGCCTTCGCCGGTCTCCTCGATGATGCCGAGGTTCTCGTGGCCGAAGACGATGCCGGATTCGGCCGCTGTGCGGCCTTCATACATATGCAGATCCGAACCGCAGATCGCGCTCGATGTGACGCGTACGATCACGTCGTTCGGGTGCTGGATACGAGGGTCCTGGACGTCCTTCACGGCTACTTTGAAGGGCTCCTCGTAGACGACTGCTTTCACCTCGGTCACCTCCGCGCCGAACGCATGGGGACCGGCGGCGACGGACAGGACCGCGGCCACGGGACAGGCAGCGTGCGACGCCGGCCGGCGAGGGCCGTCGGGCTGCGCCGTGGCCCCGGGTGTGATATGTGGTTCACCGCCGGATACTTCCAGGTAACGCCCGTTCTGCGGCGTTCGCAAGCTCACCTGGCTGGGGACGCCGCCTCGGCCAGCCCTTGGCGCCCTCCCGCAGCAGGCCCGGCCCGCCCTTTCGGGGCGGGTCTGCCCAGTTGCCGCGGGCGACCGGTGAGCAGTGGGGCGAGTGGGCGCTGTTGCACCAACCGCCCCATGGGGCACAGAAGTCACTGCGTATGCAGATCGGTCTCCACCAACTTATGGTGATACACGGGATCTTTCTGGCACGCAGTAAGCCGGTCCCATCACCGGGCCGGCGGGAAGTGGTCCCATGGCTGAGAAATCGCGCGAGTCAGGGCTTGTGGGGGAGCTCGCCTCGGAGTTCGCCGGCACGATGGTCCTTATCCTCTTCGGGTGCGGTGTCGTGGCCCAGGTCGTGGCGGCCGGGGCCCTCACCAATCCGCCGGGCGGGCTGGGCAACCACGACAGCATCGCCTGGGCATGGGGTCTCGGTGTCACGCTGGGCGTGTACGTAGCCGCGCGGCTCAGCGGTGCACACATCAACCCGGCCGTGACGCTGGCCCTCGCCGCCTTCAAGGGGTTCCCGTGGAAGAAGGTCGCGCCGTACATGATCGCCCAGACCGCGGGCGCTTTCATCGCGGCCCTGATCGTGCGCTGGAACTACACCGAGGCGCTGGCGAAAGCCGACCCGGGCCACACCTTCAAGACTCAGATCGTGTTCTCCACCCTTCCGGCCAACGGCAACACGAACCTGCCGATCGGCACCTGGGGAGCCTTCCGCGACCAGATCATCGGCACGGCCATCCTGGTACTGCTGATCTTCGCCGTGACGGATCTGCTGAACACGCCCCCGAAGGCGAACCTCGCCCCGTTCATCATCGGCCTCATCGTGGTGGCCATCGGCATGGCGTGGGGCGCCCTGGCGGGGTACGCCATCAACCCGGCACGTGACTTCGGACCGCGGCTCGCCAGCTACATGACCGGGTACAGCCTGGCGTGGCGAGATCAATACCACGTCTTGTATTGGTGGGTGCCGATCGTCGCACCTCTCATCGGAGGCCTGATCGGCGCCTGGTTCTACAAGACCGTCGTCGGCCGCTTCCTGCCGGACGAGGAGGAAATGCCTCCGGGCCGCGTGCCGCCCCCCGAAGAACCCGAGGGCACCGGAGGGCAGCCCACCGGAAGCGTCCCCAGCCACGAGGGTCCCTGACGAGGTTCCCTGAGCGGTCGGCGCCGGATCCGGCGCATCCTCCGATGAGAGGCGGTAACCCATGGCGGATTTCGTCGGCGCGGTGGACCAGGGCACCACCAGCACCCGCTTTATGATCTTCGACCACGACGGCGGCGAAGTGGCGAGGCACCAGCTGGAGCACGAGCAGATCATGCCCCGCTCGGGCTGGGTCGAGCACGATCCCGTGGAGATCTGGGAGCGGACCAACTCGGTGATGCAGAACGCCCTGCGGCACGGAAACCTGTCGCCGTCCGACCTGGCCGCCATCGGGATCACGAACCAGCGCGAAACGACCGTAGTATGGGACCGGCGCAACGGACGCCCGTACTACAACGCCATCGTCTGGCAGGACACCCGCACCGACTCCATCGCCGCCGCGCTGGATCGCGACGGCCGCGGAGACGTCATCCGCCGCAAGGCGGGACTGCCGCCGGCCACCTACTTCTCCGCCGGCAAGATCCAGTGGATTCTGGAGAACGTGGACGGGGTCCGCGAGGCCGCCGAGCAGGGACACGCCCTGTTCGGCAACACCGACTGCTGGGTGCTCTGGAACCTCACGGGCGGGCCCGCGGGCGGTATCCACGCCACCGACGTGACCAACGCCAGCCGCACCATGCTGATGGACCTCGAAACCCTCGACTGGGACGACGAGTTGCTGTCCTTCTTCGGCATCCCGCGGGCCATGCTTCCGACCATCAATCCGTCCTCCCACGCCGAGGCGTACGGCCACACCCGCACCCAGCGGCCGCTCCGGGCCGCCATTCCCATCACGAGCGTCCTCGGCGACCAGCAGGCCGCCACCGTCGGCCAGGTCTGCTTCGCACCCGGCGAAGCCAAGAACACCTACGGCACAGGCAACTTCCTCGTCCTCAACACCGGCACCGAACTCGTCCGGTCACGCAGCGGCCTGCTCACCACCGTGGCCTACCAGTTCGGCGACAGTGCGCCCATCTACGCACTGGAGGGCTCCATCGCCGTCACCGGCTCCGCCGTGCAGTGGCTGCGCGACCAGATGAAGATCATCAGCGATGCCGCCGAGAGCGAGCGGCTCGCCGCCACCGTGGAGGACAGTGGCGGCATCTACTTCGTCCCGGCGTTCTCCGGGCTGTTCGCCCCGTACTGGCGCTCCGACGCGCGCGGCGCGATCGTCGGCCTCGCCCGCTACCACACCAACGGCCACCTGGCCCGGGCCACTCTGGAAGCCATCTGCTATCAGAGCCGCGACGTGGTGGAGGCCATGGAACAGGACTCCGGTGTCCATCTGGACGTGCTCAAGGTCGACGGCGGCGTGACGGCCAACGACCTGTGCATGCAGATCCAGGCCGACACCCTGGGCGTGCCGGTCAGCCGCCCGGTCGTCGCCGAGACCACCGCGCTCGGCGCCGCCTATGCCGCGGGACTCGCCACCGGCTTCTGGCGGGACGAGGACGAACTGCGCTCCCACTGGCAGGAGTCCAAGCGCTGGGATCCGCAGTGGAGCGACGCGCAGCGCGCGGAAGGGTACGAGGGCTGGAAGAAGGCCGTGGAACGCACTCTCAACTGGGCCAAGGTCGAGTAGCGGCCTGTTCGGTCCGGCCCGCGCAGGACGGTGCCGTCGGAGGGCGGTGCCGATGGGACGAGGTCATACTGGTGGGAGAGGGTGTCGCTCCCTGGGCGGCACTGAGGGGTACCACAGCCGGCCCATGGAGGCCGCGTGATCCGGTCACTTCTTTCCGGGACGGTCCGGAGCGTCACGGGGGCGGCAGCAGCCGCGCCCGCGGGCCTGACCGCGCTCGGGCGCCTGATGGCGCACACGGCACAGGCATGGCAGACCCCCGGCGGCGTGCAGATCGAGGTCCGCAACCTGGGGCGGCCGGGTACGGTCGAGGCGGCCCGAGACCTGGAGAGCGGGCTGGCCGGCGTACCGGGAGTGAGGCGCGCCGAGGTCAACGGGACGCTCGGGTGTGTGTACGTCGGCTGTGATCCGGCTCGAATCGACCTTGAAGGCGTTGTCCGCCTCGTCGCGGAAGCCGACGCCGACACCGCCACGGAGGCGGCAGACGGAACAGGCCGGCCCGAGGCCGGCGCCGACGCCGAGCGGGCACCCCGCGCCGTCGGGTACCCCGGCGCCCCACGGGCCGCGATCGGTGCGGCCGTCCAACTCGGCGCGAGCATGGTGGCCTTCGGCGTGGCGGCGGTGGGCCGGACGATCGGTATACGTGGCCTGCCCCCGGCTGCGTCGGCGGCGATCCAGCTCGCCGAGGCCACGCCGCGAGTACGCGACGGTGTCGCCCGCAGAGTCGGCTCCGCGGCCGCGGAGAGCGGCTGGGCCGCGGCGAACCTGATCACCACGACGCTGATGTTCCGCCCGCTGGGCGTCGCCGTAGCCACCGCCCTGGCCTGGGCCGGGTACGTCGAGGTCCAGGCCCGGCGCAAGGCCTGGCACGACTGGGCGCAGCGGCTGGCCGGCCGCGAGGGTGCGTACCGCCATGACGCGGCGCCGGCCTACGAGCGGCCTGCTCCACTGCCGCCCGGGCCGGGGGAGCGCTATGCCAACGTGGCCGTCCCCGCCGCCCTCGCCGCGTACGGGCTCACCGCCGTCGGCACGCTCAGCCACGACCGGGGGCTGGCCCTGCTGATCGCCGGCACACCGAGAAGCCCGAGATTCGGCCGGGAGTCGTTCGCGTGCGCCGTGGCACAGACCGCCTCCACGCGCGGAGCGCTGATTCTGCGGCCCGAAGCGCTGCGCCGCCTCGACCGTATCGACACGGTCGTCCTCGACGCCCGGCTGCTCGCCACAGGCACCTGGACGGTTGGGACACTGATACGCCTGCCGCCGCCCGGAGAGCAGCCCGAAGGGGCGGCGGCCGGTCATCCCGACGTCGGCGAGGCCGGCAGTCCCGACGTCGACGAAATCCATGCGTGGGTCCATGAGTTGATAGAGGGCGCCGACCCGTCGCAGCCGCAGGAGCGCGCAGGCTGGGCGCTGCAGCCGTATGCCGCCGAGGAAACCGGTTCGCCATACGCCGAACTGCCCCAGGAGGCAGCCGCATCGGCGAGACAGTGGGGCGAGGAGGGCGCGCGGGTGCTGCTCGTCCTCCGGCACGGCAGCCCCCTTGCGGTCGCCGGACTGGTCCCTCAACTGCACCCGCTCGCCGAGCACTTGGTGCACGCGGCACGTGCGTGCGGCCGGGTTGTGCTCGTGGGAGGGGCGCCGGGGCTGCACCGCAGGTTCGGACTGGACGAGGCTGTTCCCACCGGCGGCACCCGCACGGCCGCGCTGGTCCGTTCCCTCCAGGAGGAGGGCCACGGTGTCGCCGTGGTCACCACCCGGACCCGCCGCGCCCTCGGCTGTGCGGACTTCGGCATCGGCGTGACGACCGGAGCCCGCCAGGTGCCGTGGGACGCGGACGTTGCCGCACCGCCCCAGGTGGCGCACCTGCTGCTGAGCGCCATGCCGGAGGCGCGCAGACTGAGCCTGCTCTGCGCCCGCATGGAAGCCGCCGGGGCGCTCGTGGGCGCCACCGTCGCGCTTGCCGTGCCGCGCCGCGGGGCCTGGGAGCGCGCCCGTCTGGTGGCGGACGGCGTGACCATCGCCGGACTGGTGGCGGGGACGTGGGTGGGCTGGCGGTTGCGCGGCCGTCCGGCCCCGGCCGGTGTCGAGCGCACACCCTGGCATGCCATGACGGTACGCCAGGTCATCGCGAGGCTCGGCACGTCGTCCCGGGGACTCGACGACGCCGAGGCCGCGCGGCGCCGCCAGCTCGAAGGGACGGAACGGCCGGCCGGTGCCGTCACCCTGATCGGCAGGGTCGTGGAAGAGCTGGCCAACCCGCTCACACCCATCCTCGCGATCGGAGGCGGCATCTCGGCGGCGCTCGGCTCCGTCGTCGACGCGGTGCTCATCGGCGGCGTGCTCGGTGTCGACGCACTCGTGGGTGGGGCGCAGCGCGTGGGGGCCGAGCGCGCGGCGGGCCGGCTCGTCGAAGCGACTGCGGCACGGGTGCGGTTGCGCCGAGCCGGACGTCCCGGCGTCACGGAGACGTCCGCCGACCGCCTGGTACGCGGCGATGTGATCGAGCTGCTGGCCGGTGACGCGGTCCCGGCCGACTGCCGGGTGGTGCACGCGACGGGCCTCGAGGTCGACGAGTCCAGCCTCACCGGCGAGTCCCAGCCCGTCACCAAGTCGCCTGCGCCGACGGCTGCTCGGGCGGTCGCGGACCGGACTTCCATGCTTTACCAGGGCACCACCGTGGCGGCCGGCAGCGCGCTCGCCGTGGTCGTCGCCACGGGCGCCGCCACCGAGGCGGGCAGCGCCGCGGAGGCGGTGCCCGAGGCCGGGGTCCCGGAAAGCGGCGTGGAACGCCGCCTGAACGCCCTCGGCCGCTGGTTCCTGCCGCTGTCCATCGCATCGGGCGTCGTCCTCTTCCTCGTCGATCTCTCGCGCATGCGGCCCCTGGGAGCAGCCCTCGGCAATGCCGTGAGCTTGTGCGTCGCGGCCGTACCGGAAGGGCTTCCCTTCGTCGCCACGGTCGCCGAACTGGCTGCGGCCCGCCGTCTGTCCGGCCGCAACACGCTCGTACGCAGCGCTCCCACCATCGAGGCGCTCGGCCGTACCGATGCGCTCTGCTTCGACAAGACCGGCACGCTCACCGAGGGGCGGATCACCCTCCGGCAGGTGTCCGACGGTCTCGAACGGCGACCGCCCGAGCGGCTCACACCCGCGCTGCGCCGCGTGGTCGCCACGGCGGTTCTCGCGGGTCCGGAGGGTCCGGCAGAGACGCTCACGCACCCCACAGACCGCGCCATCGCCGCAGGCGCCGAACTGCTCGGCACCAGCCCGGCATTGGCGGCCGGGCTGCCCTCGGACACCTGGCGGAGAGCGGCGGAGCTGCCGTTCGAACCGGGACGCGGTTACCACGCCGTGCTCGGCCGGGCGGACACACAGGCACGGATGGTCGTCAAGGGAGCGCCGGAGGTCGTGCTGGCCCGCTGCGACCGGGTCCGCCGGAACGACACCACCGAACCGTTCGACGACCGGCTGCGCGAGTGGATCGACGAGGAGATCGACCGCCATGCCCGGCGCGGCCTGCGGGTCCTCGCGGTCGCCGAGCGCATCCTGCCCCCGGAGGCCGCGCAGAACCAGACCGCTCTCGTCGACGAGGCCGTCGACGGGCTGTGCCTGCTGGGCCTGCTCGGACTGGCGGATCCGGTGCGGGCCACGGCCGCCGAGAGCGTCAACCGCCTTTCCGCGGCCGGAGTACGGATCGTCATGCTCACGGGCGACCACCCCAGCACCGCCGCCGCGATCGCCGGCGAACTGCAACCCGACGCGGAACTGCGGATGATGACCGGGGCCGAGCTCGATTCCCTCGACGACGCGGCCCTCGCCCGGACACTGCCGGACGTCGCGGTCTTCGCCCGGGTCACGCCGGCCCACAAGGTACGTATCGTCACCGCACTGCGCGCGGCAGGGCGGGTCGTCGCCGTCACGGGCGACGGCGCCAACGACGCACCCGCCATCCGCATCGCGGACGTCGGCATCGCCATCGGCTCCCGGGCGACGCCCGCCGCGCGCGCGGCGGCCGACGTGGTGGTCACCGACGACCGTATCGAGACCATCGTCGACGCCATCGTCGAGGGACGGGCCATGTGGGGTTCCGTCCGCAAGGCACTGGGCATCCTGCTCGGCGGGAATCTCGGGGAGATCGCCTTCACCCTGGCGACGAGCCTGCTGACGGGACGCAGCGCGCTGAACGCGCGTCAGTTGCTGCTGGTCAACGTCCTCACGGACATGCTGCCCGCGATGGCCATCGCGGCCCGGCCCCCGGCCGGCCGTGCCGAAAGGCTGCTCGCGGAGGGCCCCGAGGCGTCGCTCGGCAAGGCACTCACGCGCCACATCCGACTGCGTGCCACCATCACCGCGGCCGCGGCGGGCAGCGCCTGGATCGTCGCCCGGACGACCGGTACCCGAGGCCGGGCCGACACCGTCGCCCTGGTCGCCCTCGTCGCGTCGCAGCTGCTGCAGACGCTCGCGGACGCGGGCCGCGACCCGGTGGTGGCCGCCGCGGCCGTGGGATCGCTGGCGGCGCTCGTGCTGGTGGTCGCCGTCCCCGGCCTCAGCCAGTTCTTCGGCAGCCGGCCGCTCGGCCCGGCGGGGTGGACGATCGGCCTGGCGGCGGCAGCGGGATCCGTCCTGCTGCCCGCCGCGTGGCAGCGTCTCACCGCTGGCGGCCCGCAGACACGGGTCACCGCGCGCACACCGTACGAGGGCCGCTCACCGGCGCACCTCATTCCCACGCAGCGGGCGTCCTCAGAGTCGCGGCCTGTCTGATCGTGAGCTTCCTCGCGGCTGTCTGATCGCGCGCTTCACCCGACTCGCTTATTGCGATTAACTTGCAATAACGTCAAGATCGCACAAGGATGAGTGTCGGGCGGGGCTCGCCCGTCAGCCTTCGGAGAGCAGCGTCCACACGCGCCCCTGTCCGATGGGTGATCGTCTTCTCACCCGGCGCCCGCCGGACACCGGCCGGCCCCGCCCCGCCGCACGTCAGGCCCTGCCGGACGCGGTCACGCACATCGTGTCGCGGCCTGGCACCCGGCGTGTCAGCCGGCACCGGCCGTCAGCTGTCGCCGGGGACCGTGGCCCGTTGCTGTTCCGCTGCCCACACCGCGATCTGTGCGCGGGAGTTGAAACCGAGCTTGCTCAGGATGTGCTCGATGTGGCCCTCCGCCGTGCGCTGGGCGATCACGAGTGTCGCCGCGATCTCCTTGTTGCTGAGACCCTGTGCGACCAGGTGGGAGATCTCGGTTTCCCGGGGAGTGAGCGGTGAGGGCGTCTCCGCCTCGTCGGACGGTTCCGTCGCCGGGAGCCTGTCCTCGAGCGCGTAGGCCAGCGCCTCCTCGTAGGACAGCCCGGCTCCCTGCCTGAACGCCGTCTCGAAGGCCGACGCGCTCTGCCCGCGGCGCGTGCTCGCCTCGCACTCCTCGTGGTAGTGCACCAGGTGCCCGTATCCGGAGAGCGGCGCGCCGATCGCCTGCCAGATGCTCTGCAGGACTCCGAGGAGTCCCGCCGCCCTCCGGTACTGCTTCTCGGTGGCCGCGATCCAGGCGAGCACCTCCAGATTGACCCCGACACCGAGCGGATCGTCGAGCGAGCGGTTGAACGCGAGGCTCTCCTTCTCCAGCGCGGCCGCGCGCTCGGTGTCGCCCTGGCGCCACACCTCGATCCCGAGGGCCATCGTCGTGTACGCCCGGTGCCAGCCCTCCCCGTATGCGTCGCAGACCTGGAGCGACTCCTCGCCCAGCGCGATGGCGCTCGGTGAGTCACCGGAGAAGGAGTAGGCGAGCGAGAGCCGGATCAGCGCCAGCGCGAGCCCGACGGGATCGCCGGTGGCCCGATGGCGTGCCACGGCGTCCTTGTAGAGCCTGATCGAAGACTCGATCTCGCCCCGGTACATGGCGACCATGCCGGAGTAGAGCGCGACGTAGGCGAGGAGGGAGTCCGAGCCGAGCCGGGTCCCGAGGTCGCGGCTCTCCTCCAGCATGGCGGCGGCGGCGTCCGTGTCGGACTGGATGATGGCCAGCCAGGCGTCCGTCCAAAGTGCCCGGGCACGAACCTCGGTGGGCTCGGTGCATGCGGTGAGCCCCTCGTCCAGCCAGCGGCGCCCCTCGGCGAGGTAGTAGCTGGTGATCCAGTGGTAGAGCAGGTCGGTGGCGATGCTCAGGCCGACCGGCGCCTCGTCGGGCTGGGCGAAGCTGTACTCCAGGGCGATCCGCAGATTCGCGTGCTCCAGCTGGAGCCGGGAGAACCAGGCCACCTGTCCCGGACCGAACAGCTCCGCGCGGGCGTCCGCCGCCAGACGCCGGTAGTAGTCGCGGTGCCGCCGCAGCTGGGCAGCCTCCTCGCCGTCCTCGGCCAGCTTCTCCCTGCCGTACTGCCGGAGGGTTTCCAGCATGCGGTAACGCACTCCCGAGGGGTGCTCCTCGCGGAGCAGCACCGACTTGTCCACCAGCCCGGTCACCAGGTCAAGGACCTCCTCGCCCGCGAGGCCGTCCACGGCGCAGACCGCTTCGGCCGCCTGCAGATCGAGGCTCCCGGCGAACACCGAGATCCGGGCCCACAGCAGCTGCTCCCGTTCGGTGCACAGGTCGTAGCTCCAACCGATCAGGGCACGCAGCGTCTGATGACGCGGCAGCACGGCCCGCGAACCGGTGGTGAGCAGCCGGAACTGGTTGTCCAGGCGGTCCAGCAGCTGCTGCACGGAGAGCGCTCTCAGCCGCACCGCCGCCAGTTCGATGGCCAGCGGAATCCCGTCCAGCCTGCGGCACACCTGTTCCACCGCGTCACGGTTGGCCTCGGTGACGGTGAAGCCGGGCAGGATCGCCCCGGCACGGTCCACGAAGAGCCGCACCGCGTCGCACTGGGCCAGGGCGGCGGCGGACAGCCCTCGGCCCCCGGGGTTGGGAAGCTCCAGCGTCGGTACCGGCAGGCTCTGCTCACAGGCGATGCCCAGCGGCTGCCTGCTGGTGGCCAGGACGCGCAGCCAGGGCGCCTCCCGCAAGAGGCGGTCGGTGAGCAGCGCGCAGCCGTCCACCATGTGCTCGCAGTTGTCCAGCACCAGCAGGGCCTGCTTGTCCCGGAGGTGATCGGTGAGGACGTCGATGGCCGGCCGGGACGAGTGGTCCCGGATCTCCAGGGCCTCGGCGACGCTCTGGACGAGCAGCTCCGGACCGCCCAGAGCGGCGAGTTCCACGAGCCATACGCCGTCGGGAAACGCCCTGCGCACATCGTCGGCGACGCGGAGCGCGAGCCGGGTCTTGCCGACCCCGCCGACTCCGGTGAGCGTCACCAGCCGGGACGTGCCCAGCATTCTCTTCACGTCGGCCGCCTCGTGCCGACGTCCCACGAAACTGGTCAACTCGGCCGGGAGCCTGCCTGGCTGTACGCCCGCCGAAGTGCTCGTCGCCGCCGTGCCCATGAATGCCTCTAACCAGCCCCGGCCAGCGGGTTTCCTCCGCTCAGGCCGGGCTGACACCTCAAGGCTATGCCCGGGCCGCCCGGCACGCACCGCCCTGGGAGGCGTCCCAGCGAAGCTCTGCCCCATTTGACCGGAATTTGCCCGGTCCGTTGGGCGGACCTAACGTAAAACCACTATGGCGGCGGAGCACGCGCCGATGCGGCACAGGGGCAACCTCCCCGGCGAACCCGATCTTGTCGGCCGCCGACAGGAGCTGTCCGAGGCCGGGAGGCTGCTCGCCGACGCGCGTCTGCTGACCCTCACCGGCGTCGCCGGCGTCGGCAAGACCCGGCTGGCGCGCCGCGTCGCCGACCAGATCCGCGGGGCCTTCCCGGACGGCGTATGGCTGGTCGAACTCGCGCCGCTGGACAACGACAGCCTGCTGCCGCAGACGGTCGCAGCCGCACTCGGCCTCGGGTACCAGGCCGCGCCGCACCCGACGCGGCTGCTCGTCGACCACCTGCGGGACAAGCGGGCCCTGCTGGTGCTGGACAACTGCGAGCACCTGCTGACGGGCTGCGCGCTGCTCACCGACCGGCTGCTGCGGGAGGCGCCAGGGCTGCGCGTTCTGGCCACCAGCCGCGAGCCCCTGCGCCTGGAGGGCGAGTCGGTGATGGGCGTGGAGCCCCTGCCCGTACCTGCGCCCGACGTGCCGTACCGCCCGGAGCGCCTCGCCGACTATGCAGCGGTGAGGCTCTTCGCACTGCGGGCCGAGGAGGCGGTACGAAGGTTCGTACTGGGCCCCGAGAACCTGGACACGGTGGTGCGGCTCTGCAGACGGCTGGACGGCCTTCCGCTCGCCATCGAACTGGCCGCCGTCGGACTGCGGACGCTCACCGCCGAGCAGATCCTCAACCGTCTGGACCAGCGGCTGGAGCCCGCGCGGGGGACAGGTGCGGCCGCGGCGCCGCCGCGACACGAGACCCTCACCGCGGCCATCGACTGGAGCTTCGACCTGTGCTCCCCGGGTGAGCGGGCCCTCTGGGCGCGGGTCTCGGTGTTCGCCGGGACATTCGACCTGGAGGCGGCGGAAGAGGTCTGCTCCGGGGACGGCATCGCCCGCGACGATGTCCTCGACCTGGTGTCAGGGCTGGTCGACAAGTCGATCCTGGTCCGGCAGGAGCAGGGGGAGCGGGTGCGGTACCGGCTCCTTGAGACGATCCGGCAGTACGGCGCGGACCGCCTCGCCCGGCTCGGCCTCGGGCCCGCACTGCAGCGCCGCCACCGGGACTGGTACCACCGGCTGGCCCGCCGGGCGGAGGCCGATTGGCTGAGCCCGCGCCAGCAGGAGTGGCTGGCCCGGCTGCGCAGCGAGCACTCCAACATCCGGGCGGCCCTGGACTTCTGCTGCTCGGATCCCACACAGGCCGGACCGGGTCTGGAGATCGCCGCGGCGCTGTGGCCGCACTGGATCTGCGGCGGACATCTCAGCGAGGGCCGCCACTGGCTGGGCAGGCTGCTGCGGCTCGCGCCCGAGGAGACCGTGGCCCGCGGCCGGGCGTTGTGGGTGGACGCCTGGCTGGCGACGGCCCAGGGCGACACCGCATCGGCGCAGCCGCGGCTCGAGGAGTGCTGGACGCTGGCGCTCCGCCTCGACCATGCCCCGACCCGGACCAGGTGCACACAGCACCTCGGCGTCCTCGCACTGTACGAGGGCGACTTCCCGCGGGCCGGGCGCCTCCTGCAGGAGGCGCTGGCGGGCCACCGGGCGGCCGGTGACCGCAACGGCGTGATGACCTGCCTCTATCAGCTCACCATGGCCTGCGCCCTCAACGGCGACTACCGGGCCGCCCTCTTCGGCGAGGAGTGTCTGGCGCTGTGCGAGGAGGCCGGCGCCCAGTGGGCCCGCTCGTACGCCTTGTGGGCGCTGGGTCTGTACTCCTGGAGCCAGGGCGAGTCGCGGCGCGGGACCGATCTCGTACGAGACGCTCTGCGCACGCGGTGGTCCGTGCAGGACGGATGGGGCATGGCGCAGTGCCTGGAGGTGCTTGCCTGGTTCGCCGCCTCGTCCGGGCAGCCCGAATCCAGCGCCCGGATGCTGGGCTCCGCTGCCGCGATGTGGCGTTCCATCGGCACGTCGCTGTCGGGCTTCCGGCATCTGGCCGCCGGGCACGAGCAGACAGCGGCGCGGCTGCTCGACGATCTCGGGGAGCAGGCGTACGAGGATGTGTTCCGGTCGGGGGCGCAGCTGGCGCCGGACGCGGCCGTCGGACGGGCGCTGCACGACGCTGCTCCTTCGTACCCGTGACCGCGGGGCGACCGACCGGATGCGGAAGCCCAGGGTGAGAGGTGCGTGACTCCGCGTCGACGACGGTGGATGATCTACCCACGGCGGGTCAGGTACCCATTCGGGGATTTCTCCCCTCCCCGGGCTCCGCGGCGCGGACGATGCTGACTGCGTTCCCGGAAGATTCCGCCGGTCGGCGGAGGACCACGAAGGCCCGTTCCATGTGCGACCACCTACCTCCGTGCCCACGCGCCGACGCCCCCGACCACGGCTCGGCACGGATGATGGCCACCCACCCGGAGCAGGGCTGGAGCCTGCTGTGCAACGGCGTGGTGGTCTTCACCGATGACGGCGAGATCCAACCCGACGGGCGCGTCATCCCGGCCCCTCGGACGCATCACGGACCGACGGCATGAACTCGACACTCACCATCGCACCGCGTCGCCGCACCCCGCAGCGTGGCCCGGCCCCCCAGTGGGCCACCTGCACCTGCCTGGAGCTGCTCTCCCACTGCTGGGGCAGCAGCACGACGGCCGTGGGCGAGGTCGTGCGGTTCGACGAGGTCGTGCGGTTCGAACTGCTCGCGGGCGCCGCTGTCGCCTAGGGAGCTCGTATCGAAGGGAGTTGCGATTGGTAGCGGATTCGGACGCACCGGCGAAGAAGGGAGTGCGATTGACGACACCGCTACGGCACACAGGCCCGACGAAGGGAGATGCCCTTGGCGGACACGATGCTCAGGCCCACACAGCGACGCCCATAGGCCCGGAGACCGGAAGCTGACGACCCTCACCACAGCCTCCGCCTCCGGGCCCACTTCTGCGCTGCCATGGTGAGCCCGAGGCCTAGGCCCAATGCCGGTGACTTAGATGTCCTGCCCTCGTTGGTTGTGGTGTGGCGAGGGTGGGGCAGGTCAAGTCGCCTGCGGGTGAGCGTTTGT